>CALWYO010000131.1 GCA_944385785.1 uncultured Oscillospiraceae bacterium | reverse complement strand
CTGGGCTTTTAAACCTGTGCGGTATGCTGGGCATCCCGTATCAGGAGTCTATAGCCATTGGCGACAATTTCAATGATCTGCCCATGATAAGGGCCGCCGGTCTGGGCGTTGGCGTCAGAAACGCCGTGGAGGAGATCAAGCCCATGTGCGATGTAATTACCGAGAGCACCAACAACGAGGACGCCGTAGCGGAGGTCATAGAACGCTTCGTTCTCAGTTCCAGATGACAGCGCAAGCTCATTAATTTTCAGGAGGCAAGCTATGAAAAAATATACCTCGTTCTGGCATTTACATGTATACTTCTAACCATATCCGCCTGTTCTGCCGGCAGTTCAGAAGCTGAAGGCGGCGTACGGCCGTACCAGCTTTCGGAAGAGCAGGAGGAGATTCTGGGAATTCTGGGCGTATCGGCAAACTCCCAGATCGTCTCTTTCGATGCCCCTGAGGGCGCAGGTTCCATGAAGGTCAGCGCCTACATGCTGGCGGATGATGGAACGTGGGTTGATATAGGCGGCACCAGTATAGACGCAGGCGGAGTGGATGGCGCCCTCTCCGGCGCGATGTCCATACATTTTGATCCCATTGAGGACTTTATTGCCGGTCATTCTGAGAACTTCACCATCGGCTTTAACATCTCCTCGGCCGGTTCTTATCAATTTCAAAGCGAGCCTGTCTCCCCCAGCGGCCCTATCACCGCCAGCGGCGGAGCGGCTCTCACCGGTTTTCAGGCGAAGGACATCGGCGCTGAAACCCCTGTGGCTATTATGGCCTATGGAGACACCACAAGGCTTCCCGTCTATTCCCTGGAGCATTATTATGAACCATCTATATTTGACGGAATGGACATAGTCCTGGCCGTTACAATGGAGTTTAGCGACGCAAGCTAATTCCATCAATGTAAAGCAAAAAACGTGTCTCAAAATTTGAGACACGTTTTTTATTTTTATTATTTATTTTACCAGTTTTGCAACTTCAGCTGCCAGATCATCCTGGCGCTTCTCGATGCCCTCGCCCTTTTCAAAACGTACGGCGTCAACAAATTTTATCCGTCCGCCAAGCGCCTTTGCTGAGTCGGCGATATACTTCTCAACTGTGACCTGGTTGTCCTTTACAAACTCCTGCTGAAGCAGGCAGTTCTCGGAGTAGAACTTATTCATCTTGCCCATAACGATCTTCTCCTTCACCTGGTCAGGCTTGGAGGCCATGCTTGGATCATTGTCCATCTGGGCCAGCATAATTTTCTTCTCCTCATCAAGTACATCCTGGGTGACCTGGGCCTTATCCCAGAAGCGGGGATTGAGAGCGGCTATCTGCATAGCTACGTCCTTACCCACAGTCTCCACCTTATCCGCAGGCAGATCAGTATCGAGATTGACAATGACGCCAATCTTGCCTCCCATATGAACGTAGGGGACAGATACGCCGGAGTCAAATCTCTGGAAACGGCGGACGTTAATATTCTCACCGATAACCAGGACTTTCTCATTCTGTGTGTCCTTAACTGTCATGTCGCTGCCAGGGTACTTGCACTCCATAAGAGCGTCCAGATCTGCAGGATTCTCTTTGGCAACAACAGCGGCAATCTGATGGACATAATCCACAAATATATCGTTCTTTGCCACGAAGTCGCTCTCCGCGTTTACCTCGACGCAGACGCCGACTCCGTCAATAACAGCGGCATATGCCATGCCTTCTGCTGCAATACGTCCCGCCTTTTTCTGAGCGGCGGCAAGACCCTTTTCACGGAGCCACTCAACGGCCTTGTCCATATCTCCGTCAGCAGCGGCAAGGGCTTTCTTGCAATCCATCATGCCAACGCCTGTCATTTCACGTAGGTTCTTTACATCAGCGGCAGAAATTGCCATAAATGATTTCCTCCCAATAAAAGTCTTTAGTATCCGTCAGGACAAATTGCCCTGTAAATTACTCCTGGACGGTCTCAGCCTCTTCTTCAGAAGCCTCTTCAACGACCTCTTCAACGACCTCTTCCACTGTCTCCCCGGCTTCTTCTGTCTCCTCCTGGGCATCGCTTCCCTGATGTCCTTCCTGGACGGCGCTTGCCATTGTGGAGGCGATAAGCCTGATAGCGCGGATAGCGTCGTCGTTTCCTGGGATAACATAGTCTATCTCATCCGGATCGCAGTTTGTGTCAACAATAGCCACAATCGGGATACCCAGTTTGCGAGCCTCAGCTATAGCATTGCGCTCCTTGCGCGGGTCAACTATAAAGAGAGCTGAAGGCAGACGCTTCATCTCCTTGACGCCTCCAAGGTACTTCTCCAGCTTTGCCATCTCGCCCAGGTGTTTCATAACCTCTTTCTTGGGGAGCATGTCAAAGGTGCCGTCCTCCTGCATCTTCTTAAGCTGGTTGAGACGGTCGATACGGGTACGCATGGTCTTGAAATTGGTAAGCATGCCGCCAAGCCAACGGGCGTTTACATAATACATGCCCACACGGCTGGCCTCTTCACGCATTGCGTCCTGAGCCTGCTTTTTTGTTCCTACAAACAGGATTGTGCCGCCTTCAGCCGCTGTATCGCGGACGAAATTATAGGCCTCCTCCAGTTTTTTCACGGTCTTGGCCAGATCGATTATATAGATGCCGTTACGCTCCATATAAATGTAAGGGGCCATTTTCGGGTTCCAGCGCCTTGTCTGATGGCCAAAATGTACTCCGGCCTCCAGCAGCTGCTTCATTGATACTACTGCCATTTCTATTTCTCCTTTTTCAGTTTTTACCTCCACAGAGCTCTTCCCGGTAGCCAGCCTTGGCACAGGGCTCCGGTCCCTCTATGTGTGAGATACCCAAAATTAAATTCAGGCTGAGATATTATAGCAGAATAATTCTGACGGCGCAAGCAAAATTTTGCGCCGTCAGAGAAAAATCACGTTAAATTTTAGAAAAATCTCTCCGGAGTACCCTCCAGCCCGGCTTTAAAGGCCTGAAGAGTCTCCTCAGTCTCAGCTATCCAATAGGGGCGAGCGGCGACATCCTCCAACCCGGGCCTGTAATCATAGTCGGCGCTGTCAAACCAGACTGCCGCCTTTATGTTTTCATAGTCGCCTATATGGGCGAACATCTCCTCTATCCATGCGACTTTATCGCCGCCTACGGAGCTTGAGGCAAACTCGGTGATAATCCAGGGGAACTCTCCGAAACATTCTCCAAAGGCCTCGTCTATCTCGTCATAGATATCTGTAAAGCTCCGCCACTTCTCATTCGTCACATCTGCGTAATAAGTGCCGGTGTTATATCCGGTCACACCGATGATCTGGACATATTCGTCCCCTGGGTAGTAGGCCAGAAAACTGTTCCATGAAGCCGGAGGATAATCGTTGTCATTTGGGTTGAAAACCCAAATCGCGTTGTCCACTCCCTCATCGGCAAAGATATCGTAAATATACCTCCAGGCCGCCACGTACAGATCGGGATCCGACAGAGTAACTATTCCTGAATAGCTTGTCCAATCCGAGTTCATCTCGTTATTGAGCCTAAAGAGGAACGGATGGCCGAATTCCGCCGCAGACGCCGCTATCTGGCGGAGCTGAGCGTCATATTCCCCTGACAGCACGGCTAAAAGGGCGGATCGGGTGTAAAGTTCAGTATTGTTATTGACCGTACACTGGAGCGTCAATTCCACAAGTTTGCCCTCTTCATACGCCTTTTCAATATCCTCCAGAGGAAACGGCTGGTTTAAGTGGAAGTACTCCAGAACTATCGGCAACGATTGTCCAAGCTCCCGCTGCAATCCCTCCATATCGCCTGAAAAAGCTCCAAAATACGGTTCCTGGGCGGAGGACAGTCTCTCATAGGCGTCCCGAGTCTCCTCAGACCAGTTCTCCGGCAAAACAGGCTTGAAATCAGTCTCGATAGTCTGGTCCCTTTTAGATATTTTTGAGGTAAAAGTATCGATAAACGTGTCCACAGCCGCCTGGGCCTCTTGAAGTTTATAGTCGCTGTCATATTTGAGAAGCGCCCTGAAGAAATAACGGGAATAGGTCCGCATGGTCACATATGTGTATGTGTCCTCCAACCCATCAGGCATCCCCTCTATTTCGATCGTGGTAACGTGCATCATACCGTCCGTCTCGTGGCGCGTTACCGTGATGCCGTTTGCCTCCAGGTACTCAGGGCTGTGGATAAACCTGTCAAAATAGTGGTCAATATACTCCTGCACGTCAAGATACGGCGACTTCTCCTGGGAGACGCGTATATAGATGTAGTCGTTTTCACCAGTCACATATTTTCCCGACAGCGATGTGTCCAACACGATATCCTCGGGCAGCTGAGCCTGCCAGTCAAGCATGGCGGAGACCCATCCAAATCCATCGTATATAAACGCAAAGGCCACCGCTATTAAAAACACTCCCACTGCTGCAAGCCATATGAGTATCTTCACCCACAGCTTCATCTTTTTCCTATCTTTTTTCCCGG
Organism: uncultured Oscillospiraceae bacterium; assembly: GCA_944385785.1. Taxonomy (GTDB): domain Bacteria; phylum Bacillota; class Clostridia; order Oscillospirales; family Oscillospiraceae; genus RUG626. The sequence goes on along the minus strand of CALWYO010000131.1, from coordinate 18,887 downwards.
TTTTCTCCGGATTTATCTCAGGTTTTTCCACGTTGCACTTCCTCCCGCAGCTTAAAACCACTGGCGTTTTTGCCGCTTTTCAAAACGCGGAGAACAGTCAGCCTCCACCAAAATTATATCGTCGCCAATTTTCCTTATGGCTCCCCAGGGAATAACGTAATCGTCATATCTCCCCAGAACACCAAAAAATCGGTATGGTCCCGGCACCACAAGGGACAATATTTTACCGCTGACAGTGTCGAATATAATATCGCTTACAAATCCTATGCGGAAACCGTTATTTATATTAATAACCTCTTTGCACCGCATATCGGCTATCCTGCACTGCATAAAGACACCCCCAGTAAAGTCTATTCCTGGGAGTGCTTGCCCAATAACCACAGTTTTGCGACGTAACTTATGGTGATTATCTCATAAATATAGCTTACGGTCAAGGGCGGCGGCAATTCATCGGGTCTAAAATGCGAAGCTAAACCGTATTCGGAGTTTTCCATCACCGGCGCTCTCTTTGACTCTAAAGTCTGCACAAGCGCAAAAGCAGCCTGCATTCAGCAGGCCGCTTTTGCGTACTTTACGCCTTAATTTTCTGATTTCAGCTGTGGTATCTCTCAAGCATATTCTGCACATACTCCCAAATTTCGTCTAAAGTGGCTGCGTCGGATATACTCTCGTAGGTATAGCGGCTGAATATAAGCCCGTCTTCTGTCTGGAGGAAGGCATACCGGACACCGTCGGAAAACCCGTAATCGGCGATATCCTTTTTTATTAACCTGGCATTATTCTGTATCCAGACAGAGTTTTCATTGTCGTAAATCATCGGCATGAAAATCCCTTCCGTGCCCACCCTCATGGCCGAAACCACGTCTGTGTCCTCTACCCAGACGCCCTCCGTAATTGGGCATGGCAGCAAAACAGACACGCTGTCTCCCGCAGCGCACGGTCCCTCAGCCACCTCTTCCACTCTGCTTTCCGCAATTGCCCGATACGCCTTGTCCCCGTTAAAATCCAGCTCAATATTCCGGATCCCAAGGACAGTTCCTCTGAAAACGGCCATGTGGGATGCGGAAAATATCTCCTCTTCAGTGAGGAACTGCAAATCGGCTACGGTGCTCACCGACGGCGCCTGTTCTATATATCTGGCGACTACATTTTCAGAGTTTTCAGACAGCCGAATAAGCGAGTCCTCCTGCCGCTGAGAGGGCATATCTGTCATAAGCAGGCACACGGCCAGTACCGCGGCAAGGCAGGCGGCTGCGGCGCCCCATCTCATCCATCGGCGCCTTTTACTGTTCTTTTTGTAGTTTAACGCCTCGTCGACATATCTGACGTCAATTTCACCCATAGCCTCAGAAAATTTCTTTATATTCATATGGATATCCCCCTTTCTGCAAAATACTGCCTCATTTTCTCCCGAATCCGCGTAAGCCGTACGGAGATGTTTTTCTCTGAAATTCCTAAAAGCTGGGCTATATCATTGTAGCCGTCGGCAAACCAGTATCGGCGCACAAAGATAACTCTGTTTTCCAATGACAGCGTATCCAAAAAGTTCTCAATAGTCTGTGTCAGCTCTCTGACGCTTATTTCATCCTCTACTGTTTTCCTGTCTGCAATACAGGTCTCCACTTCCTCCAGGGCAACAGTGTAACGGCTGCTGCGCTTGGCCGCTTCCTTTTTCCAATAAGTTTTCAGCGAGAGATTACGGACAATCTTCGCCACATACGTCAGCAGCGGTTTGGGACGTGCCGGCGGGATGGCGTTCCACACGCCCAGGTACGCGTCATTGACGCACTCTTCCGCATCTTGCAAGTCGCCAACAATTCCATAGGAGAGTTTGCCGCATACCTTCCCATATTTGCCGTCCAATTCCTGTATTGCCTGTTCAGAACGCGCAAAAAACAGATCGATTATCTCTTCATCATCTATCATCTTATCTCCCCCTTTCTGCCCTCCTACATATACTACGATTTTAGCGTCAAGAACTACATAACAGCACACATATTTGCAAAAATTTTTCTTCTGAACAAAAAACGTCCCCAGACGGTTGACCCGTCTGGGGACGCCACTCAATTTTGCCATTTTCTTTTTAAATTTCACTTATTCAGCGGCTGAACCTGCCGCCGCCATCTCAGCCTTTCTGTTCGCCTCGATGCAAATCTTGCCGTCGCGAGCCGTCACATTGACGGTATCGCCGGCTGTAACGGCGCCTTCCAGCATCTGCTCCGCAATGCCGTCCTCAACGCTGCTCTGTATCTTACGGCGCAGCGGCCTGGCTCCGTATACCGGATCAAAGCCCTCGTCAGCTAAAAGATCTACGGCAGATTCGTCCCACGACATGTGGATATCCATTCCCTCGATACGCTGCGCGACTGTCTCCAGCATATTGCCCGCTATCTTCCTGATCTCAGGCTTTGTCAGCTGATGGAACACTATTATCTCATCTATACGGTTGAGAAATTCCGGCTTGAAAGTCCTCTTAAGATCGCCCATTACGGCGTCCCTGATGCGCTCATCGCTGGCCTGGAGCTGATCCTGATCTCCATCCCTGAATCCAAGGGGTGCAGATTTATCAGTTATGTTCCTGGCTCCCACGTTGGAGGTCATTACGATTACAGTATTACGGAAGTCCACACGCCTGCCCTGGGAATCTGTAAGGCGGCCATCGTCCATTATCTGCAGCATAATGTTGAACACATCTTCATGGGCCTTCTCTATCTCGTCAAACAGCACCACCGAGTATGGGTGACGGCGCACTTTCTCTGTGAGCTGTCCTCCCTCGTCGTAGCCCACGTATCCTGGGGGTGAACCGATGAGCTTTGATACTGTGTGTTTTTCCATGTACTCGGACATGTCTATCCTTATCATGGCGTTTTCATCGCCGAACATGGCTTCAGCCAGGGCGCGGCACAATTCAGTTTTGCCAACACCCGTAGGTCCCAGGAAGAGGAAAGATTCTATCGGGCGTTTGGGGTCTTTAAGGCCCACACGTCCGCGGCGTATGGCCTTTGCCACGGCCGAAACAGCTTCATCCTGCCCGATTACCCTCTTATGGATTATCTCTTCCATACGGAGAAGTCTCTGGCTCTCGTCTTCTGTCAATGTGGTAACAGGTATCCCCGTCCACAGAGACACAACGGCGGCAATGTCCTCTCCCGTCACCTGTTTTCCGGAACCGCCCGCACGGCCGGAATCCCAGTCGCTACGCACTTTTTCAAGCTGAGCTTTTTTCTCCTTCTCCTGGTCGCGTATCTGGGCAGCCCTTTCAAAATCCTGGTTCCTGACTGCCGACTCTTTTTCCGCCGCCAGAGCATTCACCTGGCTCTCCAGCTCCTTAAGATCGGGCGGAAGTCTGAGTTCTTCCATTCTGACCCTGGAAGCCGCTTCATCCAGCAGATCTATTGCCTTATCAGGCAGGTATCTGTCATTTATATAACGCTCTGAGAGCTTTACCGCCGCTTCAATAGCCTCATCGGTTATTTTCAGCTTGTGGTGTGCCTCGTACTTGTCACGAAGGCCTCGGAGTATTTCTATGGACTCCTGAGTGGTGGGTTCGTCCACCTGCACCGGCTGGAAGCGCCGCTCCAGAGCTGCGTCTTTCTCAATGTGCTTTCTATACTCGTTAAGAGTCGTGGCGCCTATAACCTGTATCTCGCCTCTGGAAAGTGCTGGTTTTAAGATATTTGAAGCGTCTATGGCCCCTTCAGCCGCTCCCGCGCCGATTATCGTGTGCAGCTCATCGATAAAGAGGATTACATCGTGAGCCTTTTTTACCTCGTCGATAGCATTCTTTATACGTTCTTCAAAGTCCCCTCTGTACTTTGTGCCGGCCAGCATTCCCGTAAGGTCGAGAGATACCACTCTCTTGCCAATCAGCGTCTCGGGTACATCGCTTGAAATTATCCTCTGGGCCAGACCCTCGGCAATGGCCGTCTTTCCCACGCCAGGTTCGCCTATAAGCACAGGGTTATTCTTTGTACGGCGGGAGAGAATCTGTACCACACGCTGTACTTCCTTCTCTCTGCCAATGACAGGATCCAGCTCGCCTCGGGCTGCAGCCGCAGTCAGATCGCGCGAAAACTGGTCCAAGGTCTTAGTCTCGCTGTGCTTGGCGCCCACCCGCTGAGTCTCCTGAGGGCTGCGGCCAACTGCAGAAGAGAACACATTCATTATATCCGTATACAGCTTGTTTGGGTCCACGCCTGAGGCTGTAATTATTTTTGAAGCCACACTGTCATACTCACGGAGTATCCCCATAAGCAAATGCTCCGTGCCCACATAGCTGTGTCCCAGCCTCGTCGCGTCTGCAACTGCAAGTTCAATTATCCTTTTTGCCCTTGGGGTAAGCCCCTGCACAGTGGTAGTGCCGCTTTCGCCACGGCCAACAAACTTCTCTATTGAATCCTCTATAAGCTCCCTGTCAAGTCCCGCATCCCTGAGTATTTTTGCCGCGCTGCCGCCTCCGTCCGCCGCAATGCCAAGGAGGATGTGCTCGCTGCCTACATATCCATGGCCCATACTTGCAGCGGCCTCATGGGCCAGGTTCAAAACATTCTTTGCGCGTTCTGTAAACCTATCTTCAAACTTCATATATATGCACCTCCGCTTCAACGTAGGAAAAACTCAATTAAAATTTTCTTACAACAACTTCATAGGTTCAAATTATGGACGGGAGGCAATCTCCCGTCCATAGCACTCCGGATTATTCGGCTTTGCCCTCGCCGCCGTTTTCCAGTTTGCGGAGCTGGTCTCTCAGCTCCGCGGCCTTCTCATAGTCCTCGGACTCCGCAGCCGCTTTCATCTGCTCACGCAGGGCGTTTATCTCTCGCCTTTTTGAGAGCTCCGGATCCACCTGGGAGTTCTGTTCCTGGGCCGGCTGACTCTGGGCGTTGCCTACCTCAGGAGTTCCCGAAGGATACCTGACCTCAACGCCCGGCATCAGCACAGCTGGAAATCCGAAGGTCATCACAGGGGCAAACATACTCCTGCCGAAGAAGCCGTCGTTCATAAAATCTCCGAAGAAATCGTCGTTCATAAAGCTCCTCATCATCCCTTCCAGCATCCCCATGCCGCTTCCGCCAAAAGACGGCTGCATGTTAGGGGCCATCTTGGCCGCGCATTCAGGACACAGATGCGCCTCGGTAACCGTTCCGTTTATATTGTACCTATAATGATAACTGGCATTATTTTTACCACAATTTGTGCATTTCATAACTTGAATCTCCTTTCGTTCTCTCTCAAAGACTCTCCTAAAGGGTCGCCAGCAACATCTGCTTCAGAACGCTGGCACGCACTGTATCTCGCCCAGCAGGTTCAATAGGCTTCATGGCACTATCACCTATTGCCGACAGCATCAGTCTGGCAGCTCCCTCTCCCAGCACTCCGGCAGCCACGCAATTTTGCAGCAGTGCCGCCGACGTACTCAGATCTATGGACTCGCCAATGGCATTTATGGTGTGCATAATAAGGAGCTTCGGGTCAGATTTAACCCTGCGTATCCTTATGTACCCGCCACCGCCACGGCGGCTCTCAACTATGTAACCTCTCTCAGGTGAAAATCTAGTGGATATTACATAATTTATCTGGCTGGGCACACATCCAAACTTATTGGCAAGCTCGGATCTCTGTAATTCCGCCGTGCTGCCATCCTTTAAAAGGTCATTTATAAAGTTAGCTATCACGTCGCTCATGCCCATATCGTATCACCTCTCGACTTTCTCTGACTTTGACTTTCTTTGACCTTTCGAGTGTTATAATACACTTTCTCCTGGAATTTATCAAATTTTATTTTGACCTTTCCTGACTTTTGACCTTTCCTGACTTTTGTATATCTCATTATATCTTTGTTTTTTTAAGTTTTTCTTTAAATTTTTAAGTTTTTTAAGTTTTACAATTTAAAATTTAATTTGACTATAAATTATTCAAATATATAATTGATTTTTCAGGATTTCGTGTTACAATGCTATTGAAAACACGCTCTGGTAATAGTGGAGCGGATAATAAAAGGTCAATTGGAGGTACATTAATATGGCACACGTAATAAGCAGTGATTGCATTTCCTGCGGCGCCTGCGCCGATACCTGCCCTGTTTCCGCCATCTCTGATGGTGGCGAGCACTATGTAATCGACGCCGATGTCTGCATCGACTGCGGCGCCTGCGAGGACGGCTGCCCTGTCGGCGCCATCTCCGCTGAGTAAGAGTAAAAGTTAAATCACAGATGCGAAAAGCCGAGACGTAGTACGTCCCGGTTTTTCGTTTATTCTATATAATTATTGTCTTTTATCCTCTTGTCAAAATACTGAAGAAAAAGATAAAATAAGTTAAAAAACATTTGGGCAGTTTATTCTTAACCTGGTCAGCACCTCCATAAGTTCAAAATACAGCTGGCAGGTTGAGATAACGTCTCCCTCAGTAAATTTTCAAAGGTACTATATGGAAGCTTTCGAACTGTGGCCTAACGGTCCAAAACTGGAAACCAATAAAGACGTGCAGCCAGTTGGCACGGACTCTGTGCTGCTGTCAAATTTTGTCTCGCTTTCAGGAGTACGCAGGTGCGCCGATCTGGGCTGTGGTTCCGGCGTAATATCTATAATTTTGTCCCACAGGCGGCCGGAGATGCACATTGACCTTGTGGATATCTCACCTGAGGCGGCGGCGTGCGCCAAGCGGAACATACAGCTTAACGGACTGGACTCCCATCTGCGCGTTCTCCAGGGAGATCTTCGTACGCTTAATGAAGCTGAGGTGGGGAAGTACCAGCTTATAGTCTCAAATCCTCCGTATTTCCCAATAGGCAGCGGGACCTCTCCCAATTCGTCCAAACGGTCAGGCGCCCGTCAGGAGGACACATGCACCCTCGGCCAGCTGGCCTTTACCGTCTCCAGACTTTTGGGAGACGGCGGCAGATTCGCCATGTGCGGCCCTGCCTTTCGGCTCAGCGAGGCCCTGTGCGTTCTTTCCTCCCACAGTCTTGAGCCGAAACGTCTGAGACTTGTCCAGGGCAGGTTGAATGCTCCGCCTTCAATTTTCCTTGTGGAGTGCCGCCGAGGAGGCCGCTCAGGGGTGCGGGTCGAGCCGGCCCTAATTATAAAAGACGACAACGGGGCGGATACTGAGGAAATACGCCGTATATACCATCTTCAACAGGAGCAATGAACAATGTCTGGAAAACTCTATTTAGTAGCAACGCCAATAGGTAATCTGGGCGATATATCCTTTAGGGCCGCAAAGACGCTGGAGGAAGTGGATTTTATCGCGGCCGAAGACACCCGGGTCACTGTGAAACTTCTAAACCATCTGGGGCTCAAAAAGCAACTTGTCAGCTACTATCAACACAACCAGTCAGGCAGCGGGCAGAGAATCCTCTCTCGGCTGCTGGCCGGCGAGAGCTGCGCTCTGGTATCCGACGCAGGCATGCCGGCCATCTCTGACCCTGGTGAAGATATGGTAAGGCTCTGCGCCGAAAACGGCGTGGAAACCGTGATAGTCCCCGGCCCCTGCGCCGCTGTAAGCGCCCTGGCCCTGTCTGCGCTGCCCACAGGCCGCTTCACATTCGAGGGGTTTTTATCCGTGTCCAAAAAAAGCAGAGCCGAACATCTGGAGTCACTTAAAAATGAAAAACGCACCATGATTTTTTATGAGGCGCCTCATAAACTTGTAAATACCCTGCGGGATATGTTGTCAGTATTCGGAGACAGAGATATATCCATATGCCGCGAACTCACAAAACTCCATGAGCAAGTACTACGTACTACGCTCTCTGAGGCTCTGGAAACATATACCATCGAGCCGCCAAAGGGCGAATTTGTACTTGTAATCGCGGGGGCTTCTGAAGATAATTCACCGTCTCTTTCCCTTGAAGAGGCAGCCGCAGCAGCTATACAGCTGCACAAATCCGGTATCTCGCTGAAGGACGCAGCCAGGAGCGTCTCTCAGAGTACCGGCTATGCAAAAAACGCGGTTTACTCCGCTGCGTTATCCATGGAAAAAGAATCGTAGACACTGCTTTACTTGCAAAAAGCATTCTTATCAAGTTCAAACACAGATAAAAAGCTCTAAAAATACTGAGCAGAGTTTTGTTACCTTGGCGGCAAAACAAAGTGAAATATCGTTTTTTGGAGGGGCACGTACCGTCCAAAAAAAAACACTACGAGGCTGAGAATGCGCCCTTTAGGCGCACTCTCAGCCTCATTTTTGGAGTAAATCTCGGATTTTGTTTCTGCGTGTCGGCGAAGGCCGGCGCGCCTTTTATCGTTATCCTCCAAGGTAGGCCCTTCTCACCTTGTCATCTCTCAGGAGCTCGTCTCCGGTACCGGATATAACTATTCTTCCGGTCTCCAATACGTATCCCCTGTTGGATATGGACAGGGCCATCTGTGCGTTCTGCTCTACTAACAACACTGTGGTACCGCTTCTGTTAAGTTCTCCTATTATTTCAAATATCTCCTCAACCAGCAGCGGCGCCAGCCCCATAGACGGTTCATCCAGCATCAGCAGTTTAGGGCGGGACATCATGGCCCTGCCCATCGCCAGCATCTGCTGCTCGCCGCCTGACAGCGTCCCCGCCTCCTGCTTATATCTCTCCTTAAGCCGCGGAAAACGGTAATATACGTCCTCCATAGATTTCTCCATCTCCGCGTTTTCCCTGGTATACGCCCCCATCTCCAGGTTCTCCTGGACAGTCATTCTGGAGAAAACGCGTCTGCCCTCTGGGCACTGGGCCAGTCCTGCGGCTACAATCTTGTGGGCCTTCATCGCCGTAATATCAGCTCCGGCAAATTCAATCTTACCTGTTCTTGGCCGCATAAGTCCTGATATCGTCTTTAAAGTGGTGGACTTGCCTGCGCCGTTTGCACCTATAAGGGACACTATCTCCCCTTCCTCAACGGAAAAAGAGATCCCTTTTATGGCGTATATGCTCCCATAATACACATGTATGTCCTGCACATTGAGAAGGCTCAAGTTAATCACCTCTCCCTTTGCCCAAATAGGCCTCAATAACCTCGGGGTTTCTCTGTATCTCTTTCGGAGTTCCCTTGGCTATTATGCGTCCATAGTTAAGCACTGCTATTCCCTCGCATATCCCCATGACAAGGCTCATGTCATGCTCTATCAACATTATAGCTATCCCAAAACGCCTGTTGATTTCGCGTATATTCTCCATAAGCTCTCCGGTTTCCGACGGGTTCATACCGGCGGCAGGTTCATCAAGCAGCAGTATTTTCGGATGCGTTGCCAGGGCGCGGACAATCTCCAGACGCCTCTGGGCGCCGTAGGGAAGTGAACCGGCCTGGGCGCCGGCCATATCCTGCATGTGGAAAATTGAGAGGAGCTCCAGGGCCTCCTGCCTGGCTCTCTTCTCCTCCTTCCAGTACACCGGCAGCCTCAGCATCGCGGAAGCAAGGCTTCCTTTTATCGATTGGTGCATACCCACAAGGACATTGTCCATAACGCTCATATCCTGGAAAAGCCTGATATTCTGAAATGTCCTGGCTATTCCGGCATGGCATACCTGCACGGTGGTCATGTTGGCGGTGTCTTTTCCATCCAGAAGTATCGCCCCTCTGGTTGGCTGGTACACTTTTGTAAGCAGATTGAATATCGTCGTCTTTCCCGCTCCATTAGGGCCTATGAGTCCGGCGATCTCCGTACGGCCGATTGTCAGTGTAAAATCTTCCACAGCTGTAAGACCGCCAAAGTCTATTCCCAACCCGTTTACCTCCAGAATCGGCCTTACGCCGATATCTCTCTCCGGAATTTTGCTGTGGCTGGGGAAGTCCACTAATCTGGTGCCGTTCATTTTCTCGCCCCCTTACTCTTCCTTTTGGGAAAGTCCCTGTTAAACAGCCTCTCCATCACATGGCTCAGTGAAAAATCATACGTTCCAAAAAGTCCCTTTGGCCTGAACATCATAACGACAATAAGCAGAAGGGCATAAATGACCATCCTGTATTCGCTCAGGCTGGTTAGCACCTGATTTACAACTGTGATAACTGTGGCGGCGGATATTGAGCCCAGCATTGAACCCATTCCACCTAAAACAACCATTACAAGGATCTCAATAGACTCCATAAATCCGAATTTCGTCGGATCCATCACTCCAATGCTTCCAGCGTAAAGACCGCCGCCAATTCCTGCAAAGAAAGCCGATATCACAAACGCCAAAGTCTTATAGTAAGATATATTCACCCCCGACGCCTCAGCAGCTATCTCGTTATCCCTGATAGCCAGTATAGCGCGGCCATGGCGCGATTTCATCATGGTATGCACAAAGAAACAGACCAGTATTACCGATATGAACACATTGAGGAAATTAGAATACCTGGGTATGCCTGTAAGTCCGCCGGCCCCGCCTGTAAATTTAAAGCCCAGCAATGAGTCGATATTCAGCATAAACACCCTGATGATTTCTGCAAATCCCAGCGTTACAATGGCAAGGTAATCCCCCTTTAATCTGAGGGCAGGTATACCGATAATAAGTCCAAACAGCGCAGTTACGCATCCTCCAAATATAAGACCTGGGATTAAAAGGTCAGCTGTCTCCACTCCCATCTTATCTGCAAGGCGCATCATAAAAATCGCGCAGGAATAGCCGCCAATACTCATAAAACCGGCGTGTCCCAGAGGCAGCTGTCCGAGATATCCGGTAGCTATATTCAGCGATACAGCCATTATTATGTAGACGCCAATTTGGACCAGAATACCCGATTGATATCTTGATATTGAGCCTCCGGAAATAAAAGACTGCACAATCACCAAAAATGCCGCGCACAAAAGGGCGTTTATCAGATATCGGACAGGAATAGGTATGCGCTTATATTTATCTCTCATATTAACTCACACCTTCTCCCGCACTTTATGGCCCATAATCCCAGTAGGCTTAACCACAAGAACTATTATGAGTATCGCAAAAACAACGGCGTCGCGCCATACAGACAGGCTCTGCTGCCCTATCTTTGCGGCAGAGACAAACGTCTCTATGAACCCCACGGCAAAACCGCCTATCATGGCTCCTGGAATGGAGCCTATCCCTCCAAGCACGGCGGCCACAAAGGCCTTAAGGCCAAGCATAGACCCCATGGTCGGCGTGGCCATCTGATATATGTTTGAATAAAGCACGCTTCCTATGCCCGCCAGCAGTGATCCTATTGCAAAGGTAAATGAAATGGTGGCGTTTACCGATATGCCCATCAGCTGCGCCGCGCCCATGTCCTCTGAAACGGCCCTCATGGCCTTTCCCATTTTAGTCTTATGCACCAGCATCAGAAGGCCTATCATAGCCACAATGGTCACAGCCAGAGTAACAAGGGCAGTAGAGCTGAGGGTAACAGATCCGATTGTCAAGTTTGGTATGGAGAATATCGCGTTCATATTCTTTCCATCTGCGCCGAATATAAGCTGCGCCCCGTTTTCCAGGAAATAAGAAACGCCTATGGCCGTTATAAGCAGCGACAGCCTGGGCGCTGAGCGCAGAGGGGCGTACGCCACTTTTTCTATGACAACTCCCAGAAGAGTACACATGAGAACAGAGGCAAAAACCGCTGTTATCGGGCCCAGCTGAAGTCGCGACATAACTACCCACGAAACATATGCCCCAACCATTATTATGTCCCCGTGGGCAAAATTCAAAAGCAGTATTATACCGTAGACCATCGTATAGCCGAGAGCTACAAGGGCGTATATACTGCCCAACTGTAAACCATTCAGCAGCTGTTGAAAGAATATCAAGATGTCTTCCCCCTCACATTTATATTTTCCCGCCGTTTTACCCAAAATTATATCAAAATTGGGGAGGGCCGCCGCCCTCCCCAACTTGAATCCATGCCGTCAGTATAACAAAGAAAGGGCATTAGTAATTCATGTAAAACTCTGGAGATCCGCTGTCAAGAGACACTATCATAATAGATTTTGTAGGCGCGCCAGTGCCGTCGTAAGAGATTTCGCCAGTGACGCCCGCAACGGTGCCGTTGGCTATTCCGTCTATAACCGCCTGCTTATAGTCGTCAGTACCTGCCTCAAGGCCGGCATCCTCGGCGGCTTTTATGCCATTAAGGAGCACCATCGCGGCGTCATATCCCAGCGCCTCAAAGTTTCCAGGGTCCTTATCATTCTCCGCTCTGTAAGCGTCAACAAATTCATTGATCTTTTCGTCATCTATTATAGCAAATGATGTGCAGAAATAGCAATCGTAAAGATTCTCTGGATCTGTATATTCATGGGTATTTGTCCAGCCGTCAACGCCCAATATGGAGCCGGTAAAGCCCAGCGTCCTGGCCTGGGTGACAATCATTCCGTCGTCCTGATAATAGTTGGGGCAGAATATTGCCTGAGCGCCAGAAGCTATTATCGAGGTAAGCTGCGCGTTAAAGTCCACATCCCCGTCTGCATATCCCTCCTGGGACAGCACCTGTACGTCAAGCTCGTTGCACTGTTCAACAAAGGCGTCGTTGCACCCAATAGAGTAATCGTCGCCAGTATTATATATTGTGGCAACGCTTGTTACACCAAGTTCGTTGGCCGCAAACTTCGCCATTGTAGTTCCCTGATACGGGTCATTGAGGCAAGCCTGGAAAAAATTGCTGCCATATGAAATAACCGACGGGTCAGTTGCAGAGGCTGTAACCATGGGCATGTTATCCTCAACGGAAGCCTGAGCTACCGCAACAGTCGGAGCCGATGTAACATCGCCTATAATCCCGACAACGCCGTCATCCACAAGGCGGTAATAGTTGTTTACAGCTTCAGTAGCGTCGCCCTGCTCATCGTATTTGATAACTTCAATAGTCTTGCCGTTTATGCCGCCGGCTTCGTTTATCTCTTTGATATATAATTCAGCACCTGAAGCCACAGACAGACCGTACTGGGCAACATCTCCTGTGAGAGGAGCCAGTAATCCGACTTTTATGCTTCCCCCATTTTCAGACTGCCCATTTACCCCTCCGCCGTTTGTACCAGCTTCGCCGCTGTCGGACGAACTGCACGCAGTTATGGCCAACGCCATGGCTACAACTATGAGAAGTGCAAAAAACTTTTTCATCTCATTTTCCTCCCAAACATTTTTCCTTGGGGATCTGGATATAAAACCTCATAGGCCGCGGACGCACCTGGATAACGGGCAATAGAAAACGGCCCATAAAGTTTCGCGCACACAGGCCGCCTGGGCCAGCGCGCTTTTATCCCATGGCCGCTCTGCCAAGGGCGCCACTTGGCCTTTTTTGCTATGTATAAAGAATAGCAAAGCATCCCCTCCCACACAAAAGAGGGATATATCCGGCTCCCACCACTGGACATGCTGTCCTATCTCAACCATGTCTGATGGTGAAGCAATTATATGTCGCTTTTACATCATTGTCAATTAGATAGCACAAAAAAACGCCGATTTAGTCGGATATAATTATTTTGTTACAAAATTACATATAAAAATAGTCTTTTTACATCTCCTTCAAAAAGTATCTTGGTCATTCTGCTCCAAATTTGAGCCATGTGCAGCTCATTTCATAAGGAGAAAAAATAGTTTCCAAAGTTCACTTTTGTTTACTTGACTTTCCAGAAGGCATTCACTATACTCTATTCAATAACATACCTGCAGGGGAGTAGTCAGCGCCACGGCGCGGCGCAAGTCAACATACATGGCTTCAGCCTGGCTTGTCCTTAGTGATCAGACCTGCGGATACGTATATACGTATCCGCAGGTCTTTTTTCACATCCGGCAAGAATCTTAATTAAATTTTAATAGCCGCATACCTTCCTAATGGGTGGTAATATTTTTTAGTATATGTTATACTTTAACCACCTATTGGGAAATAGTATATATGACCTGGCCGCCTTTCTCCTGCAGGTGAGAACAATGGAGGGTATCATGAAAGAATATCTGAAAAGCGTACCAGAGACCATTTCAGAACTGGGTTCCTCCCAAGATGGACTTTCCCAATCTGAGGCCTCCGCCCGTCTTTCAAAGTACGGGCCCAACAAATTAAAAGAGGCGAAAAAAGCCTCTCTGCTTCAGCGATTTCTCAAAGAGCTGGCTGACCCCATGATTATAATTCTCATTGTGGCGGCCGTCGTGTCTGGCATTGTCTCCGCGTATTCCGGCGAGTCAATGGCGGATGTCGTTATAATCCTGATAGTAGTGGTAATCAACGCCGTTCTGGGCGTCGCCCAGGAGAGCAAAGCTGAAAAAGCCATAGAGGCGCTGTCTGCCATAGCTGCGGCCACCTCCAAAGTCATTCGTGACGGTAAGCACATTACAGTTAAAAGCGATGAGCTGGTCCCCGGCGACGTGGTAGTGCTTGAGGCCGGTGACGCCGTACCGGCGGACTGTCGGCTTATTGAATGCGCCAGCCTGAAGATTGAAGAGGCCGCTCTCACCGGCGAGTCAGTTCCGTCGGAAAAACAGGTTGAACCGCTGCGCCTTGGGGAAGCTAAGGACGTTCCGCTGGGCGACCGTTCAAATATGGCCTATATGGGCAGCACGGTGGTCTACGGGCGAGGGCGCGCCGTTGTCACCTCAACCGGCATGGATACGGAGATGGGCAAAATTGCCGACGCTCTGTCAAATGCTCAGGATAACCAGACCCCGCTTCAGCGCAAGCTCTCTCAGCTGAGCCGAATACTCACCGTTCTGGTCCTTGGCATATGCGTTGTAATCTTCGCTGTAAACCTTATCAGAGCATATCCTGATATTGACGGCGTCGTGCTTCTTGACACTTTCATGGTCGCTGTCAGCCTGGCTGTCGCTGCAATTCCAGAGGGCCTTGCAGCCGTTGTGACGATAGTTCTGTCAATTGGCGTTACAAACATGTCACGACGCAATGCGGTGATACGCAAGCTCACCGCTGTTGAAACTCTGGGATGTACTCAGGTCATCTGTTCTGATAAAACAGGAACCCTTACACAAAACAAGATGACCGTAATTGACCACGCCGGCGGAGATGAACGTCTGCTTGCAACAGCTATGGCACTGTGCTCCGATGCGGAGCTTGGCGAAGACGGCCAGGCCCAGGGCGAGCCTACGGAGGCCGCGCTGGTTAACTATGCCGCTTCTCTGAACTTGAAGAAGGACGATCTTTCAAAAGAACTTCCCAGAGTGGGAGAGGCTCCTTTTGACTCCATGCGGAAAATGATGAGCACAGTCCACGCAGACGGAGACAAATTTATTCAATTCACCAAGGGCGCTCCCGATGAAGTTATACGCCGTTGCACCCATTATATGGACGGTGAAACGGTAAAACCAATGACAGACGATATCCGTCAACAGGCCCTTGACAACAATAAAGACATGGCCAGCAGGGCGCTGCGTGTTCTGTGCGCCGCATGCCGCAGCTGGGATAAGGCTCCTGAATCCTTCTCACCTGAATTTTTGGAACAGGATCTCTGCTATATCGGTCTTACCGGTATGATAGATCCCATAAGGCCGGAAGTTTTGGACGCCATAGCCGAGTGCCGTCGTGCGGGAATACGTCCGGTTATGATAACAGGCGATCACGTGGACACCGCCGTCGCAATAGCCATGGAGCTGGGCATAATAGATTCAAGGGATCAGGCCATCACCGGCGCGCAGCTTGACGAGATGAGTGACGACGAGCTAAACGACAACATTGAGAAATACTCGGTGTATGCGCGTGTTCAGCCTGAACACAAAGTCCGGATAGTAAACGCCTGGCAGAAAAAAGGCAAAGTCACCGCAATGACAGGCGACGGCGTAAACGACGCACCGTCCATTAAAAACGCCGACATAGGCGTAGGTATGGGCATAACCGGTACCGACGTCACGAAAAACGTAGCCGATATGGTCCTTGCCGACGATAACTTTGCGACAATAGTTTCCGCAGTTGAAGAGGGGCGCCGGATATACGCCAATATACGCAAGGCAATCCAGTTCCTTCTCGCCTCCAACCTCTCTGAAGTACTATCCATTTTCTTCGCGACTCTTCTCGGTTTCACAATTTTAGAGCCTGTGCATCTTCTGTGGATTAACCTTATAACCGACTGTTTCCCCGCCCTGGCTCTGGGTATGGAAAAGGCGGAACCTGACAGTATGTCAAGACCCCCAAGGGATTCCAGGGAGGGTATCTTTGCCGGAGGAATGGGCGTAGATGTATTTGTCCAGGGCTTTATCGTTACGATTATAACTATGGCCTCGTATTTTATCGGCCACTTTATGGAATCCGGCGTCTGGGAGATCGCGCCAAGTCCCGACGGAATGACTATGGCTTTCCTGACACTGTCAATGACTGAAATATTCCATTCATTCAACATGCGTTCCCGCCGCGCCTCTGTGTTCAGTCTTAAAAACCACAATAAGTTCCTGTGGGGCGCTATGGGAATATCGTTTATACTCACTGTCCTGGTCATATATGTACCATTCCTGAACCGCGCATTTGACTTTGAGGCGATATCTATTTTAGAATATCTGGTTGCGATGGCGCTGGCCATTTCTGTCATACCGATAGTCGAACTTACAAAGTTCATACAGAGGAAAACTGAAAAAGCGGCAAAATAATTCTACAGCAAAAGAGAACTTTTTATGAGAGAACCAAAAGAACCTGAAAAGAAAAGAGAAAATCCAAATACCTCTGAGGGGGGAGCACCCTCCTCAGAGTCTTCCTCTGGAAAAACACAGATGCACAGCCCCGTATCGGACGCATTGCATTCAAGGGAATACAAGCGCACAGCCCTGCTCCATATGCTTGTTGGCCTCGTAATCGGCATAGGCGGCATACTGCCTGGAGTCTCCGGCGGCGTAATGGCTGTCAGCCTTGGTATATACAGGCCCATGATCGATGCTATAGCTAATTTTTTCAAGTCTCCGAAGCGGAATCTGCTTTTCCTGGCGCCTATCGGCATCGGAGCAGGTCTCGGCCTTCTGCTGGGATCAATTGTCCTGGACGGCGTAATGGAAAACCACTATGTGCAGGTCATGTATCTGTTTTTGGGCCTTGTAGCGGGAGGTATCCCATCTTTTCTCAGAGAAGCAAACGCCAGAGGGTTTAAGCCGCGTTATCTTATAGCCACTCTCGGCGGCGCCCTGCTGGCCTCAGGAATGCTTTTCCTGGATCAAGAGGCCTCAGGAACTGCAGATGCAGGTGCGCTCCGTCCTCTGGAGGCTCTTATTTCAGGCGCTATCTTATCAGTAGGCACAGTAATTCCAGGTATATCCACTTCCTTTATCCTTATGTACCTGGGCTGGTACAAACCCGCTATGGCGGCAGTCGCCGATATGGATCTTGTTATTCTCGCTTTTCTCGCCATCGGCGCTGTTGTCTTCGCCCTTCTGACCATCAAGGCCGCCCGTTGGCTATTCGACAGATTTTACGGCTATGCCTACTACGGCGTCTTAGGTTTTCTCATAGTTTCCGGAATCCTTATTTTCCCTGGCCTCACCTACGATTGGGGGCAGGCAGTAAGTCTTCTGCTTGCGGCAGCGGGTTTTGTTGTAGCCTGGCTGTTTGGCCGCATAGGAACCTGAATATCCCCTAAGGAGGTGTCTCCATTGGTAACATATGATGATATCCGCACAAATCCCACCATAAGAACGTATATAACAAAGGCCGATGAATCTCTGCAATCTCTGGGATTTACAGAGCACAGCTTCGCCCATGTGACCATGGTCGCCGAAACGTGCGACTACATACTCTCCACGCTTGGTTTCCCCCAGCGGGACATAGAGGTAATGAAAATTGCGGCGTTTCTCCATGATATAGGCAATCTTGTGAACCGCGTGGATCACTCCCAGAGCGGCGCAGTGATGGCCTTCAGGATACTTACTGATATGGGCATGGACGCATCAGAAGTAGCTACTGTTGTAACTGCGATAGGAAATCACGATGAAGGTACAGGTGTCCCTGTAACGGCGCCTGCCGCCGCCCTTATTCTGGCGGACAAATCTGATGTGCGCCGCTCCAGAGTACGAAATCCTGATATATCCAGTTTTGATATCCATGACCGCGTTAACTACTCTGTTAAGCGTTCACAGTTGAAGATTAATGAAGAGCACACAAATATAAAGTTAAAGCTCTCTATTGACACCCGTTACGGTTCAGTTATGGATTATTTTGAAATATTTATGGATCGAATGATTCTCTGCCGAAAGGCCGCAAACAAGCTGGACCTTCAGTTTAAACTCATTATAAATGAACAGCCCCTATTGTGAAGTAATGAACAATGTCCTGGTTGGCGCATAAGCGCTAATCAGGACATTTTAAGTTTTGCCGCCGGCACGTCGTCGCGGAACTGGCCAAGCTCAAAGCTCCCTTCGGTCGCTTTTCACGGCTCAGTTCGCTCCACCTTTGCGTCCTCGCAAAGTCCGCTAAAGTTCACTTCCGCCAAAGGCGAAAGTTCACGGCGCTCCCTTGCTCGTCCTATCCCCAACGGGCAACGGCCCGTCGGGGACCCCATCGTCTTCCGTCCTCGGGGGTTATCTCATAGGGGGTTCGCAAACCCCCTGTGAGTCGGTTGGGGGAGAGTGCAGGGAGGGGAAATCGAAATCCCCTCCCTGCCGTTTCTTTGGTTTCTTAAACCGTTTCTTTGCGCTCAAAGAAAGCAGGTTGCATGGAGCCAGGGGCGTGTAACGCCCCGCGGGCGACCACGCCGGCCGCAGCCGGCGGTTATCCTCAAAAAGGTGCAGGGCTACGCCCTGCTAACAGCCATGGGGCCGGCCCCTGTAAATTGCCCCGCCTGCGGAGCAGGCGGTTTGCCCTGGTGCGGGAGGACGAGGGGTGGAGCCCCACAAAAGATTGCAGGGCTGCGCCCTGCTAATGACCACGGGGCATTCCCCGTAAAATGCCCCGTCCGTGCAACGGACGGTTGACCCCGCTCCATATATACAGCAAAGATAAAAAAAGGGCGGGCCGGAATCCGGCCCGCAAAAGTAGGGTTGTGGGATAAAGATATG
>CALWYO010000130.1 GCA_944385785.1 uncultured Oscillospiraceae bacterium | reverse complement strand
TGTTGCTTGGCAAGGACTGCCTCATCTTCTTCCGTGAGTATATTTTCTTTTGAGAGCAGTAGACTTCGAAATAGGTAAGATAATCTATTTCCAGCAGTTAATGGTCCGGGTATATGCGGAATAATTTGGCCTAGTGCAAAAGAGAATTCAGATAACATGGCCCGATCTAATGGATCAAAGTACTTATTTGAAGAAAAAGAAGCCAATACTCCGTAGAAACGGCCGGAAGAACGGATAGGTAGTAAATAGAAACAACCATTATTAGCTTCTATATAAATTGGGATATGAGATTCAGCAGTCTGCTGGGGAAGCTGAATAGAAGAAGAGTCGTAAAGAAGATTTTGTTGTTCCAATAGTTTACTCCAACTAGAGTAATAATGAGTGCCAGCACAATCAATCATATTGCCTTCTGGATCTAAGAATAGCAGAGGGAATTGTAAAAAAGAAGAGGCCGCCCCCAAAATACGAGAGAGAGATCTGGTTTGAAAATCAGATCTCAAATTATGAAGTAAAGTATTACAACTGTATATTGCATATGAGATGATATTAAGTACAGATTCCCCTGCTCGAGATAAATTGCTGTCATCCAACGACAAACAGTTGGAATTATTGAATCGAAAACTGTTGGAAGATTGGGGCCCATTTGAAATAAAAATGATATTTTTAAATTGCTTGGAAGATAGAGCAGTCCAGTCAGAAAGGCTATTGCCAATGATAAGGGCCGCTGGATCATTTTGCTGCGCAGTTGGGAGAAGCATGGGGTATAAGATTTCAGCTTCTGGCTGAGTCAACTCTAAGGATATGATATTGCTACGGAAGAGTTCAATAATAGAAAAAAAGCGCATAAATTCTTTCCTCTTTTAAGGCGTGGAGTTGTTACAGAAAACAACCCGCAAAAAGAAAATGACAACCATTTTAATTAAATTATATCATGAAAGAAGTAACAGCACAAGAAACAAGGCAAGAGAAATAATAAAATCCAGATTCCAAAAAATAATTTGTGCGTTTCGAACAAGAGAGACAAAATGATTTTAGGTTTTCAGACATGGTGTGATGAAATGGCTCGTGATATAAAATAAATAGTATCTAAATTAAAGGAGGATTTCCTATGAAAAAAACCTTGAGAGAACTTTTAGAGCAGGATGGCATTATCATGGCTCCTGGTTGCTTTGATGCCCTAACTGCTAGAGTGATTCAGCACGTGGGGTTTGACGCTGCCTATTTAGGTGGGTATGCAATGGGTGCGTCTAACTGTTTAACAGAGCCGCTTATGACCATGTCCGAAGTAGTAAAAGCAGCGGAATATGTTACAGATGCTATTGATATTCCGCTGATTGTCGATGCAGGTGCGGGGTTTGGCGATGCGACACAAGTGATGCGAGCAGTGCGAGAGTTTAAGAAGGTCGGGGTGTCTGCCATTCATATTGAGGATCAATATTTTCCGAAGCGTTGCCATTATCATGCTGGTATTATGTCAGTTATTCCCAGGGATGAGATGCTTGCGAAAATAAAAGCGGCTGTAAGAGCTCGTGGGGATAGCGATTTTGTTATTATTGCGCGTACTGATGCACGTAATGCGTATAATGGCTCCAAAGAAGAATGTATGGAACGGTGCAGATTACTGAAAGAAGCTGGAGCGGATGTGATTATGCCGTATGCTACATGTGCACCTAGTTTTGAAGAAGCGAGAGAAATATATGACTATGTGCAAGCTCCAATGCTCTATGTTGGATCGGAGGGACGACCGCAGTATCCAAAGCTGACGGCAAAAGAAATCGAAGAGGCAGGCTTCAAAATTGTGGTGTATAATGCGATTTCGACCTTCTTCATGATGAATACTCTCTATGACAACATGAAGCACTTGAAAGAATTTGGAGACAGCGGATTTACCCATGAGCAGTTTAAACCGGTACGGGAGAGAATTGAAAGCCTAGTTGGTTTGCCTGAAATGTATAAAATTGAAGAGCAGTATAATCAGGTCTGATATTAGCCTGAATTTATAGTTTTAACACTTTATAACGGTGGAAAAAGGAAGGTGGTACACATGAAGGAAGTTAGGATTTTATCTCCTAATGGAATGTTGGGGTATGGCTTTCCAAAGCGATCTTTTGCAGAAGGTATGAAACGGAAACCGCACGCTATTTGTGTCGATGCAGGTTCAACAGATGGGGGGCCACAAAAATTAGGTGCGGGAGTAGGGATCACAAGCCGGGCTATGGTTAAGCAAGACCTGGAAGTCATGATCTCAGCGGGACTAAATGCGGGAATTCCTGTTCTAATTGGTTCGGCAGGTGGTTCGGGTGGAGCGCGACATATCGCCTGGACTATGGAGATCATTCAGGACCTGGTTCATTTACATGGCTGGAAATTGAATGTAGCTGTGATTCATAGTACGATTGACAAACAATGGATAAAGAAGCAAGTTGCAGAGCATCGTGTAAGATCTCTGCCAGGAGTACCTGAGTTAACTGACAAGGAGGTGGATGCGGCAACAGAAATTGTAGCGCAGATGGGATATGAGTCTTTTCTCCCAGCATTGGAGTCAGGTACCAATGTGATTGTAGGAGGGCGTGCTTATGACCCTGCCATGACAGCGGCAGTTTGTGTTCATTATGGTATGGATGAGGGATTGGCTTATCACATGGGGAAAATTTTGGAGTGTGGGGCGCTTTGTGCAATTCCCGGAAGTGCGAAAGATTGCCTGCTAGGGACGATCAGAAAAGATAGTTTTACTGTTGAGGCTATGAATTCTGAACGAAAATGTTTGACTGAATCAGTCGCCGCACACACACTTTATGAGAAAAGTCATCCATATTTGCTGCCAGGTCCTGGTGGAACAGCTAATTTACAAATGTGCGAATTTATCCAAGAATCTGAGGGAATTGTAAAGGTTGTGGGTAGCCGTTTTGAGCGCAGTGAAGAATACCGTGTAAAGCTTGAAGGAGCAAAGGAAAGCGGGTACCGAACGATTTTTGTTGCAGGAATTCGAGATCCCCAAGCAATTAAGCAGATAGACGAAATATTACGAGCTGCTGATACGGTAATTGCCGAACACTTTCCCCATGCTACACGGCGGAATGGTTATGTATGGGACTATAAGGTCTATGGACGTAATGGAGTTATGGGACAATTAGAACCAAAATGTGGCGAAGTGGGACATGAAATTTGTCTTGTCGCAGAATTTCTTGCTCCAACACAGGAGGAAGCTTCAGCCCTTTGTTCTTTAGCAAGGTCAACCATGCTCCATTATCACTATCGTGGACGTTATGCGACTGCAGGAAATTTTGCATTTCCATTTGCACCTTCTGATTTTGAAGTCGGGAAGGCCTATGAGTTTAATGTTTACCATACAGTGCCCATTTCTGATCCTAGAACTTTTTTCCCTACCGAATATATTACATTGGGATAAAGGTGAATAACCATGACTAATATACTACAAATTGCTGACGTGGTGAGGAGCAAAAATGCCGGACCATTTGAACTTACACTGGATATTATTTTTTGTAACAGAGAGATTTTTCGCCAAGTACGGGAAAGTGGCATAATAACAAAAAATAGCGTTGCACAGCTGTATCAAGTAGATGAAAGTAAAATATTGGAAATGGTGTGGTTTGAACCGGCGAAAGCATTGAAGATAACGTTACTTCGGAACCGGCCATCTGGAAAAATTGGAGATCTTGACGTATATGGAGCCCAGCAACATGCACCCTTGCTAGCATTGGAATTTCCATTTTAAAGGAAGGATGTTTATGCTTGAATTAACAGAACAAGAAAAAAATATTTTAAAAACGGCCCGAATGGGAAAACGGGTTGGGTTTGGTAAGCGGCCCGCGCTTGTCATCATCGATGCACAGGTGTACATGATGGGCGATGTTCGGGAGCCAATTGAAGTTTCCAATCAAAAGTATCCTAGCTCTTGCGGGGAGATTGGATGGGATGCTGCAGAGCATATTCGTTTACTCATTGATGTTTGCCATGAGATGAATTTTCCAGTCGTCTATACGTATATGTCTCTGCGGGCAGATGGTAGTGATGCAGGACCGTTTGCTATGAAACGAGATTTGCTAGTTGGAGAGAATTGGATGATTGAGGGGACCCATGGCGCGGAGATACATCCATTTTTAAAACCGGAGCAGCAAGATTATGTTTTTGCCAAAAAAAGACCTAGTGCATTTTTTGGGACACCGTTAGAAGCTTATCTTAAGGGTAAAGAGGTAGACACGCTGATTATAACAGGCGGCTCAACAAGCAATTGTGTCCGAGCGACAGTTTTTGATAGTGCTTCTTATGGATATCATACACTTGTAGCATCCGATGGATGTATGGATCGTATGGTAACCTCTCATGAAGTGAATTTACGGGATATGGACCGTCAATTTGCCGACGTGATGACGACACAAGAAATTCTGAATGGGTTGAAACAATTAAGTGAAAGAAAACCAACGAAATAAACTTGGACAATAGCAAATAAATTTAAATAGGAGGAGAAAAGTTATGTTCAAAAAATCTAAAGCTATTGTATCGATGATTATGGTTTTTTCGCTCATGTTCGCAACAGGATGTAATTCTACAACGGGACCGAGTAGTTCGGCAGGACAAGATGGTAGCAGTGCAGAAGGCAATAACGAAGTAATCGTCGCAAAAATGAGTCATTCTTCTGCTGTTGATTCTACCTATGATGTTGGGGCAAAGTATTTTGCTGATTTGGTCGATGAATATACAAATGGTACGGTTCAGATTGATGTGTTCCCCAATGCACAACTTGGTAGTGACCGAGACGCGCTGGAGGGGCAACGAATGGGAACCGTGGACATTAGTCTACCGGGAGCAAGTATGCTGACCATGTATGAGCCCTCGATCGGTGTGTTCAATCTCCCGTTTTTGTTTGCAGATAAGGAGGAAGTGTACTCTACATTAGACGGCGAAGTGGGCCAGGAAATTTTTTCGTCTATTGAAACACAAGGACTGCGCGTATTGTCCACATTTGAGTCTGGTTTTCGGCAGGTGTCCACTGTCAGCACTCCTGTTACCAGTTTATCTGATGTGTCTGGTCTGAAGGTTCGTATTCCGGACGGAGATGCATATCTCAATACCTGGGAAGCGTTGGGTGCAAATCCGACAGTCATTGCTTGGAATGAAACATTTACCGCTTTACAAACAAATGTTGTAGAGGGGGTAGAAGTCCCTATTACTAGTTTTGCGGATGCAGGTTTGTCAGAAATCGCACACCACTTCAGCTATATTAACTACATGTATGATCCAGTTGTGCTGATTGTGAGCCAGACTTTTTGGGATAAATTGAGTACTGAACAGCAGGAAGCAGTGCAGAAAGCGGCTACTGAAGCGAGCGCGTACGAACGGCAGTATAACTCCGATTTGGAGGAAGAACTTCAAACTCAGTTAGAGAGTGAAGGAGTGACGTTCTATAATCCTGATTTGTCCGAATTCCAGGCAGCAGTGCAGTCGATTTATGATGAGTATGAGTATCAGGATGAGCTGAATGCGATCCTTGATTTCTTGGGTCGCAGTACCTGACATTGGGAGGCATCTAAATGAAGCAGTATGAATTGACGAAAGAGAAAATGGGAGAATTATTCCCCTGCTTTATGAAGGTGAAAGATGAAAAAGTTGCTAATCAGATCTTGGCAGTGTGGCAAGATATGTTTGGGCAAGGAACGTGGGATAGTATAGAAGAAATCAATTTTTGTCCTGGAGTAAACGATTATACGTTGCAGGGGCATATTAACGCCGTGACAGAAGCTGCTATCGAAGTAGCAAAAGTACTGTCCAAAACGCAGGGTGTACAGTTCGACGAGCAATTGCTGATTACATTGGGATTGTTGCACGATGTAAGCAAGTTGGTGGAATATAAGCCGGATGGTCATGGAGGATCCTGCAAAACAGAATTGGGAGAAAAGATTCAACATGGAGCAGCAGGGGCGATTTGTGCAGAAAAACATGGATTTTCTCTGGATGTTGTCCATCTGATTTTAACGCATACCCCTCTATCAAAAATTAAACCTGCTTTGAAAGAAGGTATCTTATTCTGTTATGTTGATCTTGCCGATGCGGATGCACTGTTTTTTGAAACGGGACAGCCTCTTTTTTTAAAATAAAATAGTAACATAAGAACTCCATAAAATATTTTAAATTAAGTTCCGGCCTGCTGGCAAAGCTGATATTTCCTTTTGTTGTTTTGTTATTCGAGAAGCGGACAGGAGGATAAAAGCTTTGCCAGTTAGGCTATTCGTAAAATGGTTTGAAGACTGTAATGGAGGAAGAAAAATGAAAATACTCCAAAAGATCGACAAATTTATATTTACTTTTTGCAAATGCATTATTGCCATTCTATTTATTGTAATGATTGTCGCGGCCTCGTTGCAGGTTATATTCCGGTTTGTATTAAATAACTCCTTGGCCTGGACCGAAGAACTTTGCCGTTTTGCTATGATTTGGATGACAATGTTATCACTTGGATTAGCAGTGCGCATGCGTTCTCATATTAGCATCGATATCATCAAGGATTTGGTGCCGGCTAAAGTCATTCCAATTCTAGATAAGATTGGATGTATTATTGGTATCGCCTTATCCTTTGTAATTGTTTGGACAGGTATTTCTCTGGCACAGTTAAATATGACACAGTTTTCGGCTGCTATGCACTGGAATATGGGATATATGTATTGTTCTGTTCCTGTTGGAGCAGTAATCTTGATTTTCTATTTGGCATTGCAATTATTTGGTTTGGACAAAAAATTTGATGAACTTGATCGAAAGGAGGTAAAGTGATATGTCATTTGTCCTCATCGTAATGTTAATTTCCATGTTGCTTATGCTGTTTTTATCCGTTCCAATTTATATTAGCGTCGGAACGGCATCTTTATTAGCACTTTTATGTGAAGGAAATCTTCCGCTCACATTAGTGCCTCAGCGCCTCTATGTTTCGGTTGACTCCTTCACTTTAATTGCAGTCCCATTCTTCATCTTGGCAGGGGACCTTATGATTAAGGGGGGAATTTCCAAGCGATTAGTGAATTTGGCTAAATCTCTTCTTGGGTGGTCAAAAGCCAGTATGGCTTATGTTACTGTTGTAGCTTCAGCGCTGTTTGGGGCAATTTCTGGATCTGCAGTAGCAACAACAGGTGCAATTGGTGGCTTCATGTACCCAGAGATGCTGAAAGATAATTATAAACCATCGTTTGCTGCTGGACTAGGCGCAATGGCAGGTACTTTGGGAATCTTGATACCACCGAGTATTGCCTTTATTGTTTTTGGCACACAAACGGGAACATCAGTTGGACAACTCTTTGCTTGGGGTGCGGTTGCTGGCATTTTTGTTGCTATTCTTTATATGATTGCCTCCAGAATTGAGTTAGGCGTCAGCAAAACCCAGTCGAGGGTAGAGAAGTTTTCACTGCGCCAGGTGTGGTACACCTTTAAAGATGCCGTTTGGGGCCTTTTGTGTCCGGTTATTATTCTGGGTGGTATTTATTCTGGTGTGTTCAGTCCAAGTGAAGCGGCAGTGGTGGCGATCCTGTATGCAGCATTGGTAGGTTTGTTTATTTATCGTGAATTAAATTTTAAAACATTAATGGACTGCCTTTTTAAAGCGGCAATTTCCTCTGGGACAATCTTAATTTTGATCGGTATGTCTAATATTTTCGGCTGGGTGATGACAGTCGAAAATGTCTCTGCGCTAATCAGTGGACTTTTAGAGAATGCAGGAGTAAATGCAGTTACATTTTTACTGTTTATCAACATTATTTATTTAATTTTGGGAATGATTATGGAGACAATTCCCATTATTTCTCTAACAAGTCCATTGTTCTTCCCCGCAGCCATGTCTCTAGGAATTGATCCAATTCATTTTGGAGTTATTACAGTTTGTAATCTTGCGTTTGGCCTTTGCACTCCTCCTTATGGAGTAGATCTGTTTATGGCAAATAGTTATTCTAAGCAGCCAGTTCTCCAGATGGTAGTTTCTTGTCGCTTCTTGTATCTATTCGGAATTATTGGTTTACTGGCAATCACATATGTTCCATATTTTATTATGGTATGAATTGTGTCATGGGAGTGAAACTAAAAAATGAATGCGATGTTTTCAGACGATTAATAATTAAAAAAGTGGTATAAACAAGTAAGACTATCTTAGTAGTTGTCTGGACAAATTTTAAAGTCTGTAGTAAAGTGCGCTTTCCTGGCATTTAGTCAAGAGGGCGCACTTTTTTGTCCGGGATAGGGAGAGGAATTTTGGTACTTCTTCAAACCACATCCAAACCTGTATCGACGCCATAATGCGGCATACCGTACCCATATAGGATTTGTTCGATTTCAGTTTGTACACCTCCACGCTGATAAATCTGATAGAGTTGCGACAAAAGCATCTTTCGGTATTCCAAAACAGGCTGATTTGTAAGAAGTGTCAGTGTGTAAAATCGACACGGTATTATGCCGGCCACCCTCTGCCTTTAAAACATCAAGCTTCAAAAAATGGCCCGCAACGCGAACGAATAAGATTAATAGATTCATATCCTCTGGGGTCGCATTGACCGCTTCGCAGAGATTTTTGACTACCGCGATCTGCGTAAAATATCCAAAGCGAGGGGAGTCCAAATTGACTTCAAACCGTCCTGCGTACACGCTGTAGAATTGTTCAAACAAATCCGGGCGTTTTTGATAATACTGCAATAGCAGCTCCAGTGCAGTTGGCTGTTTAGAATGATTTTCAAAGCTGCTTAGAATTTGTAGAATATCATCCGAAACATTCTTGCCCTGTTGGATTATCGTCAAACAGCAAAGTCCTCACAGCAAACGGATGGTATGCCTCTTGTTCAATATACTCCTGCAGGAACAAAAGAGTTTGTGTTGGACGCACCATATGAAAAGCTTTGAAGAACGGAAGAAACTTCTCTACGTTGCGTTCCAGTTTGTTCCA
>CALWYO010000129.1 GCA_944385785.1 uncultured Oscillospiraceae bacterium | reverse complement strand
GGCGATGATCCGGCCAGATAGTCCAAATAGATCCTTTTGACCACATCCTTTTCGGCGGCATCTACAACGGTTTGTCAATTCTGTACGGAATATCCATATGGGATCGTAGAATTCTTCATTTTATTTCCTCTCCACTTTCGCTGAGTTCCAGTCCATTACAGAGAGTAAAAACCACTTTCTCATTATCTACGGTAGCCTGCATTGGTAGGGTCGGGGTTGCCATCTGCGTCAAGATAAGTAGCAGTCGATCAGCTTGATGCCGTTATCGTAGTAGGGATTGTGGCTGGCAGAGATCATAATGCCGCAATCAAAGTCATCCACACGGGCAATATAGGCCACGGAAGGGGTGGTCGTGACATGGAGCAGGTAGGCATCTGCACCGGAGGCAGTCAGGCCGGCAACCAGACTATACTCGAACATATAAGAGCTGCGGCGGGTATCCTTGCCAATGACGATGCGGGCAGGCTCGTTGTTGCCGTTGCGCTCGCGCAGGGCGTTGTAGTACCAGCCCAGAAAACGGCCGACCTTGTAGGCATGGTCAGCAGTCAGAGTGATGCCAGCTTCGCCACGGAAGCCATCAGTCCCAAAATACTTTCCCATTATAGTTTTTCCTCATCCAAAGAGTGAATTAACGAATAGAAATGTGCCTTTAGCCGGATAATTATCCGTTGCCTGCTGCTCACCACGGAGAGGTAGCACACTTGAGTAACACAGCCATGCTGAAACATGGCAGCATGTGCTAAATTACAATGTAAATCTTATAAACAGGGTCATTTACTTTTCCCCCCCCCATAAATTCATGGTAATTAATGCACTTTTTATATTTTGCTTCATACAGTCTTTTGGATATGCCCGCATTACCGCAGACTTGAACTTCTTCCCCTTACGCATATCCTCAAAAAATCTCTTTCGTTCCCTTGGTGCATTAGCAGGGTGTTGCAGCTGTTTGTTCTGATTGACTGATTCTTCCTTCTGGACATTAAAAAAATTAAAGTCCATCAAGTCTAACAGTTCTTGTCCTTTCTTTGTCTGACACAATACTAAAGAAACACCCTTGGGAAGCTCGGATGTCATTTCAGTTCCCCACGAATCGCCGATTGTCAAATCGCCTGTGCGCGCCACTTGAGCATATTGACAAGTATAGCAATTTTCGGTATAACAAAGTCCCTTTAAAAACGCCATAGTATACCTATCCTGCACGCCTTTAGGTACAATACCCAGCGGCTGAGTTTCAATCGCAAATTTGTCTGAACTTCTAAAATAAATTGCATTCATTTTAGAGAGAGCGTATCCATACTCATCGACTGCTTTCTGCAACAACTTGACAGATGGAGAGCCATGACAAATAAGATCAATTGTATAGAGATTGGCATTGTCGTTAACATAATTTCTTAAAGAGGCCACTTGGCACGGCAAACCAATAAAAAGGACTTTTTTCCCAGTTTTCAGCCTGCTCTTTATTGACTTATAGATGCCAACAGGATTGCTTTTAACATATTTCGATCCAATAAATTCAGCTATGCGCAATTCATCGTCAAACAGTTCAAACTTAAATTCTCCGCTCTCAAATTTACATGCTGCTACAGAGCCTCCACTACGCAACACAGCCCGCATAACTTCCTGTCCAAATCCGCCTGACGAACTCGTACTACGGGTCTGTTCATCACCCCATCCTTGAAGCCATTTTTTAGGTTTTTTGAGTATTGGCGGGTTATTATTCTGACAGATTTTATGGCAAGCATTGCAGTTTATACACAAGCTCAAATCTATAATAGCATTCATATGCTCCATATCATCAACAACAGAAATTGCTCGCCTTGGGCAGATGTCCACACAGGCCATACAGCCTGCACACATATTGACATCACAAACAGTATTCATGCGCACACCCCCACAAATTGTACTGTGTTTGGTGTGTACATTGGCATGAGTATTTTAGAACCTGTTAGGTTATACCCCCCCCCATTTTTGCTTAACAACTTTCTACGCAGCGATACCGAACGTTTTGCCATCAAAGAAGGACTCGCGAAATATAAGAGCCACCCAACTTTTGCTTTTAGTGTTCTTTCCCTTGTCAGCGGCATCATAATACCCTTTCGGATGTTGTGAAGGCAATCCTTATATAAGTCAGGGTATTCCGATACCATTTCCGATTCGAGTAATCCGCTGGCAATGCTTCGGTTAAAACAATATCTATGATATTCCCATGCTTTCTCGATGGCGGGAGTAACTTTCTTCCAAATAGTTTTTTGAACTTCAAGCGACCGAATACCGCACAGATTGCTCTTTAGGTTGAATTTTCGCATTGCGCTATCTGGATTAAATGTTTGATGATAAACCGACTTCTCTCCAATTGCTACCGTATCAACATACTGTAGGCACTGAATATTAAATAGCATTCCTTCACCATACCAAATGGTGGGATCGAATCTAATATTGTTGTCGGTCAAAAGTCTTCGACTATAGATCTTGTTCCATACAGCTACGAATATTTCATTTGAATATATCCATTCAATCGCCGTTTCAGATTTTACAACATATCTCTCTTCATTTGTTTTAATCTTTCCCGTCGAATAATTGTTTTTATTCATTCCAATCAAGGAGCCATTTTTACTTACAAGAGTCAAAAAGTAGGCTACATAATCCGAATCGACCCAATCATCACCATCTACAAACATGACATACTCGCCCGTTGCGCACTGTAATCCTGCATTTCTCGCAGCCGAAACGCCTTTATTTTGTTGATGGATGACGTGTACTCTCTGATCTTCTATTGCAATTCGGTCAATAATTTCGGGGCTTTGATCCGGCGAGCCGTCATCCACAAGAATAATTTCAATATCCTTGTGTGATTGATTCATCAGAGACTTTACGCATTTTTCAATGAACTTCTCAACATTATACACTGGTACGATTATGGACACCAAATCTTCATGCATTATCTTTTCTCCTCAATTCGTCTTACAACGTATTTTCTTTTTAGCTGAGAGAATACCACAGAAAACAAAAAACT
The DNA here is from genome assembly GCA_944385785.1 of uncultured Oscillospiraceae bacterium. Lineage (GTDB taxonomy): Bacteria > Bacillota > Clostridia > Oscillospirales > Oscillospiraceae > RUG626. Next base: position 660 of record CALWYO010000129.1, on the reverse strand, counting down.
CGTTCCGGATACAAACATGAAGCATACCGCCCCTTTTTCTTTGTTAGGAAGCATGCACATCCACACAAACAAAAAGTACATATGCGAAAAATAGATAATTGAACTAATTTCACGGCATTCCTTTGAAATCCCCACTTGAAAGCAATTTATGGAATACTTCATCACAATACCTAAAATCCATGGTACGGATAAAAATGCCACAATGCTGGTGGTCGAATAAGGAATCTTAAAAAGGACGGAGCAAAAACATATCAATATTGGAGCTATTATTCCACCACTTTGGGAAAAGAACTCATGCTTTCGCTTTGCCAGCATTCCCATCAAAATATAGCTTGGCCCAGTAAATAGTCTGCCATTCACTATAGTAAGATCGATTATTCTGGTTCCTTGAAAGCAATTAATGACATATGCTAATGCAAAGAAAACACAACTGAAAAACAACAAATCATATGAGTGCTTATTGGGTGCTAACAACAATACCGCCATTCCCAAAATAGTAGCCAGCAAGTACCATAATTGCCATGAATAGAATTGTTCTCCTACCAAAAAATAGTTTTTAATCAGATTATAAACTGTTACAAATAAATTATTATTTCCTCGGAACTCTTGGAATACTCCATAAACCGTGAGTGGAATATATAAAATAGACATTCCAACATA
>CALWYO010000128.1 GCA_944385785.1 uncultured Oscillospiraceae bacterium | reverse complement strand
AACTCACTATCTCGCCGGTGGAGGCGTTTATCTCATAGTCGTACTCATTGTTGCCAGAGTAGAACTCAACCTCATATACCTGCCTGCCGTCATCCCAGTCAAGATGCGCCCTTACAAAGCTGGCGTCCGTTGAGGAGACTCCCGCGTGATTCAACGCTATGTTCTTCGCCTCATCCTCTGTTATCGCAGTACTGCCGCTGGATGCACCGGTATTTGCGCTGCCGCTGCCTGTATTTGAATTATTTCCGGTAAGCGGTTTTCCGTCATAGTCCAGTTTCAGTACCTGTCCGGAATCAGCGTCGACCTCGATTTCATATTTCACGCCGTCAGCAATGAACTCTATATCGTATACTTTGTCGCTCCAGTCCAGTTTCGCCTCAGTATACCTTACCGCGCCGGTAGCGCCGACGTAACTTGATGCAATCTCTTTTGCCTCGTCAACGCCGATATAAAGAGTATTTGCGACAACCGCAACGATAATTCCCACTGCGGCTAAAGCCCCAACACCTATGGTCACCGGCTTCCAAATTTTCTTCCAAGTGTTTTTTATTTTCTCCTTCATGTCATTCTCTCCTTTGGCTTGAAGTTTTTTATTCACTGTCGGGTTTTCCCTTCCCTTACAACTTAATAATGCGGCTGATATCCAGAATGTTTCACCTGAAAAAAATTTTTATTTATAATTTTTACTCCAGTCTTCAAAAAGCTACATATTATTGACACAGACGTACATTTATATAATAATAATGAATAATATCTTTGGCAAGAGGCTCGTCTGTCTCTTGCCGTGTTTTTAAAACAGGAGGGATCGTTACAGATGCACAGAAAAATACTGATTGTCGTCCTGGCGCTGATTATGGCCGCGGCGCTGCTGTCCGTTACAGCGATGGCGGAGGGAGCCGAGGCGGTGGAAATTGAAGGCAGCTCCACTGTATGTCCAGACTGCGACGGCACTGGGGAGTGTGATACATGCGGAGGGGGCGGTATCATATACTCCTCAAGCAATATGGCTTTTACTTTTTGGGCGCTTGTACCGCCAATTGTGGCTATCGTTCTGGCGTTGATTACAAAAGAGGTCTACTCCTCTCTGTTTATAGGAGTGCTTCTCGGCGGCCTCTTCTACTCAAATTTCAGCCCTGTGGGGGCCCTTAACGCCGTTGTCAACGACGGGCTGGTGGCGGCAATCTCTGACAGCGCAGGTATTTTCCTGTTCCTGGTTTTCCTGGGAATAATGGTCGCTCTGATAAACAGGGCAGGAGGTTCGGCAGCCTTTGGCCGCTGGGCCGAGAAAAATATCAAGAGCCGCGTGGGAGCCATCATGGCCACGTTTGTACTGGGCGTGCTTATATTCGTAGACGACTACTTTAACTGTCTGACCGTAGGCTCAGTTATGATGCCAATAACCGACAGGCACAGGATATCCAGGGCCAAGCTCTCATATCTTATAGACGCCACCGCCGCGCCTGTGTGCATGATCGCTCCCATATCATCCTGGGCAGCCGCCTTTTCAGGCGTAGTAGAAGACGGGCACAACGGTATAACTCTTTTCATACAGGCAATCCCGTGGAACTACTATTCGCTGCTGACATTTGTATTCATCATAGCGATAACGCTTATGAAATTTGACTACGGTCCCATGCGTCTCCACGAAATGAACGCGCAACTAAACGGTGATCTATATACAACCGGCGAGCGCGTGGACCAGGAGCTGGAAAACGTACCTCACAGCCCCAGAGGGCGCGTCATAGACCTGATATTGCCGGTGGTGGTGCTGATAATCACCTGCTTCACAGGCCTTCTCTACGTAGGCGGTTTCTGGGATTCATCCAGCGAGTTTTATAGAGATTTTGTGGGCGCCTTTGGTAACACCGACGCTTTTGTGGCGCTTCCCTGGGGCTCCTTAATCGCTCTTCTTTTCACGCTTATATACTTCTGGCTTCGCCGTGTCGTCAACTTCAAGGATTCTATGAAGAGTATCCCTCAGGGATTTACCGCCATGGTTCCGGCAATCACCATTTTGACCCTTGCCACTGCCTTGAAGAACATGACTTCCGGCCTGCTGGGCGCCAGTTATTTCGTATATAACGCCCTTTCAGGCGCCGCATCCGCGCTGTTCTCTCTGCTGCCGGCAATAATTTTCCTGGTTGGATGTCTCCTGAGTTTCTCCACTGGAACCTCCTGGGGTACCTTTGGCATTCTGGTGCCTATGGTCATGACAGTGTTTGATGCCGACAGCCCGCTTCTCATAATCGGAATATCCGCCTGTCTGGCAGGCGCGGTGTTTGGAGACCACTGTTCACCAATATCCGACACCACCATTATGGCTTCCGCCGGCGCTCAGTGCAACCACGTAAACCATGTGGCCACGCAGCTGCCATACGCGGGTACTGTGGGTATTATATGTTTTGTAAATTACCTCTTGGCCGGTTTCATACAGAACGTCTACATATGTCTTGCAATAGGCATAGTGCTTACTCTCGTAACGCTGTTCGCGTTAAAGGCAGTATACTCAAAGAAAAAGGCATAAAACTTCACGGGCCGCGGCAACGGACAAAATGAGGTTTCGCGCGGGGGCTTTCTTTGCCACATTTCTGCATAGCAAAAATACAGCCGCAAACTAAAGTTTGCGGCTGTATTCTATTATGTCACCCATGCCGCAGCATAGACTGCAGAGCGGATAATTTAATTTCAGCTTTCCAATATTGCGCTTTCCAAATCAGACAGCATTATGTCAAGAGCCTGTATGCCGCCTTCCGCCGTGTACCATACAGCTGGATTTTCCAGATATACAAGGTGGCCGTTCTGATAGGCCCTGGTGCTCATGGTCAGCTCATTTTCCATAATATCCTGGGCAAGCTGCGCGCCGTCAGTACCGATTGCCGCGTCGCGGTCCATTACGAATATCCAGTCAGGATCCTTCTCTACAATAAATTCAAAGGACGCCTCATTCCCGTGGGTTGAAGTATCTATTTCTGCGTCAACGCCGATATTGTCAAAGCCCACCTCTCGCCCAATAATGGAGCACCGGCCGTCGTTGCCCAGGACATTGAAACTGCCGGAGGTACACATGCCAACAATGGCCGTCTGACCCTGGGCGGCAGAGGCAAGAGTATCGATACGCGCGTCAAATCCACTCATAAGCTCGTTAACTTCACTCTCAAGGCCAAAGATAGAGGCTATCGTTGATGCGTTATTACGTACGCTCTCCACAACTCCCGCCTCCGTATCTGTGGACAGATATACCACCGGCGCAATTTCACTGAGCGCATCGTAGGAGCCCGACAGCCGTCCGCCTATAAATATCACATCCGGTTCACAGGCCATCACAGCTTCAAGGTCCGCCTCCTTTATAGTGCCCAGGTTTGGGATATCGTCAGTTATGTACTCCTGAAGGTACTCCAGAGAGGTGCCTGCCGTACCTACCACTCTGTCTCCCAATCCCAGTGCGTCAAGGATATCCAGCGACGCCATGTCGAGTATCGCTATCCTCTGAGGGTCATAGGGCAGTGTCAGCTGAATCTCCGTGCCGGAGCCATTTAGAGAGGTGACAGTCACTTCTGATGGGGTCTCCTCATCGCCGGTTGTGTCGGCAGAATTATTATCCCCGCCGTTGTCCTCTGCCGTATCTCCATCGGCGGCGTCATCTGTATCCTGGCCGGAGCAGGCGGCCAGGGCCAGCACCATCACAAGGGCTAAAACAAGCGCAAAAATCTTTTTCATAGAGTCTCTCCTTTACGGTAATTAATCTTACAGTCAATAGTAAATCGACAGCGGTCTCCCGTTAATATTCATAATCTGGAAGTCCACTTTATATATTTCAGAAAGCACTTCCTTTGTCATCACCTCCTTTACCGTACCAAAATGAGCTATTTTCCCATCTACAAAAGCGCATATGTAGTCCGAGTAAAAAGCGGCATAATTAATCTCGTGGAGAACAAGTATCACGGTTTTGCCCAGTTCGTCGCACAGTCGCCGCACTATCTTCATCATATTTGTGGCGTGATATATATCAAGGTTATTAGTCGGCTCGTCAAGCAGCACGTACTCGGTATCCTGAGCTATCACCATGGCTATCATGGCCCTTTGGCGCTGTCCGCCGGACAGCTCGTCGATGAATTGTTCTTCAAATTCCTGAAGTTCCATATACTCTATCGCCTTTGATATCACCGCCTCATCTTCAGGCGTATTGCGGCCGCCTGAATAGGGAAAACGCCCAAACGTCACAAGCTCCCTGACTGTCAGTTTCATCTGTATGTTGTTCGTCTGGGTCAGGATAGCCAAACGCTTTGAGAGTTCCCTGCTTTTCCACTTTGTTATATCCTTTCCCTCAAATTCCACATCTCCGCCGTCTCTTGCCACCAGGCGCGATATGATCCCCATTACCGTGGATTTCCCCGCCCCGTTGGGCCCAATCAGGGATATAACTTTACCTTTTGGTATTTGGAACGACACCTGGTCCACAACTGTTTTGCCATCATAGACTTTTGTCAATTCTTTTACGTTCAAAATCACACCTTCTTTTCCGTCATCAAAAGATAGAGAAAGTAAACTCCGCCTCCGACCGTTATAAATACGCTGACCGGCACCGCATAGCTGTACACATGCTCCACTATCAGCTGTCCGCCCACCAAAACTATCATGCCGAAAAAAGCAGATCCCAGTATAAGCAGGCTGTGCCTATATGTTTTTAGAAGCTGTCTGGATAAGTTCGCTATTATCAGTCCGAGGAACGATATGGGCCCCACCATCGCCGTTGCGACGGCTATGCACAAAGTCACTCCCAGCAGGAGTTTGCGGATACATTTATCGTAGTTCACACCCAGATTTATAGCCTGCTCCTTCCCAAGCGTCAGCACATCCAGCAGCGCCAGCTCCCGCCTTAGCGCAAAGATTATTGCGGCCAGCAGCACCAGGGAGAAAACGATTATCTCTGAGTTTATATTACTGAAGCTGGCCACCAGGGAAGTTAAAAGCGTATCATACTCATTCGGATCCATCACTCTGGTGAGAGTCGTCTGTATGCTGGAGAAAAACGAGGTAAGAACAGTTCCAATCAGTAGGACATAGAGGACGTTGTGGTTGGTCTTTTTAAATAGATAGCTGTATATTACTGTGGCAACCACTCCCATAATAACCACATCCACCGCAAAAGAGAGATTTGCATTTACTGCTATTATGCTGCCGGACCCCGCCACAAAGACTACCGCTGTGTGTATAAGCGTATAGAGGGAATTCATCCCTAAAAGGCAGGGGGTAACTATGGTGTTATTGATTACCGACTGGAAAACTATGGACGCTCCACCAATCGAAAAGGCCGTTATCAACATAACTATCAGCTTTGGCGCCCTTAACGAGAGAGCATATTTTAACAGTCTGGAGTTTGAAAAATTGATTTCCACCAGCATATACGCCGCCGCAGCAGCCAGAACAAGGACAGCCATAACTGTAAGTTTTTTTACATTTGATCTATATGCCGCCGTTTTCACAGGTTACCGCTCCTTTCCGCCGCAGACTGGGCAGATACCGCGCAGGCGGAGCTTCCTGCGGCTCCCAGACGTATGGCGCGTCTCCCATGGCGCAATCTGTACAAAAGCAGCCCTACAAATATAATGCTGCCGAGTATGCCGACTATCAGTTCAATCGGCAGCTCGTAAGGCGCTATCACTACGCGCCCTATCATGTCGCAGGCGAGTACGAATACGGCTCCAAAAAGGGCTGTGTCCACTATGGTTCCGCGTATTTTGTCCCCTTTAAACATGGCCACCACATTGGGCACTATTAGTCCTATGTAGGATATGGACCCCACGACTACAACGATGCTTGCCGTTATCATGGCCGCTATTGTCAGCCCCATAAAGAGCACCGCATTATAGTTCACTCCCAGGTTTTTTGAAAATTCCTTGCCCATACCCACAATATTGAAGTGATTTGCAAACACAAAAGCTAATATCACCAGCGGCACAGTTAGGTACACAATCTCGTACCTTCCGCGTATCACCAGCGAGAAATGACCCACAAGCCAGGAGGACAGCGCCTGGGTCATCTCATATTTATAAGCCAGATAATTCGTAATACCACCGATGACATTTCCAAACATAATACCCACCAGCGGCACCATCACCACGTCCTTGAATTTTATTCTCTGGATAAACCAGACGAATATCCATGTCCCCAGTATCGCGGCGGCAAAAGCGAAAATCGCCCTGCCCCAAAGCGTAGATCCGGGCATAAATAACAAGGCCAGAAGTATGCCCAACTGTGCTGAGGATATGGTAGCTCCTGTTGTAGGCGAGACAAACTTGTTCATGCACAGCTGCTGCATAATAAGCCCTGCAATGCTCATGCCAACACCTGTACACAATATCGCCAGAAGCCTCGGCAGCCGCGACGCCAAAAATATCCACCAGGCGTCAGG
>CALWYO010000127.1 GCA_944385785.1 uncultured Oscillospiraceae bacterium | reverse complement strand
TTTCTGCCAACCGTTAAGTAAATTGTCTTCATACTTCCCTCCTTAACGGTGACTGGCTTTATATAGCATTTGTTATTTTAATTTAATAAGTACTGTTACCTTTATTTTGTGTTTGCGCTCTCTGTTTTTTCAAACTTTTTATGCGTCTGCCAATTATTTCACTACACTATACCTTTGTTTTTTCCGGAATTCTTTGTTGGAATATAATAATCTCCTAAAATTTTACTGTCATTCCCTGTTGCGACTCTTTTTTCATAAATATGGATATAGAATCGACGTATACCATGATATGAAAGGACGTTTATCGTGACAGGAAGACAAATACCTCTTATAACAGGCTTTATAGACAAGCTGAAAAAGCTCGATACATACATACCAATTGAACTTACATTAAGATTTTTTATGGCATTTTTGCTGTCCAGGGCAAGGATTTTCTTTGATTTCTGTCCCTTCGGCATTGGTTTCACTGCAGCTGCCCCATCAGGTATCGCAGGAATTGTAACCATATCAGGTTCAATAATTGGCAGTCTTAGCAGCCTGGATATATTTTGGTCTATAAAATACATCGCTATTGCCATTGTAATTCGCGCGGCTATACGTATATTCAGGGGAACTGGAGCAGGTCAGTTGGACATATTTCCACCTGCTGTAGCGTTACTCTCTACTGCCTGTATTGGCGCAGTATATGCAGCAGACACAGGATGGTCTCTGACTCCAACTGTTATATATGTAGTTGAATCCTTTTTAGCTGGGGGATGCGCTTTTTTCTACAATGTTGCACTCTCGCCGTGGGAAGATTCTTCGTCTGGAAAATACGGCAGAGTATGCCACACTATTGGTTCAGTTATCCTAATATCAACCATCCTTATGTCTCTGAGCACATGGGTACTCTTTGGCGTAGTCTCCATAGGCAGATTTGCGGGTGTCCTGGTCATGATGTTTGCCACCTTCCGTGGTGGTATAGGCGCAGGCTGTGCAATCTCCACTTGCATTGGAGCTGCAATGGATCTATCAAGTGGCGCCGTTCCATTTTTCACAATGTCTTATGCCTTCACGGCCATGATATCTGGTATATTTTCAAAGAGCAGCAGGTTGTTGTTTCTCCTTTCATACATTACAGCCAATGCAATCGCCGTTGTTTGGACCTGGTTCGATTTTACAATGCTGCCATCACTTTATGAGACATTTGCCGCCTCCGTTATATTCATGCTTATCCCAGATCAGATTATGACCCGTGTAAGCGCCCTTTTTCCAGCGAATTTGTCAGGTTTTGGTTTTCTCAAAGCCCGAGAATATACGCGGGATCGTGTTGAATTGGCTTCAGAAGCCTTTCAACAGCTTTATAAAACTGTAAAAAACAGTTGCGGGGAAGGCACAAATGACAACGTAGCCTTGATTTTCGATAGGGCCTCCGAAGTTGTATGCCGCTCGTGTCCACGCTCTTCAAAATGTTGGCAACAGGATTATTCGGACACAGTAGACATAATGAATAATATAACGCCTCTTCTCATGAAAAACGGGGCAATTTCTGCTGGTGATTTCCCATCGAGGTTCTCAGATAGTTGTCAGCGTCTTCCACAACTTACAGCAGCAATAAATGCAGAAACGCGCACCTTCCTTTGCCGCAGACAGTACAGTTCCCGTTTGTATGAAAGCCGAGGTGCTGCTTATAATCAGTATAATGATATATCGGCCATACTACACGGTCTATCCCTTGAATTGGGCAGCGAAGTCGTTGTTGAGCCGTCGCTTGAAAAGAAACTTCAAAAATACCTGCGCGGCTTAAATATTGACGCCTCTACCGCTGTTTTCCGTGTAAAGGGCGGTCGTTTGAGAGCAGAAATACGTGGAAATGGTCTGGGAGATCTGAGGCGCGATAAGGAGTATCTTGATAAATTATCCGCCGTTCTGGGCACAAGACTGTGTACATCGGAAAATCGTATGGACCAGGACAGAATGGTGCTCCTTGAGGCTGAGCCACTAATGGTAAGCATCGGCTCAGGCATAATCAAAAAAGCCGGCGAATCAGTAAGCGGTGATAATACATCTTATTTCAGGACAGACGAGGGCTTCCTATTTGTACTTTTATCAGACGGCATGGGAAGCGGACAAGAAGCAGCCTTTTTGAGCCGAAATACCGCCTCCATACTTGAGAATTTTTTAAAAGCCGGCATATCTCCCGAACTCACATTACACATACTCTCTGATCTTATGTTATTGAAAAACGATGACGATATATCAAGCGCCACAATTGATCTTTTATGCCTTAATATGTTTTCTGGCGAGACAAGAATTTTTAAGTGTGGCGCCGCACCATCGTATATAAAAAAGGGTTCTTCCGTACGGAAGCTCTCACCTGGGGCATCATTTTCATTAAGCTCTTCGTCTCCCAAATTAAAGTTGCTCCCCGGTACTTTCGCCGTAATGGTATCTGACGGTGTAATCACCGGTGGAGACAAGTGGCTTCGGGATACTATTTCCTCATACCAGGGTAATGACCCAAAAGAGCTTGCCAAATCAATTATCACCAATGCAAAGGAGATGTCTGATGGAACAGATGATATAACCGTTATAACAATAAAAACTGATGAGCGTCCGTAACCTTTCTTCTATGTAAATGTATATCTTTTCCAAAGTAGGGGTACACTGGAAACAGATGGTTTTCAGAGGTGGTACTGCAATGGTAAAAGGAATAACAAAGAGAGTTGTTGTCATCAAATCTCCGGACCCACATATATTTGACGAAGCGATCTTCATTGTCAAAGACGATGTATCTAAAAAAAGCGGTGTTACAAATCAGGAAATACTTCGTCAAGCTCAAGGTGTAGCCGAGAACTATATTCGTTCACAAAAAAATATGCGCCGCTGGCCAAAAGTTCCTCCGGCAATTTACACTCTTGTGGGTGCGGGTGCAACAGGTATCATATGGGCTCTGACAACATTCATTTTTTAGTTTTGCCTTCCGCCATGTAAACAAATATTTACAATCCGCTTTTATATATTGCAATAATCAGTTGGGTTTGTCAATTTATATAAGGATGCCGCCGGCGGGTGCATAAGCGCCCGCCGTTGTCCTTGTAATTAAAACAATATAATGTTAAAATATGATTGTCTGAGTAAAATATTAACCGCAAAATATGCGTCAAAACTATCTAAAACTACATAAAGGAAGTACATAATGAAAAAGATAATGCTTATTTTTGGCACACGGCCAGAAGCCATAAAAATGTGTCCATTAGTAAAAGAGCTCAAATCGCGAAAGGGCGTTGACACCCGAGTATGTGTCACAGGGCAGCATCGGGAAATGTTAAAGCAAGTGCTTGATGCTTTTTCTGTTGTGCCTGACTATAACCTTGACGTGATGCATGAGCAGCAGACACTATTTGATGTAACCGAGCGCGTACTTGAAGGAATGCAATCTGTCTTAGAATCTGTAAAACCAGACGTAGCTTTAGTGCACGGTGATACTACTACAACTTTTGCTTCCGCCCTTGCATGTTTCTATATGGGCATTCCCGTCGGCCACGTGGAGGCGGGACTACGTACATACAATGTCCATTCTCCGTATCCTGAAGAGTTTAACAGGCAGGCCGTAAGCTCCATCGCCGATTATAATTTCGCCCCAACTGCCCTGGCCAGAGAAAATCTTATCCGTGAAGGTAAACGTCCTGACAGCATATTCGTCACTGGAAATACTGCAATCGACGCTCTGGGCACTACGGTAGTTCAGGATTTTCAGCACCCTGATCTTACTTGGGCTCAAGGGTCAAGGCTTATTATCCTCACTGCTCACAGGCGTGAAAGTTGGGGAGAGCCTCTCAGGAATATTTTCAAGGCAATACGCCGTGTGGTTGACGAATTCCCCGATGTCAAAGTTCTCTATCCAATACATTTAAACCCGCTTATCCGGCAAGCAGCAGATGAAGTGCTGGTTGGGTGCGACAGGATACGACTCACCGAGCCTATGGACGTCATAACCTTTCACAATTTCTTAGCACGTTCATATCTCATACTCACAGACTCTGGAGGTATACAGGAGGAAGCTCCGTCTCTTGGGAAGCCAGTTCTTGTCCTCCGAGATGTTACTGAACGTCCTGAAGGCGTAGAAGCTGGCACATTGAAAGTAATAGGTACTCAGGAGAATGTTATCTACAGCGAATTTAAAAAGCTGCTTACAGATGAAAAATTATATGATTCAATGAGTCGCGCACAAAATCCTTATGGAGATGGCCTTGCTTCAAAGCGTATAGCTGATATTCTTATAAAAGGAAATACCCGAATATAAAACTGCTAAAAAGTAGCTCCCAAATAATTAAAGAGGAGCTACTTTTTAATTTAGAACTTTAAACCCGCCGTAATATTCATAAAAGGCCCTATTCTCCACTCCTGTCCTCCAAATCGGTTTTCCACCGACCTGTACATAAGAGAGTATATATCAGTACTCAACGCCTCCAGTTCAAACACATGTTGTTCCCAATCGCCGAGTTTACTAACTGAAGCGGGTTTCGTAATAATAGGCACATGCGAGGTAGATTTCATATTTTTTACTATCTCTCTTCCCCGCCCGTTAAATGCCAGAATCCTTATATAAGGAGGTACTCCCTGCTGATCTTCGGCAGTCACACCAAGCAACGCAGCCAAAACTATCCTCCTTATTCGGGAAAGAGCATATCTTTTTGTTTTTACCTGGCTTATAAGCTCCTCATACGAGGGGCAGACACGCCCCAATCGCATAATACGCATCCATAATCCTTCACTACAGTCAGGTAATATTGAATACTCCCTCTCTGTCATCGTCCTCAGTTTAAAAAGCACAAGTTCTTTGAACGCTTCTAAATCAATGGGACATCTCCCGTTCTCTCTCGCCTCGTTCAGTACTTCCACAGCTTTTGCAGGCATATAATCGGCAAATTCATTTCCATCATATATTAGTTTTCTCAGTTTTGATGCTGGGGCAAAGTTCCCTGAGATCTCTCCGTCATGATATACTTCTACCCTCTTTATTGTCATTGGGCTTATCTTAGCTCCGAGTTTATCTATAGCCTTAATGTATTCCACGCCAAGAATATTGTTAGGGTCTTTCAATAGAATTGCCTTATCCCCCATCAGTTTTTCAGCTACTTTCTGTCTCGCGCTGGCATACGATACGCCCTTTTCCAATTCTTCAAATATAAATCCTCTCGCCTCGTCCGAAGTAATCACTTTTGCCGCCGCACTTAACTTCTCAATGTCCCCACACTCGCTTCCAAACGAAATATGACTTACAACTCCTGAATCGTTAAGGATGCTCATCGCTCCATAAGCAAATCTCTCAGCAGAAGCGGTCGCCCAAGGAAGAGGAAGTTCAAGTACCAGGTCGGCTCCGCACAGTATCGCCATTTTCGCTCTGGAATGTTTATCAAGTATTGCCGGTTCACCACGTTGGACAAAATTACCACTCATCACACAAACTATACCGGTATCTTCTCCCAGTTTTGCCCGTGTGGCGGCAATATGCTCCATATGGCCTAAATGGAAAGGATTGTATTCACAAATAATACCGGCACTTAACATATATTTTTACCTCAAAAGAGAAAAAGTTGTTGAGATATTCTCAAAAAAGTATTAAAATAGCTCTGTCTTTATTTTACACATGGTATATATTTTTAGCAAGGGAAGGTTTTCAAATATGAAAATTCTTGTAATCAACGCCGGGAGTTCATCATTAAAATATCAGTTTATGGATTCAGATTCCGGTGAAGTCTTTGCAAAGGGTGTGTGCGAACGTATAGGTATCGACGGCAAACTCACTCACAAAGTTCCTGGCAAAGAAAACTACGAAAAAGATATCCCCATGCCCACTCACAACGAGGCCATTAGATCTGTCCTTGAGATCATGGTAGATCCAGAGCACGGCGTAATCTCTTCTGTAGACGAAATCGATGCTGTTGGCCATAGGGTACTTCATGGTGGCTCAGCATTCACTAAGTCCTGCATTATTGACGACGCTTGCATCGCCGCAATAGAAAAATGCATTCCTTTGGGGCCTCTGCATAACCCTGCAAATCTCATGGGTATTCGTGCCTGTCAAGAACTAATGCCTGATAAAAAGCAAGTTGCCGTATTTGACACTGCTTTCCATATGACCATGCCCCCCGAGGCGTATATATATGCCATTCCATATGAGTACTATG
>CALWYO010000126.1 GCA_944385785.1 uncultured Oscillospiraceae bacterium | reverse complement strand
AGGAAAAGAACGCCACCATGGCGCAGATTGCCCTTGCGTGGATGATGTGTAAAAAGGACTGGATCGTGCCTATACCGGGTACGCGTAGCACTGAGAGGATGCAGGAGAATGCCGACGCTTCAGAGATAACACTCACCGCTGAAGAAGTGAAGGCTCTTGACGAGGCGCTAAATAAGATGAATCTGGCAGATACTATGGCCAGAAGGATCAGCTGACAGAGTGGGGTTTGTCTTTTGCTGAGATAAGGAGAAGTGGTGAAACGGAATATAACGGCCGGACAGATACATGGTTATAGATCTCCCCAGCCCTCTTTGAATATGGGAAGTAGTGCGGCAGGGCTTTGAATTTACAGCGTTTAGACAAAATATGCCGGAGCAGGCGCGAAAGAGTTGGAGACGCTGGATATAGTCTGAGTGTTTTAGAATAATTAGTGGTTTATTAGTTTGCCTGTGGCCGCCCGGCAGGCGGTTATATCCAGGTTTGGATTTGCTTAAGGAGGATATATCAATGGAGTATAGAAAGCTGCCTCACGGCAGGGCAGATGAGGCGTTTAGCGTCCTGGGACTTGGCATGGGCAGCATGCAGGAGAGCTCTGACAAAGAGATTGAGGCGGTGATACGCAGGGCAGTGGCCAGCGGGATCAACTTTTTTGACCTTTGCGCCGGTGGAAAGAGTGTCTACGAGCCTTTTGGCCGCGCTATTGAGGGAGAGCGGGAGAAAGTGTTTTTCCAGCTCCATTTTGGCGCGGTGTACAATGAGAAAGGCGAGTACGGATGGTCCAGAGATTTGGATGTAATCAGAGACACGTTTCAGTGGGAACTGAAAGTTTTGGGAACTGATTACGCCGACTTTGGCTTTCTCCACTGTGTGGACGAGGATAAGGATTTGCAGGATCTCCTTCAGAACGGGATTCTGGATTATGTTATGGATCAGAAGGCCGCAGGACGCGTACACTACATAGGGTTTTCGTCCCACACGCCTTCTGTGGCAAACAAAGTGCTGGATATGGGTATTGCGGATCTGATGATGTTCTCCATTAATCCCGCCTATGACATGGAACAGGGAGACGAGCTGGGGATTGGATCGGTATCTGAGCGGGCGGAGCTGTTCCGCAGATGCGAGACAGAAGGGATAGGCATCTCGGTGATGAAACCATTCCATGGAGGTAAATTGCTGGATGGCAAAACGTCTCCTTTCCACACTCCGTTGACCCGCTTCCAGTGCATACAGTATGCCCTGGACCGGCCAGGCGTTTTGGCTGTTGTTCCAGGCGTACGCGGTATGAATGACCTGGAAGAACTGCTTTTGTTTGACGGAGCCGAAGAGAAGGACAGAGACTACTCTATTATAGGCCAGTTTACGCCGGAGAGCGCCCAGGGAAGCTGCGTGTACTGCAACCACTGTCAGCCGTGCCCTGCGGGAATAGATGTGGGACTGGTAAATAAATATTATGATCTTGCCCTGGCTGGAGACAAAATGGCGGCCAGCCACTACGATAAGCTTACTGTAAAAGCCGACGCCTGCATCGGCTGCGGACACTGTGACAGACGCTGCCCCTTCCGCGTGAAACAGAGCGACAGAATGAGAGATATAGCCGAATATTTCCGGAATTGAACTTGAGAGAGGAGAAATCTATATGGAAAAATCGAAAGTCTATTTTACCAGAGAGATTACACCGGAGAGCCTTTTGAATATCTATAAGGCGCTGGACAGAGAACTCCAGGGCAAAGTCGGCGTGAAAATTTCTACGGGAGAACCAGGCGGCAACAATTATCTGCATCCAGAGCTGATAGGCAGCCTGGTGAACCATGTGAGCGGCACAATTATTGAGTGCTGCACCGCCTACAACGGCAGGAGAATGGACCCCAAAGAGCACTGGAAAGCCATCCAGGAGCACGGTTTTAAAGATATGGCCCCCTGCGATATAATGGATGAGTTCGGGGAGATCGAACTGCCTGTGGAAAATGGGTTTCATCTGGACAAGGATATAGTCGGAGAGCATTTGGCTGACTACGACTCGATACTGGTGCTATCCCACTTTAAGGGACATGCCATGGGCGGCTTCGGCGGCGCCCTGAAAAACATCAGTATCGGTATAGGTTCAACCCGCGGCAAGACGTATATCCACACGGCTGGCGTCACAACAAAGGCATCAGAACTGTTTCAGAAGCTGCCGCCACAGGACCATTTCCTGGAGTCGATGGCAGATGCATGCAAAGCGGTTATAACATATAAGGGCCCTGAAAACATGCTGTATATCAACGTGGCCAACAGGCTCAGTGTTGACTGCGACTGTGATTCCCATCCGGCGGAACCAGAGATGGCAGACCTGGGTATCTTCGCGTCGATCGACCCTGTGGCGGTGGACCAGGCCTGCTATGACGCCATTATAAATTCCCCGGACTCTGGAAAGAGAGCTCTCATAGAGAGAATGGAGTCCCGCCACGGAATACACACCGTTGAAGCCGCGGCCCAGCTGGGATTGGGAAGCCGTGAGTACGAGATTGTAGCATTAGACTAAAGGATTTATTAAATTTAAATTATACAGTCCTGCGGCAAAAGCGTATAAGATTTTTTATGCTCTGTGGAGCCGATGACAGCCATATTGTCCCGCCTGGACAGGGACAATAAAAATTTCTAAAAATAGCAAGTTGTGGAAGGCTGAATATACAAAAGGGAAATGCGGATACTAATTCCTGTCGATACAAAAAGAGACAGGAGGACTTCGTAAATGAAGGCAACAGGAATAGTGCGCCGAATAGATGATCTGGGAAGAGTAGTAATTCCAAAGGAGATACGGCGTACCATGCGTATCCGGGACGGCGACCCGCTGGAGATATATACGGAAAAAGACGGGGAGGTTATTTTTAAAAAGTATTCTCCCATGGGAGAACTTTCCGACTTTGCCGGACAGATGTGCGATACTCTGGGAAAGACTACTGGGCTGCCGGTGGCTATTGCAGACAGGGATTCGATAATTGCTGTTTCAGGAGCGCCGCGCAGAGAGCTCTTTGGAAAGCAGATAAGCCAGGAAATGGAAGGGGTAATGGAAGGACGGCAGGTTTACCGCAAATCCTCAGGAGACAGGGGAATGACCCTGTGCGACAGTGCTGAGAAGTATACGGTAACTGTGGCGGCACCAATACTTTCAGAGGGCGACGTTATGGGCTGCGTCATGTTTTTTGCCGAGGGAGACGGCGCGGCGGGTGAAGTTGAGTATAAACTGGCCCAGACAATTGCGTGCTTTCTGGGCAAGCAGATGGAGAGCTGAAAATCTATTATATAAAAATGAGGACACAAAATTTAGAGTGTCCTCATTTTTATATAAGTTTTGCTTATGAGAATCTGCAGCAATCCAGATTGAAAGGAAAGGTTTAAAACTATACAATAAATACATAAACTGAGATTTTTAAATTAAATATTTGTATTGATATGGTGAGGAGTGTACTTATGGAAGAGAGAATTTTAGGCGTGGATTTGGCAGTTTCGGCCGTTGGGCTCGGGTGCATGGGTATGACTCATGCCTATGGAGCTCCGGCGGATGTCAGTGAGATGACAGAGCTTTTAGCAAAGGCGGTAGACATGGGATACACCATGTTTGATACCGCAGAGTGCTACACAGGGGTAAATCCTGATGGAAGCACGGCGTACAATGAAGAACTGGTGGGAGCTGCCCTTAAGCCATACAGGGACAGGGTGGTTATCGCCACAAAATGCGGTGTCAGGCACATGGGGGACCATCTTGAGGTGGACAGCAGCCGTGAAACTATCAGGAAGTCTGTGGAGGGGAGTTTGAAAAAACTTCAGACTGACCATATTGACCTTTATTATCAGCACAGAATCGACCCTAAAGTAGAGCCTGAGGAAGTTGCAGGGACTATGGCGGAGCTTATAAAGGAAGGAAAGATAACGCACTGGGGAATATCTGAAGCCAATGAGGAATATCTACGCAGGGCTGATAAGGTGTGTCATGTAACGGCTATTCAAAACAGGCTTTCGATGATATACAGGGACTATGAAAAGCTCTTCCCAGTACTTGAAGAGCTCAACGTGGGATTTGTGGCCTTCAGCCCGTTGGGAAATGGACTTTTGACCGCTCAGTACAGGGATAAGTCCCAGTTTGAGCAGAGCCCCGCCGACTACCGTATGAACATGCCGCAGTTTTCAGAAGAAAGGGTAGCGCAAAACGCGGCGCTTCTCTCCCTGATCGAGACGAAAGCCGCAGAGAAGAATGCGACTCCCGCTCAGATATCCCTTGCCTGGATGATGGCCAAGCGTCCTTATATTGTGCCGATTCCTGGATCAAGGAAGGAGAGCCGTCTCAGAGAGAATATCGGAGCGGCAGATATACATCTGACCGAAACAGAAGTGCAGGAAATAGATAATGCGCTTGATAATATGACCATGTCGCAGATGTTTGGCGGACATGGCTCCAGATAGAGCTAAGGAGGGAATCATGGCTGAAAATAAAAGGGTTGAGTTGGGATTCGGATGTATGCGTATGCCTACATTAAAACCGGATGACCCCACATCTTTTGATTACGAGAAGATCGAGGCGCTGTTTGACGAGTTCCTGTCCCAGGGATTTACATACTTTGATACTGCTTATACTTACCATGGGTACCATGCGGAAGAGGCTGTGCGCCACGCGCTGGTGGAGCGCCATCCAAGGCAGAGTTTCCGCCTTGCTACGAAACTTCCTCTGCGGGATTTTAAAGACAGTGAGGATTTGGAGCGTATATTCCAGGAGCAGCTTGACAGCTGCGGCGTGGAATATTTCGACAGCTACCTTCTGCACAATATGGGGACGAATGTCTATGAAAAGTGCAGAAAGTATGGTGTATTTGAATTTGCAGCCGGCAAAAAGGCCCAGGGGAAAATACGCAGCGTCGGTATGTCTTTTCACGATATGCCTGAGCTTTTGGAGGAGATCCTCTCCCAATACGGCGATAAGCTGGATTTTATACAGCTTCAGATAAACTATATGGACTGGGAGCAGCCCAACGTCCAGTCCAGAAGATGCCTGGAGATAGCCAGAAGCTACGGGAAACCGGTTACCGTCATGGAGCCCTGCAAAGGCGGGACTCTGGTGAATTTGCCTGAGGAAGCGGAAAAACTTTTGAAAGAGACAGAGCCCGACAGCTCCAATGCCTCGTGGGCCATGAGGTTTGCAGGCAGCCAGGAGGGAGTCACCATGGTTCTCTCCGGAATGAATTCAATGGAGCAGGTCCTTGATAACACTGCCACATTCAAAAATTTCAGACCTGTAACGCAGGAGGAGATGGGGATTATAGATAAGGTGACGGGGATAATTGAAAAAAATACGCCGATTCCCTGTACAGCCTGTGGCTACTGCACTCACGGATGTCCCAAAGATATAGCAATACCCCAGTATTTTGCACTGTATAACAGTATTTCCAGAACAACAGGCAGCTTTTCCAGTCAGGCGGTGTATTACAGGAACACGGCTCTAAATCATGGAAAGGCCAGCGACTGCATTAACTGCGGACAGTGTGAAAAGGCGTGTCCGCAGCATCTGCCGATAAGGGAATACTTAAAACAGGTAGCAGCTAAATTTGAGGGATAGAACAATCCACCATCTGGAAGATGAAGGAGAAATAAAGTTAATATGGGAAAAGATTTTGCAATAGACTGGAGGTAAATATGGAGAAGTATTTTGGAGAAAATACACCGAAATTGGGGTTTGGACTTATGCGTCTGCCCAAGGACAAAAACGGCAAGGTGGATATGGAAGAGATGAAGCAGATGGTGGACAAATTCATGTCCGCCGGCCTTACATACTTCGATACCGCCTATGTGTACGACGGCGGCGGTTCCGAAAAGGCGGCGAAAGAGGCCCTGGTGGACAGGTACCCCAGGGACAGCTTCACGCTGGCCACAAAGCTGTGCGCGTGGATGGGCGCCCACGATGAAAAAAGCGCGAAACAGCAGTTTTACACCAGCCTTGAGCGCACAGGAGCCGGATATTTTGACTATTATCTGCTCCATGCCCTGAAAGGTGACAACTATAAGACCTACGACAAGTACCATATATGGGATTTTGCCAGGGAGCAGAAAGAGAAGGGACTTATAAAACACTGGGGCTTCTCATTCCATGGCGGCCCTGAGTTGCTGGATCAGCTGTTTGTGGAACATCCGGAGGCGGAGTTTGTGCAGCTGCAACTGAACTACGCCGACTGGGAGAACCCCAACGTCACCGCCAGGGCAAATTACGAGGTGGCGAGACGCCACGGAAAATCCATCGTAGTTATGGAGCCTGTAAAGGGCGGGGCCCTGGCCCAGCCCCCCACCCAGGTTCAGGAGATATTCAGGGCCGCCAACCCAGCCGTCTCTTTTGCGTCCTGGGCTATCCGTTACGCCGCATCCCTGGAGGGGATTATAACAGTGCTCTCGGGCATGTCAAATCTTGCCCAGATGGAGGACAACCTCTCGTATATGAAGGACTTCAAACCGCTGGATGAGAAGGAGCGGGAGGCCATACAGAAGGCTCAGGAGGTAATAAACGGTATAAAATCCATACCCTGTACAGCCTGCCACTACTGCACTGCGGGCTGCCCCCAGCAGATACCAATACCCGAGATTTTCACTGCCAGGAATAAACAGCTCCTTTGGGGACAGCTGGAAGAGGGAAAGACCGCATATGAACAGGCGGTGCAAAAGGGCGGAAGAGCGTCGGAGTGCATCCAGTGCGGCCAGTGCGAAAGCGCGTGCCCCCAGCAGATCGACGTTATCGCAAGGCTCGCAGAATGCGCCCAGCAGTTTGACCGGTAGACATGTTTTCCTGATAGACCAGGGGCATCGCGAATACGTAAAACAGAGGGACAAAAGTCCCTCTGTTTTACTATACCTGAATTTAACATAGATGGGATAAAAGCCGCTTATTGACACATATATTTAACTTTTCTCCGACTGAAAAATTTACATGCTGAAAATATAATTATATTCAAAGCGATAAATACGCAGTAATAAGATCGGAGGGTGTTTTATGCATTTAAAGGGACATTTAAGCAGGGTGTGCCTGGCCTGGCTTATACTACTGGCTATTGGGGTCCTGCTGCTCCCAATGGCGGCGCGGGCGCTGGAGCCTGCCGACCATGTTATAATAAATCAGGTTTACGGCGGCTCGGACGACGGCGCTGCCAGCCACAGTTTTATTGAGCTCTATAATCCTACGGATACGGCTGTCCAATTAGACGGCTGGTCTGTCCAGTACAGATCCAGCGAGGATGGCGGAGAGGATTATAATGCCTGGCAGGTCTGCAATCTGGAAGGTGAGATTGCCGCCGGCGGCTACTATCTCATCCGCTGCGGAGCTATTGACAATCCGGAAGAAGCAGACTATCAGGTTCCCGCCGGCGATGTGGAGTGGGAGGTCCAGCTCCACAACAAGGGTTTGAGCGTCGTGCTCATGAGCGCGACACAGCAGTTGGATACTGCTGTGACAGGCAATTATGAAGAGCTGATTAATAAGCCGGAGGGTGTCGTTGACATTGCAGCTGTCCAGGGAAATGACGAAGAAGATCCCCAGCAGCCTCCATTATATGAGGGCGGCTACAGCGCCTACCAGTCCAAGAAAAATGCTATTCGTAGAGATAACTTCGCCGATACCAACAACAACGCAGAAGACTTTGTGGTGGTGGACTACAGCGCGGCAATTGTCGGGGATATGGGTCCTCACAATTCCAAGGGCGACGGTCCGGTAAGTGCTGACGCCAAGCTGGACGGCTATGAAAACACCACGGCTGATCTCAGCCTTGAGAAGATAGCCGGATACAGCGCGGGCGTGACGAACGTGGACGGCGGCGTTATGGAGATAGTGGCCTACAACAGCCAGACCCGCTATGCCTATGCGGTAAACGGCCAGAGCGGAATGTTGGACTGCATCCCCCTGTCCGGCGTTGGCAGCCAGTCAAATCTGACCGGCGAAGCAATTGATGTCAAGACAATGGTAGAGAATCAGGAAAGTAATTTCACCTATGGTGATATGACCTCCGTTGCCGTGTCACCTGACGGCACCAAGCTGGCCGTAGCTCTCCAGGCGGAGGGCTATAGTGACGCCGGACGGGTGGCCATTTTCACCTGTGAAGATGACGGCACCTTGACTTTGGAAAAATTGGTCACTGTAGGCGTCCAGCCCGACATGGTGACCTTTGCGGATGACAACACCATTCTCACAGCCGACGAAGGCGAGCCGAGAGAGGGCTACGGAGAAGGAGTGGCGGACCCCAAGGGTTCTGTCAGCATCGTGGACGTAAATGCCGGCACGGCAACTGTAGTTACATTCGACAGCTTTGATGATGAGAGGGCATCTCTGGTTGAAAATAACATCGTACTGAAGAAAGATACCGCTCCCTCTGTTGACCTGGAGCCTGAGTACATCGCCGTGCTGAACGGATATGCTTACGTGACACTCCAGGAGAACAACGCTATAGCGGTGCTGGATATAGATGAGGGAAAGTTCACCGGTATTTACTCCTGCGGTTTTGAGGACTACAGTGTGACGCCTGTAGATATCAACAAAAAAGATGACGCCTACGAGCCCAGGAAATACGAGGGCCTTATGGGTATACGCATGCCAGACGGCATCGCGGCCTTTGAGATTGGCGGAGTCACATATCTTGTAACAGCCAACGAGGGCGACGCCCGCGAGTGGGGCGAAGATGAGACTGAATACCTGAACGAGACTGAGATTGACTTTGAAGAAGAGGGCGCTCAGTCCCCTGCAGGCAACATCAAAAATGAGGATGGCGCGCTGGAGGGCAAGGTTGTTTTCTTCGGCGTTGAGGATGAGGAAGGAACAGGGTACGACGGCCTTGAGGATGGCGTGGACTACCTCTTTGGCGGCCGCTCCTTTACCGTGTACCAGGTGAGCGATGACGCAATTACTGAGAGATACACCAGCGGCAGCAAATTTGAGTCCATGACTGCGGAATATCTGCCTAAGTACTATAACTGCTCCAACGACAACGCCGTTCTGGACGACCGTTCAGGAAAGAAGGGCGTTGAGGCAGAGAGCATAACAGTTGGCGAGATTGATGGCAAAACATACGCCTTTATAGCCCTGGAGCGCATTGGCGGCATTATGGTCTATGACGTTACCAATCCTGCCAGTCCAAGTTATGTCAACTATATAAACACCAGGGACTTTGACGATATAATACCTGGCTCTGCCGAATATGACGGCGGAGAGCTGGACAAATGGGTCACCGGCGGCGATGTGGCGCCGGAGGGACTGTACTTTATCCCCGCCTCTGCAAGCCCAACGGACAGTGACCTGCTGCTGGCGGCCTGCGAGGTCTCCGGCACTGTGGCAGTGTACGAGCTGACTTATGAAGAGGACACAACACCAATAGTGCCTGGCCAGCCTGTAAATCCAGGACCTGTAACCCCCGAGGAGCCTGAGGAGGTTCAGCTGCCCTTTACCGACGTGGAGGAGACTGCCTGGTATTATGAGGCCGTCAGCTTTGTCTATGCCGAGAATATGATGAACGGTGTGGACTCCGATTCCTTCGACCCGAACGGCCAGATGACCCGCGGCATGGTTATGACGGTGCTGGCACGGCTTGCAGGAGAGAGCACCGAGGTTGGTTCACCCTGGTATCAGCCGGGTGTGGACTGGGCGGTGGAAAACGGCGTCTCCGACGGCAGCGATCCCACCGGATACGTTACCCGTGAGCAGTTTGTGACAATGCTCTGGCGCTATGCCGGAAGCCCAGTTTCCACAGGAGATATCACCTCCTTTGCCGATGACGAGGCTGTCAGCTCCTGGGCCCAGGACGCTATGGAGTGGGCAGTGGTGCAGGGAATAATAGACGGCACCGAAGGTAACCGCCTTGACCCCCAGGGGGAGACCACCCGCGCTCAGACTGCCAAGATATTTATGGAATATTTATCTGAATAATAAATACCCAAAGGAGGCTCCTGCAAAGGCGGGAGCCTCCTATTTTATATTGCGGCGCTGCGATGCGTGTGGTATCATGGCTGAAGAAACGCAGAGGAGAGTGCGTCATGAGAATTTACCTTATCCGCCACGGCGAAACGGCGTGGAACAGAGAAAACAGAATACAGGGCAGAGAGGACGTGCCGCTTTCGCCTGAGGGGCGTGCCCAGGTGGAGCAGTGCGCCAGGGCTTTTGAGGGCATAAGCCTGAAGGCCGTGGCCTCAAGCCCTCTTTCAAGAGCTGTGGATACAGCAAAGGCAATAGGCAGCGCAGCCGGCGTTCAGGTGATTATAAAACAGGGGCTTATAGAGAGAGACTTTGGAGATATATCGGGAAAAGTGGTGGACATATTCAACCCTGAGAAGTACACCACGAATCTGGAACCTCTGGACCAGGTGGCGCGCCGGATGCTTGACGCTCTAAAAGAGCTGGCAAAAGAGCTAAAAGGGGATTTTGCGGCAGTATCCCACGGCGGATCCATAAACGCTCTACTGAAGGAGCTTACCGGCGGCAGGATTGGCAGCGGAAAAACCAGGCTTAAAAACGCGTGTATATCTGTGTTGGAGCCGGCGGACGGGACAGATTTTAGCGTTCTGGACTACAACCTTACGGCGGAGGAGTTTTCACACCTGATAAAAAGAGACTCGCAGTAATAAACGGCATAAAATTTTTGCGGCGGAAGGTAATATACCTTCCGCCGCTGCCTTTCGAAAAAGTGGCTTCGACACTTTTTCGAGTAATAAGATGCAGTTCGCTGCGCGCAGGTTTTGTCCTCTGCAAGAGGCCCCCCGCACTTGCGGCCCTGAGGAGTGTCATTTCTGACGCACATGTCGCCAGTAATGACGGATTTTGATTTTATTCCGTCATCTGCGGATGACGGAACTTAAGCGAGATTTTCCTTCGGGGAAGTTTTTTGACAGTCTCGGGCGGAGAGCATATTACCTTCCGCCGCTCTTACTTTAAATTCACCCGTTGGATAAGTCTGCAAAACTACTGGCGTTAGAGAGCTCCGTACCGGGATAATACCACAGAAGAATTTCCTGCCATGAGCTCCCATCTTCTGCCATGGCGTTTGCCCCATATTGACTCATGCCCACGCCGTGACCATAGCCGGTAACGGTGAATACAACGGCGGAATCGGTGACGTCTATCTGAACGGCGGTGCTTCTGAGGCCGAACATGGAACGCAGTGAGGTGCCGGAGACTTGTACACCTCCGATAGTCACATAATCCACCCTTCCGCTGCTGGTCAAAATGATATCGCCTATCCACTCCTGGGGAGCGCTGTCAAAATCTGCCTCTGGATACATGGCGTTTACGGTTTCCTGAAAGTCGCTGAATGACACGGAGACTTCAGACACATAGTTTGGCACCTGCTTTTCGTCTTCGGGGCTTTCTACAGGCACAAGATATGGAAGAGACGCAGACCATATGGCGCCGCTCTCTTCGGTCATGCCGGCTGATGAGGAGTGAAATACGGCCTGGGCAGGCTGTCCCTCATATGTAACACAGACACCGTCTGTGGATTCAACGGCATTACATATCTTCTCATAGTATGTGTCGAAATCCGCGCCCCAGTTTTCTTTAAGCTGCTCCACAGACCGCCAGGCGGCGCAGCAGGTGCTGTCTGAACAGATATCGGCGTCGGGATGAGCCTCGGAACGTCCGGAGAGCATTTTTTGAAGCGTATATGTACGGAGGGCAACTGCCTGGGCCTGAAGCGCGCCCAGCTCAAATGAGGCCGGCATTTCAGCTGCAACCGCGCCTATCAGATACTCCGCCATTGAAATTTCTGAAATCTCTGAACCATTTTTAAATTCTATTGAAAAGTTCTGATCGAATCCAACTGCGCCTGCGCTGGGACTGCTTTCCGTAGATACGCCTGAAGGGGACTCTAATTGCTGACTTGCAGCGTTGTTTTCTCTTCCGGGCTTGACAAACGAGGAGACCAGCAGTGGTACCGCCACAGCCAGAAACACCAGCACTAAAGAGATTATGGTTGTGCGTTTCATGGAGATTCCTTTCCCGGCGCCATTGACTTGACGCGCCGTACTGATGTAAAATAATAAAAGATATCAAGGGTGTTATAACTGTTGACATAAAAATCTTATTTTAATGGTAGGAACATTATGCGTAGATATTGGACAGCGCCGGCAGCGGCGCTTTTGCTTGGGGCCCTGGGAGGCTTTATAAGGTGGAAAGAGTTGAATACATCTTTCGAAGAAGCAACAGGGCTTCCTAAGAGCGGAGATGTATTTACCACAGCCATTATATCATTAACTGCCGTCGTAGCAATAGTGGCGGTTGTTTTTGCCATACTCGTCTCCAGAAGGAGGACGGCTCCGGAAATATACAGAAAAGCCTTTTATATTGGAAATTATGGCTCATTTGCGCTTTCGGCGCTATTGGGTATTGCAGGCTGCACCCTGGGGGTGGTATTTGCCTTTTCTGGGGATTGCATGGGTATAAGCGGATATGTGGCCTGGGTTTTTTACGCTCTTATGATAATCTCGGGGCTGTCGGTGGTCAGCACGGTGCTCCACAGCTACACTCAAAAAGAGGGGAGCGCAATTTACCTGACAAGTGTTTTGCCGTCCATTTTCTTCTGCTACTGGATGGTTTTGCTTTATAGGGAAAACGCTGGAAATCCAACCCTTCTGGAGTACTGCTTTTCCTGCTATGGTTTTGCGGCGGCGGCGCTGAGCTTCTACTATATGGCAGGATATATATATGGACGCGGGAAAGTTGGACCTACTATATGTTTTGGCCTGATTTCAATTTACCTTCTGATTATGACCGTGCCAGGGGAGAGCCACTGGAGCCTGGCAATTTTCAAAATCGCAATGGCGGTGTATATTGCCCAGAACACGGCAAGATTTATTGCCGGACTCAGCCCAATCGATAGTACCATTGATGATGGGAAGGACGTCAGAGAGGCGGATAGTGGAGAGAATAGGCAGGGCACATGAAAAGAGTGGAAAATGGTGGACAAAGGTATAGGCAAATGGTATAATTATAGAGGATAATCGGACTGCCGTGATAGCGGGATTTACCTGCTTTTTCGCTGTTTTTCGTGTCTATAAGATTTGAAGAAAAGGATGGGGTCACTATGAAGCGCAGTCTGCTTTCAAAAGAAGAGAGAGAGCTTTTCAAGAAAGGACGCTGGTATTCCTGCTTTGAAAAATTAGGCGCCCATCTTGGAAATGAAAAAGGCGTGGACGGCTGCAATTTTGCAGTCTGGGCGCCGGGTGCAAAGTCGGTCCGAGTCACTGGCAACTTCTGTGACTGGGATGCAAATAGATATGCCATGCTCCCGACCAATACGGCAGGGGTATGGCATTTATTTATACCGGATGTAAAATCCGGCGATTTATATAAATATGTGGTGGAAACAGAGGGCGGAGAGCTCCTTTATAAAGCTGATCCCTGCGCCTTTTATGCCCAACAGCCGCCTGAGACTGCGTCAGTAGTCTGGGATATAGATGATTACAGCTGGGGGGACAGGGCGTGGCTCACCCGCAGATCCAAAGGCAATCACATGGAGCGGCCTTTAAATATTTACGAAGTGCATTTGGGCTCCTGGAAGCGCAATGAGGACGGAAGCTATTATACCTATAGGCAGCTTGCAGAAAGCCTTGTACCATATGCGGTTGAGATGGGCTACAGCCATCTGGAGCTGATGCCTGTGATGGAGCACCCCTTTGACGGATCCTGGGGATACCAGATAACAGGGTACTATGCCCCTACGTCCCGCTATGGGACTCCACAGGATTTTATGTACTTTATGGACTCCTGCCATAGGGCCGGACTGGGGGTTATTCTGGACTGGGTGCCTGGCCACTTCTGCAGGGACGCCCACGGACTTGGAAATTTTGTGGGCGGTAAACTGTACGAAAAAGAAGACCACGCCCAGTGGGGAACGTATAAATTCGACGTGGGACGCGGGGAAGTGCGGAGTTTTCTCATATCCAACGCCATGTATTGGATAGAGAAATACCATGCCGACGGCATTCGGGTCGACGGTGTCACCAGTATGCTGTATTTGAATTTCGGTATAGATGACCCCGCTTTGAAAAAATATAATGAAAAAGGTACTGAGGAAGACCTGGTCTCCATAGATTTTGTAAAGCAGATAAATAAGTCGGTGGAACAGCATTACCCCGACGTGATGATGATTGCCGAGGAGAGCACCGCCTGGCCGCTGGTTACGTATCCTCCGGAAGACGGCGGCCTGGGATTCCACTATAAATGGGACATGGGCTGGATGCACGACACTTTGAATTATATGAAAACAGATTTTCCATTCCGGCCGGGAAATCACAATCTGCTCACTTTTTCCATGATGTATGCCTTTAACGAAAACTTTGTCCTGGCGCTGTCCCATGATGAAGTGGTGCATGGAAAGAGCTCTCTTATTGAGAGAATGCCTGGGGATTACTGGCGTCAATTTGCCGGTATGAGGATATTGGCCATGTACCAGATCCTTCACCCCGGTGCTAAACACAACTTTATGGGTAGTGAGATCGCTCAATTTATAGAGTGGAGATATTACGAGGGAATCCAGTGGTTTCTTCTCGACTATGAGGCACATCAGAAGCATCAGGACTTTATAAAAGCACTGAATGCATTCTATAATAGCGAGGGGGCGCTGTGGCAGAAGAACTACACCTGGGACGGTTTTACCTGGTTGGATGCAGATGACTCCGCGCAGTCAATACTTACATTTATCAGGCATGGAAAGCGGCCTATAGACGATCTTGTAGTTCTGCTGAACTTTGTCCCTGAGACTTATAACGAGTTCAGAATAGGAGTGCCAAAGAAGGGCGTTTATAAAGAAGTTTTCAGTTCTGACAGGCCTGAATTTGGCGGATCGGGCAGAACTAATCCAGGCTATATCACCAGCGAACCGGTACCGTACCACGGCATGAAAGACTCCGTCGTGATAAGAACTCCGCCTATTGGAGGGGTCGTGTTGAAGAGAGTTGGCCGCCGGGAGCTGGAGCAGATACAGGACAAGAGTGACGTATAAAAAGGAGAAAGTATGTTTAAGGACAAACAGGATTTTATCCAGAGATTCAGGAACGCTACGAAAACCACACTTGGTAAAGAACTTGAGGAATGCGGGCTACAGGACAAATATTACGTGCTGGCGAGAATGGTGGCCGGCGTAGCCAGGCAGATTAGGACGGACAGCGACAGACGCGCCGTGGAGAACAACAAAAAGAAAGTCTATTATTTTTCAATGGAATTTCTTATAGGCAGACTTCTGGAGAACTACCTTATAAATTTCGGAATCAGAGATATAGTAGTGGACGGCCTTCGCGACCTGGGCGTAGATTTTGAAGAGCTCTGCAGAGAAGAGCACGATCCAGGCCTGGGCAACGGCGGCCTTGGAAGGCTGGCCGCCTGTCTTGTGGATTCCCTGGCCAGCCTTGGATATTCAGGCCATGGCAACGGGATACGTTACCGCTACGGCCTCTTTAAGCAGGAGATTATCGACGGCCGGCAGGTAGAACTTCCGGACAGCTGGCTTGACAACGCCTATCCCTGGGAAGTACAGAAGCCTGAAGACGCTATAGAGGTGCGCTTTGGAGGTACTGTACACAGAAAATATGAGGACGGCAAGATGAATTTCGACTGGGAGGGCGGCGAGACCATCCTGGCGATGCCGTATGACGTGCCGATTGTAGGATATGGCGGTACGACGGTGAATAATCTGCGCCTGTGGAGTGCGGAACCATGTGAAGAGCGGTTCGACATGGACGCTTTCAATAAAGGCGACTACGCTGGAGCAGTTAAGTACAGAGCCGGAGTAGAGGCCATAACCAGTATTTTATATCCAAACGACAATGCTGATCCCGGCAAAGTTCTCAGGCTGAAGCAGGAATACCTGTTTGTCTCCGCCGGTATTGCTGATATTATAAAGTCATTTAAGGAGGACTACGGAACGGACTGGAAGAGGTTCCCTGACCTTGTGGCAATACACACCAACGATACGCATCCGGCTCTGTGCGCTCCTGAGCTTATGCGCCGGCTTATAGACGAAGAGGGCCTTGACTGGGACACCGCCTGGGACATCACCGTCAGAAGCGTGTCTTACACCAATCACACAATTTTGCCGGAGGCCATGGAGAAGTGGCCAATAGACATGTTCCATGAGCTTTTGCCGAGAGTCTACGACTTTGTGGAGGAGATCGACAGGCGCTATAGAGAGGCCTTCCCAAAGATGGGAAATTGGCAGGAACTGCTGAAAAATACGGCGATACTCTGGGACGGACAGGTGCGTACGGCAAACTTGTCCATAATAGCGGGCCATTCCGTAAACGGCGTGGCCAAGCTCCATACTGAGATTTTAAAGGACAGGGTCCTGTCGGATTTCTATAATCTCACCCCGGAAAAATTCAACAATAAGACTAACGGAATATCCCACCGGCGTTTCCTGGCGGAAGCTAATCCCACGTATGCAAAACTCATAACTTCAGCCATTGGCGACGGATGGATGACTAACGCCGACGAGCTCTCGCGTCTTACAGCCTTCGAAAACGACGCCTCCTTTTTAGAGGGGGCCATGAAGAGCAAGAAGGCCAATAAAGAGCGGCTGGCCAGGTATATTAAGGAAACAACAGGCACTCTGGTGGACACCGACTCAATATTTGATATTCAGGTAAAGAGATTCCACGCCTATAAGAGACAGCTTCTGAACATATTCAAGGTTATGGATATCTATAACCGTCTCATTTCCGACAGCAGTTTTGACGTCCGCCCGTCCACATTTATTTTCGGTGGAAAGGCGGCTCAGGGATATGAGTTTGCAAAAGATGTAATACGTCTTGTAAACTCGGTGGCTGATGTGGTTAACAACGACCCGCGGGTAAGAGGACGGATAAAGGTGGCGTTTGTGCCCAATTTCTCCGTATCCAATGCACAACTTATTTACCCTGCTGCCGATATCAGCGAACAGATATCCACAGCTGGTATGGAGGCTTCAGGCACTGGAAATATGAAATTTATGATGAACGGCGCCCTGACGCTGGGTACTCTGGACGGCTCTACCGTTGAGATTGTAGACAGGGTCGGCGATGACAACATAGCTATTTTCGGCCTGACCTCAGAGAGAATTGACCAGTATAAGAGAGAAGGCAACTATTTTGCCTGGGACGAGTATAATAATGACCCACGCCTTAAAAAAGTCGTGGATCAGCTTGTAGACGGAACCTTTGCCAGACTGTCTGGAAATTTCAATATAATATACGATAATCTGATGCGTAATAACGATGAGTTCTTTGTGCTGAAGGATTTCGCCCCGTATGTAGACGAATGGCATAAATTGGAGAAGATATACGGCGACAGTATCAGGTGGAGTAAAATTTCTCTTCACAATACTGCCTGCTCAGGCTTCTTCTCCAGTGACAGGACTATTCGCGAGTATGCGGAAGATATCTGGAAGCTGAACTGATAAAAAAATATTCAAAGGAAAAAGGAGGGGTTAAAGCCGTGACAACGAAGAAGGATTGTATTGCAATGCTCTTGGCAGGCGGACAGGGCAGCAGGCTTGGAGCATTGACAAGGCACATAGCAAAACCCGCGGTTTCCTTCGGCGGGAAATACAGGATAATAGATTTTTCCCTTTCCAACTGCACAAACTCCCACATAGATACAGTGGGAGTACTCACCCAGTATAGGCCATACCAGCTTAACTCTTATATTGGTACAGGCAGCGCCTGGGATCTGGATAAGGGGAGGGGCGGCGTATCAATACTTCCGCCTTACGCCACAGAGACAGGCGGGGAGTGGTACAAAGGTACGGCCGACGCTATTTACCAGAATCTGGATTATATTGATATGTATGATCCGGAATATGTGCTGATTTTATCAGGCGACCATCTCTACAGGATGGACTACCAGAAAATGCTTCAGAGCCATATAAATAACAATGCGGACCTTACAATATCTGTTATGGATGTCTCGTATGAGGAGGCCTCCAGGTTCGGCATACTCACAGTTGATGATGAGGACAGGGTCACAAAGTTCACTGAAAAGCCAAAAGAGCCCGATTCCACATTGGCTTCTATGGGAATATACATATTCAGCAAGAAGGTGCTGAAGGAGGCCCTTATTGCAGACAGCACAGATCCTGATTCAGAGCACGATTTTGGCAAAAATATAATACCGAATTTACTCCAGGATGGACATAGGCTCTTCGTCTACCGGTTCTCGGGTTTCTGGAAGGACGTGGGAACAATACCCAGCTACCATGAGACCAGTATGGATTTGCTGGAGCCAAATCCGCAGTTTGACCTGTTGTCTGATGAGTTCCCAGTTATGAGTCGGGAAAATATCCAACCGCCCCATTATATTGGACCGGAAGGCAGCGTAGAAGAGTGTTTTGTAGGTAATGGCAGCCGCATTTTTGGAACGGCGAGACATTCCGTATTGAGTATAAACTGTTATGTGGGCGAGGGCGCTTTTGTAAAAGACTCAGTGCTCATGCCCGGCGCCAGGGTGGAAAGCGGCGCCAAAGTGGTGAGGGCTATTATGGGTGAGAACTCTGTAGTGGCCGCCGGCGCCGTCCTTGGCAGCGAGGATCCCAACAGCAAGATTGCCGTTGTTGGAGATTCCATTGTTGTTGAAAAAGGAGGAGCTGAATAATGGATAGAGTCATAGGTCTAATTGCTGCTAACTTTGCCACAGACGAGATGGGTGAACTCACAGACGAGCGCACGATAGCATCTCTGCCATACGGCGGAAGGTACCGCCTTGTAGACTTCCCTCTTTCCAATATGGTGAATTCCGGGATAACCACGGTGGGAATAATAACGCCATATAA
Organism: uncultured Oscillospiraceae bacterium; assembly: GCA_944385785.1. Taxonomy (GTDB): domain Bacteria; phylum Bacillota; class Clostridia; order Oscillospirales; family Oscillospiraceae; genus RUG626. The sequence goes on along the minus strand of CALWYO010000126.1, from coordinate 22,085 downwards.
GTACCGTTCCATAATTGACCATGTAGGTGCAGGGAAGGCCTGGGGACTTGACAGAAAGAACGGCGGACTCTTTGTTCTGCCTGGTTCAGTGTTCGGCATATCCAGTTCCGGATCCAGGTTCCTGCTCCGCGATATAAGGAGAAACATAGTATATCTGATGCGTTCACCGGCTCCTTACGTATTAGTGACATCTGCAAACACAGTCAGCAACATGGATTATTCAGAACTCCTGAAGCGCCATTTGGAGACAGGGGCGGATATTACATTAGTGTATAATATAGCTGATAGCGACGATGTGCACAGAACTGGAATAAAAACTGACGGAGAGCGTGTTACTGAGGTTATTCACGGCGTTTCCGCAGGGGATAAGGCGTTTTTGGACTGCTTTATAATAAGCCGGAGCTTACTTTTGAAGATTGTGGAGTGGTATTCTGCCATTGACTATCTGGATCTTTTTGAAGTTCTGGAAGACGACTTTGATAAGATGGATGTGCGGGCTTATATGTATGAGGGCTACGCCAGAAGTATTTTTACAGTTCAGGACTACTTCAAGAGAAGCATGGATCTGCTGAATGTGGATGTCTACGATGAGATATTCTCAAAAGATGCGCCTGTAATGACAAAAGTGCAGGACTCAGTACCGACAAAATACGTCAAGGGCGCAAGTGTCAAAAATTCGCTTATTCCTGCAGGATGTGTAATAGCGGGATCTGTTGAGGACAGTATACTCTTTAGAGGCGTGACTGTGGGGAAAGGTGCGGTAGTGAAAAACAGCATTATAATGCAGTCATGCGTTCTGGGAGACGGTGCCTGTATTGAGAATGCCATTATAGACAGGAGCAACGTGATACGTGCAGGAACAGTTATAAAAGGCTCTGCTGAAGAGGCATTCATAAAGGAGAAGAGCGTAAACTGAAAAGGTAATTTGAAAGGGGAGAGAAAAATGGGTAAGAAGCCACAGGTGCTGTTTGCGACTTTTGAGGCCGTGCCATTTATGAAAACTGGCGGCTTAGGCGATATTGCAGGCGCTCTTCCGCAGGCTATCCGTGACGCCGGATACGATATACGCGTCATGCTGCCTAAATTTATGACAATACCGGAGGCATATAAAAACCAGATGGTCCACGTGGTGGATTTCAGAGTAAATCTGGGCTGGCGGAACCTCTTCTGTGGAATAGAAAAACTTGTCTACAAGGGCATTACGTTCTACTTCGTAGATAACGAGTACTATTTTATGAGAGACAAGGCGTACGGATACTTTGATGATGGCGAGCGCATAGCGTTCTTTTCCAAAGCCGTAGTGGAAAGTCTTCAATATCTGCCGGACTTCCAGTGCGATATCCTCCACTGCAACGACTGGCACACGGCTCTCTCACCTGTATTTCTCCGAGAGTTCTACCAGGGGTTGCCTCTCTATGAGAACGTGAAGACTGTGTTTACTGTCCATAATTTGAAATTCCAGGGGCAGATGTCTGATTACGTTCTGGGCGATGTGCTGGGTCTTGCAAACATACCGGCGGCCGCAGATCAGCTTAGAAGCGACCGAGATTCAATAAATTTCATGAAGGGCGCCCTCTCTTACAGCGATGTACTGACTACGGTGAGTCCCACTTACGCACAGGAGATTAAAACGCCTTTTTACGGAGAGAATATGGATGACATATTCCGCAGGCGTGAAAATGTGCTTTATGGTATACTCAACGGTATAGATACTCAGGAGTATGATCCTGAAAATGATAAGTATATCCAGACAAACTTCAACCTGGAGGATATGTCGGGAAAAGCTGAGTGTAAAGCCGCTGTCCAGAAGGAACTTGGATTGGAGATTTCCAGGAATACGCCTCTTGTAACCATGATAGGCCGTCTGACAGAGCAGAAGGGTATGGAGCTGCTGCAGCGCGTTATAGGCGAAATGTTAGAGCACAATATTCAGATTGCCGTGTTGGGCACGGGAGATAAGCAGTACGAGGATATGCTCAGATATTACGCCTGGAAATATGAAGGCAGAATGAGCGCCAGCATCACATTTAACGAGCCGCTGTCGCATAGACTCTATGCAGGGGCGGATATGCTCTTGATGCCGTCTCTGTTTGAGCCCTGCGGACTGTCACAGATGATAGCAATGCGTTATGGAACCATGCCTATCGTGAGGGAAACTGGCGGACTTCGCGACAGCGTTATCCCGTACAATCAGTATACAGGCGAGGGGACTGGTTTCAGTTTTGCCAATTACAATGCCCATGAGATGATGTTTACTGTCTTTAATGCTGCCGATATATACACAAGCCAGCCGGAAGTTTGGCAGCAGCTTATGGAGAACGCCATGCATCAGGATTTCTCCTGGGATAGGGCCGCAAAAGAGTACTGCAAGATATATGATATGCTCCATCCGGAAAACGAGACTGAATCGGAAGAAGCAGACGAATAGAGAAGCGGAACCAGCATTATATCCTGATTGAAGGAAGTATAAATAAGTTGAGAGTATACCACGATTCAAGAGACCCAAACTGCAGGAAACCATACGGTGCCGTCATTGCCGGCGGCGCCGTTTCCCTGTCAATAGAAATATGGGACGCACAGATTGCCAGATGTACGTGCCGTCTGTGGATTGACGGTGAAGGCGAGACCCTTGTGCCGATGACCCGAGAAGAAAGCGCAGAACGGGCCAGGTTTTCCTGCGATATTAAACTCAATGAGCCGTCTATCACATGGTACAGTTTCATAATTGAGCTGTCTGACGGTTCTGTTAAGAGGTACGGCGCCGCACAAGGCAGGACCGGCGGAGAGGGACAACTGTACGACTATGAACCGCCGTCTTTTCAGATAACTGTCTATAAGGAGAGAAAAGCTCCCCGCTGGTATAAAGATGGAATAGTCTATCTGGTATTTCCAGATAGATTCCGCCGCGGAGAGGGCTGGCGTCAGCTTGCCCAGAAAGCGGTGCCAGGAATACATAAAAACGGACCTGCCCGTGTTATAGAGGAGGACTGGTATAAGCCTCCTATGTACAAAAGAAATGAAAAAGGCGAAGTTATGAGCTGGGATTTCTACGGAGGCACGCTTTCCGGAATACGCGAAAAACTGGGATACCTTAAAGAGCTTGGCGTAACGGTGCTCTACTTAAACCCCATCTTTGAAGCGGCCAGCAACCACCGGTATGATACCGGCAATTATATGCAGGTGGATCCGCTCCTGGGCGGCGACGACGCTTTTAAAGAATTGGCGGCTGAAGCGCGCCGAATGGGTATATCCATTATATTAGACGGCGTATTTAATCACTCCGGCAGTGACAGCCTTTATTTTAATATTTACGGCAACTACCCCACTCTGGGCGCTTCACAGAGCAAAGATTCCCCATACCGGGACTGGTACAGATTCGATAACAGCCCCACAGGCTATGAGTGCTGGTGGGGTGTGGCTGATATGCCGAATTTTGAGGAATCAAACAGCGATTTCAGAAAACTCATCTTTGAAGGAGAAGACAGCGTCGTACGCACATGGCTCAGAGCAGGCGCCAGAGGCTGGAGACTCGATGTAGCCGACGAACTGCCGGACAGCTTTATAGCTGGTATAAAGAGCGCAGTGATTGACGAACTGGGAGATGACGGGCTGCTGTTGGGTGAGGTCTGGGAGGATGCGTCTAACAAGGTCAGCTATGGCAGTTTGAGGCGGTATCTCCTGGGCGACGAACTGGACTCTGTTATGAATTACCCTCTTCGCAAGTCTCTCTATGATTTCCTGCTGGGAAAGAGTTCATCATCGGAAGTAAGGGAGACTTTGGAGAGCTTAAAGGAGAACTACCCGAGAGAGGCTTTTTATTCTGCCCTGAATTTGATGGGCAGCCATGACAGGTTGAGGATAATGACAGCCATGGGCGGTGCTCCCGATGAGAGCACCATGTCAGAACAGGAGCGCGGGGAGTACAGGCTTACAGATGGTATGCGCGGTCTGGCTAAGGGAAGAATCTGGTTGGCTACCCTTATCCAGATGACAATGCCAGGGGTCCCATGTATATATTACGGCGACGAAGCCGGAATGGAGGGCTACTCGGATCCCTTTAACAGAGCTGGGTATCCATGGGGCCGTCAGGACGTAGATCTGCTTAATATCTACCGCAACGCCATATCCATAAGAAAACTCTCGCCGTTATTTGTAGACGGGGACTTCAGTACGGTGGACTGCGGCAGCGAGGACGTATTCTGCTTTTTAAGGCGGATGGACGGAGAGAGCGCAGCGGTGCTCATAAACAGGAGCCTTTCAGAGACAAGGACAGTCAGATTTCCCGCTGATGGAAAAGAGGCTGCGGAGATAGTGGGAGGCCATCCGTTTTCCATTGAAGAGGGCGAGGTTATTATTTCCCTTTACCCAATGGGGTCAGCAGTGATATACTTTGGAAGACATGAGAAATTTGGGGCGGCAATGCCATCCGGATCGGGTGTGCTTTGCCATATCACTTCTCTGCCTAATGCCGGAGCTGCCGGCAACATTGGCGCTCCCGCCAGAAAGTTTATAGATTTTCTGGCTGAGTCAGGGCAGACGTATTGGCAAATACTGCCTGTAAATCCCACAGATGAACACGGCTCCCCCTATGCAGGAGCTTCAGCTTTTGCCGCCAATGTAAGTCTTTTACCGGAAAGTCAGGAACAGCTGAGACGTGAGTTTATGGATTTTGTACCGGACGAAGGATACAGGCAGTTCTGCAGGGACAACAGCTTTTGGCTCTATCCATACGCAGCTTTTACCGCGTTAAGGCAGCTTTTTGACGAAGATCCCTGGAATCAGTGGCCTGAGAAGTACAGAACCTACAGGGAAAGCCTGCTTGAGGATCCGGAGATAGCAAGAGAGGCAAAATTTCTTATGTTTTGCCAATACAGATTTGAGCAGGAGTGGCAGAGCCTGAGGGAATACGCCCATAAAAAGGGCATATCCATAGTCGGCGATTTGCCGATGTATGTTTCACAGGAGTCAGCCGATGTTTGGTCCGAACCGGAGTATTTTACATTGGACAAAGACGGACGAAAAGAGATGTGCGCCGGTGTCCCGCCTGATTATTTCTCCAGCGAGGGGCAGCACTGGGGCAATCCCCTCTATAACTGGCAGGCAATAGAGGACAGCGGATGGGACTGGTGGCTGCGCCGTCTTGCAAGGTCTTTTGCTCTCTATGATTATGTCAGACTGGATCATTTCAGGGGGTTTGAGTCCTACTGGGCGATACCTGAAGGGAAGCCGGCAAAAGAGGGAAGGTGGCTCTACGGACCTGGCTCCAGATTTTTCAAAGAGGCATATGATAAGTTCGGACCTCTGCCGGTATTGGCAGAGGACCTGGGAAGTTTGACGCCGGCTGTCAGAGGGCTTGTGGCTCTTTGCGGGTTTAATGGGACAGATGTGGCGCAGTTTTACGATGGCGACCCGATGCAAAATTATGTTCCGCCTAAGGGAAAGATCGCCTACACGGGCACTCACGATAACGAGACGCTTTTGGGCTGGTGCCAGAGCCGGTATCCGGGTATGGACGCGCTGGAATGCGCCAGAAAAATAATTTTCAACGTTATGGCCAGTCGGGCTGAAATAGTGATACTGCCTATTCAGGATGTGCTGGAGCTGGACAATTCCGCGAGAATGAATACGCCGGGCACTACAGAGAGAAACTGGTGCTGGCAGGCCAGCGAAAATGAATTTGAGGGAGCCGCTAAACGATTGAGGAAGCTGACGGAGGAAACTGGCAGAACGCCGGGCACACAGAATAAAACTGGTAAGTGAAAAACCATGGAATTTCCATGGCGTAGATAAAAAGGATGAGCCGGCATAGCCGGAAATCATCAATCTAAAGATAGGAGCTGATTAAGATGGACAGTTGGAGCAGCTTTACAAAGACGGTGCTCTATAAGGAAAAAACCGGTCTCATGGTGGACTGGAGCGGTATGGATTTGAATCAGGAATTTCTGAATTCCATGTCCGCTAAAATGGACGCTGCTCTTCTGGCGATGGATGAGCTTGACGCTGGAGCAATAGCTAATCCTGATGAGGGACGTATGGTTGGACACTACTGGCTTCGCGCACCGGAGCTTGCGCCAACAGCAGAGTTGAGGCAGGAGATTGTGAACTGCCTTAGTAAAATAAGGACTTTTGTAGATGACGTCCACTCTGGAAAGATAAAAACAGAGAAGGGGTCAACTTTCAAAAACGCAATTGTAGCCGGTATAGGCGGCAGCAGCTTGGGACCGGTGTTTGTGTCAAAGGCCCTCTCTACACCTGAGGATAAGATGACACTTTACTTTATGGATAACACTGATCCGGATGGAATGGATAAGGTATTCCGTGAGGTCAAACCACAGCTGGATGAGACTCTGGTTATTGTAATCTCCAAGAGCGGAGGCACTATAGAGACAAGGAACTGCATGGAAGAGGCCAAAAACTTCTACACAGTCAATGGACTTGACTTTGCAAAGCACGCCGTCTGCGTAACAGGAGAAGGGAGCAAACTGGACAAGACTGCCGAGAGCGAGGGCTGGATTGAGCGGTTCCCAATGTGGGACTGGGTAGGAGGACGTACCTCCGTCATGTCGGCAGTGGGACTTGTGCCGCTGATGCTCCAGGGAATCGACGCTGACGCCTTCCTGAAAGGGGCTGCCGAGTGCGACGAGCTTAACAGGAACCACGATGTTATGTCAAACCCTGCTGCTATAATGGCGCTGTGCTGGTACAGGTGCAGCGGCGGCGTTGGCGGAACAACAGATGTGGTGCTTCCATATAAGGATTCTCTGGATCTGCTGGCAAAATATTTACAGCAGCTGATAATGGAATCTCTTGGCAAAGAGCTTGACCTGGACGGCAAGAAAGTTGACCAGGGATTGGCTGTTATGGGAAATAAGGGAACCAGCGATCAGCACTCTTATGTACAGCAGCTTGTAGGCGGCCCCAGCAACATATTTGTCACGTTTATCCAGGTGCTTAATGATCGGGCCGGCGCGTCAATGACGGTGGGCGAAGACAGCACCAGCGGAGATTATCTTAATGCGTTCATGCTGGGAACCAAAAAGGCGTTGGAAAATAAGGGGAAGAGGACAATGATATTGACTGTCCCCGCCGCTGACGCCTATAATGTGGGACAGCTTATCGCCCTTTTCGAGAGAACCGTCAGCATCTATGCTCAACTGATCCATATTAACGCCTATCACCAGCCTGCGGTGGAGTTTGGCAAGAAGGCCGCAAATGGACTTATTGACTTGAAAAATGCATCCCTTAAAGCTCTGGCAAGCTCCGGCAAGGCTATGACAGCCCAGGAGATAGCGCAGGCTGTGGACGGTGATCCTGTGGATATTTTCAGACTTATGTTCCACTTTGCTGCGAATAACGACAGCGTTGAAATGGAGACAAAAGAGCCGGTCTACGAGAGCACTTTCAAAATGGCGTAAAATGAGCATAAAACAATAAATGCTGAGATTAAAGCCGCGGGTTCATAAGGAGAGTAGCATCTTCTACAGGCATTGCTGCAAAACAAAAATGCAATAGCAGCCTGTAGTGAACTTGGGACGGTTATGAGAATTGGCCCTTAAAAGAAGCGAAATCAGCTTCTTTTGAGGGCCAATTTTTGTGCGTAATTATTGAGAACCTATTTTGAAACATTCTATTTCAACTAAGGAAGTCTTTAAATAGACTTGCTTACAATCCGCTATCCCGTTTTAAAAGGAAGTCTCAGCTTATACCATCAGAAAAAGATAAAAATGCAGAGCGGGGAAGCAAGGCTAAGCTGCCTTATCTGTCAACATAAACCTGAACTTCATAATTCCACTGCAAGATACCGGATACAACAATAAGCTGTACAGTAAAAGCTGGCATTACACCATATTTAGTTTGAGCGATATGTACTAATTCGCCCAACGTCTGTTCCCTTTTTTCCTCCGTACAGTTGGCGCAGAGGTATTTTCCCCTTGGCAGTACTTTTAGTCCGTCTATCTTCGCGTAATGGGTACAGACGGCAAAGAGCCGTGCTCTGCCGTTTTCTGTGTAGATTCCAGCTAAATCTTCAAAAGAAAATTCTTCCTTTAGATCGGGGGCAATTTCGGCATAGAAATGGCGGTGATAATTCCAGAGATTGTCAAGTGTTGGCGCTTCCAAAGTATCTGACAGCAAAATAACCCGCTCTGGAATGTCTCTGAGAACTGGGCCGTTTAGACTTTCACGGGCCCGCAATTTCTCCTCGTAGTCCGATTTTGCCAGCTGAATCTTGGCTTTACTGTACTGGAGTGCTGCAATTTTCTCATCGGCCTTTTTCTCCGTCTGAGCTAAAAAGTCGATAATTTTTTCAAGATCGTCATATTCCAGAACCTCTTTTATCTCCTGCAAAGATAAATCCATCAGTTGTAAAGCCCGCACTGTATTCAGACGGACAATGTCCTGCTGGGTATAATAGCGGTAATTTGTCCATTCGTCCCTTTTGCTTGGTTTCACTAACCCGATGCGGTCATAGTGCCGCAGCGTCTCGCTTGTCGTATTGACTAATTTTGCTGCTTCTCCCACAGAAAAATATTTTGTCATTTTATGTTCTCCTGTTGACATTTGTGCTACACAAAAGTTTATAATCCATTTTAGCATAGAACATTTTGAAAATCAACAGGCCATGCTATTAGGAGGGACAGACGAATGATAGACCTCAGACAGGTGACAAAACGGTACGGACAGGCGGCCGTACTAAAAAATATCACCATTTCTATTGATGAACCAGGTATATATTGTCTGCTTGGACGAAATGGCGCAGGCAAAACGACACTTCTCAAATCGATTGCGGGGTATCAGAATATTACAAGCGGCGTGATTATGGTTGACGGTAAGCAAATTTCCACGTCCACGTTGGATACGGGCGTCAGCTATATTGAAAACTTTGCCAGACATTTTAATCTTCCAGTGGGAAAGCTGCTGAAAATTGCCTCCGAAGTAAACCCCAACTACGATTATGACTTTGCATCGGAGATGATGGAGCGTTTTGAGCTTGACGGAAAAAAGAAGTTTAACCATCTCTCCCTTGGTATGAAAACCATGGTTTCCACAATTATCTGCTTGGCAAGCAATAAAAGAGTCGTTCTTTTAGACGAACCAGTCCTGGGCTTTGATGCGATTATGCGGGTGGAGTTTTACAATATGTTGGCGGAGAGTTTCCAAAAACACCCGCGAATTATTATCGTATCCACCCATATCATTGAAGAGATTGCAAAAACGATTCAGAAACTCATCATAATCGATAGAGGAAGCATCCGCTTCTTTGATACATTGCAATCGGTGGAAACAAAAGCATTCAGCATCAGCGGGCTGCAAAAAGATGTGGAAGCTGCTACCCAGGGATTAAATGTCATCGGCCAGGATGCCGTTGGTGGGCTGGTCACCAGCTATATCTTTGACAATCCACCAGGGCAGACAGCTTCTTTGGAAATTCACCAGCTGCCTTTGCAGGATTTCTTTATTCAAATAGTCGGACATAAGGGAGGTACAACAAGATGACTGCTATTTTCGCCGTTGTAAAACGCCTGCTTGCCAGCAACAAAATCAGCTTCATCCTTACAGTGCTGGTGGTGATCTGCGCCACATCTTCCGGCGACGTGGTGCTAAGCAATGGGAACTATACCTGGCTGCTTGCCGGAATGACGCCGTTCTTTTTTGTGTTTTATGATTTCTCAAAGCTCATGCACTTGGGAGCAAGCAAAAAAGACTACTACTCGGGCTGCCTTGCCGGTTATGGGATTCTGGCCCTCTGCATTTCACTTGTCAACACAGCTGTTCATCAATTAATTGACCCGATATATCCGGCCCAGACGGTAATTAATTTGATGGATGTGTGCGGGTGGACGGAAAACGGACTCATTGCCGCAGGATTACAGCAGATGTTCTTTCTGGTGCTGGTTATGGTTTCTCTGCAAGTGCTGTTATCAATGCAGGCCAATTGGTATGGCTGGCTGACAGATTTTGTACTTGTTGCAATAATCTGCATTTTTACTCCGATTGCGCCCTTGCGCTCCGTACTGAGTGAGTTTTTCCAGCTGGTTATGCTCAACAGCAACGCCCCATTACATGTTGGTATTTGCCTGTTGTTAAGCGCGGCATTATCTATAGCAGGTCTGGCAGTATTGAAAAGAAAAACGCTATAGAGAAGAGGAAACCACGTGATTCAGATAAAAGCAGTTGACGCACAAAATATATTGGACGTATGCGGCTTGTCAACAGACCGAAACGGCGTTGGTACGATAACGAAGGGGTGCTCTTGCTGTAATGCAATTTCCATAGCAGAGGCGAAATATGATTCAGAAATGCACCCCTATGCCATTTATCACAACAAGGTGCTGATCGGCTTTTTCATGTATCGGCGTACAGAGGAACAAGCTGATACAGCGACCATCTACCGATTTATGTTAGATAGTAAATTTTGGCATAAAGGACTTGAAGAAAAAGCTATGGAGCATATTCTGCGCGGACTGAAAATACAAGGAGTTAAAAAAGTAATTATTAGGATAGACGGCACAGACAAAAATGCGGGGAACTTGCCATATTCTTTTGGGTTTCACCTTGTTGGAAGTGCTGCCCAATTGGAGCGGAGCTACGAGCTGGAGTTGTAAATTTGACATACGAAATATGGAGAAATTAAATATAAAACAATTTTATATGTGCTTTATAATGACGTTGACAATCTGTCTATCTGGGACATCTCCTGGTCTGATGTAATTAGGTAACCGGTTTAAGAGTTTTATTGACAGAGACAAATTTCAGAAAACGAGCTGATTTTCGCGAATTTAGTAAATTTTTAATAGACATATCAAATTACTGGATTGAAGATTTGAAATCAGCAGGATATTGACTTCCTGTTATTTCTATGGACAATAGATAAAAAGAGCTCCATGTATGGAAGATTCCATACATGGAGCCTTTACAACTAAATTACAGATTTCCCAAATCATATTGTGGCGAGAACAGTTTACAAATTTATCTCTCGTCTATTGGCACGTATGGCCGGTGATATACTGCGGAACGATACGCCGGACGTATAAGTTTTGCGCCGGTAATAAGTTCCTCCAGACGATGGGCGCACCAGCCGGAGATACGCGCCACGGCAAAAAGCGGCGTGTAGAGGTCCTCGGGGATACCCAGCATGCTGTACACTATGCCGGAGTACAGATCCACGTTTGCACAGATGGGTACTGTCATGTGTTTCCGTGCCATTAATTTTGGTACACCAAGCTCTTCCACCTTCTGAGCGACGACAAATTCATCGCTGCCGCCCTGTTCTTCAGCCAGCTCGCGGATAAACTTCTTGAGTATGATAGCACGGGGATCGGACATTGTGTATACAGCGTGGCCGATTCCATAGAGTTTTCCTGAACGGTCGCCGGCTTCCCCTTCAAGGAGCTTATCAAGATATGCGGACATCTCATCGTTATCGTTTATGTCCCGTACGTTCTCCTGGATATCGTGTATCATGCCCATCACAGCGGAGTTTGCCCCGCCGTGGAGGGGGCCCTTTAAAGAGCCTATGGCCGCAGATATGGCGCTATATGTGTCAGTATTGGATGAGGTCACAATGCGGCAGGCAAAAGTGGAGTTGTTGCCGCCTGAGTGCTCTGCGTGCAGCATCAGAAGCGTGTCAAGGAGTTTGGCCTCTTTGTCTGTGTAGCTCTTGTCGTGGCGGACAAGACGCAGGAAGTTCTGTGCCATTGACAGATTTTCCTTTGGATTGTGGATATACAGAGATTCACCATTAAAATAGTGACGCTTCATGGCGTATGCCTGGGCCACGATGGTGGGGAACCTGGCGATCAGCTCTATTGATTGAAGCAGTACGTTGTCAATTGAGATATCGTCGGGGTTGTCGTCATAGGCGTAAAGTGACAGAGCACACCTGGAGAGGGTGTTCATTATGTCACGGCAGGGCGTCTTAAACACTTCGTTTTCAAAGAAACGCTCCGGCAGGGATTTAGCCTTTGACAGGACCTTGTTAAAAAGCTCCGCCTGGGACCGGTTAGGCAGGTTTCCGTAGAGAAGCAGATACGCCACTTCCTCATATCCAAAAGTATTGTTTGCTTTGTGGGCGTTCACAATCTCTTCGATATCTATACCCCTGTAATATAGATGCCCAGGCTGGGGCATACGCATGCCATCCTGAACGTAATATCCCTGGACGCTGCCGATTTTGGAGGCGCCGACAATAACGCCGGAACCATCAGAGTTTCTCAGGCCGCGTTTCATGCTTTCGCCCTCATAGAACTCTGGGTCAATGGCGTAATCTATCTTTAGCTGCTCTACCAGGGACTTGGCATACTCCCGTGGCGAGGTGAAATTTTCTGCATCCATTGGCAGGACCTTCTTTCATTTTTGAGATGTGTGAAAAGCGCAACAGTAGTTGCTGAGCCCCCATATTATATATCAGATATTCACAAAATGCAAGTTCAAAAATTAATTATGCAAAAATGGACGAAAGAGACCTGATAATACGTGAAGAACTTGTGGAAATACGCAAGATTTATAATCGAAAATTCAAAATATTATTTTGTGACCAAAAAACACTGCAAAAAGGCGGCCCCACGCTTGCATGTTTTCACTTTTATTGGTATACTGCAAAATGGAATATTAACGAGAGGTGAGAGCATTGATAAGGCTACATGATAATGGCGTTTTCTGGAATAATGGCGCGCCCAGTCCAACTGGAAATGGGACATCGCCAGAAGAGGGACGCAAGAGAACAATGGCTTATGGTATTCTGTCGTCTCATAACCAGGGGGATAATGACAGCGACCTTAGGATACGTTTTGACAGCCTGATATCCCATGATATAACATATGTGGGTATCATTCAGACTGCAAAAGGCAGCGGGCTTACCAGGTTCCCTGTGCCATATGTGATGACCAACTGCCATAATTCCCTTTGCGCTGTTGGAGGTACAATCAATGCTGATGACCATGCCTTCGGACTCTCGGCGGCAAAGAAATACGGCGGGATATTTGTGCCGCCCAGCATGGCGGTGATACATCAATATGCCAGGGAAGAGATGGCCGGTTGCGGAAGAATGATACTGGGTTCGGACAGCCACACGCGCTACGGCGCACTGGGCACCATGGGCGTCGGCGAGGGAGGTCCGGAACTTGTTAAACAGCTTCTTTCGGCCACATATGATATTGCATACCCGCAGACTGTACTAATATATCTTACGGGAGAGCCTCGTCGTGGCGTAGGTCCTCAGGATGTGGCTATCGCTTTGTGCGGAGCCGTATATAAAAACGGATTTGTGAAGAACAAAGTTCTGGAATTTGCCGGTCCGGGTATTGCAAAACTGCCCATGGATTTCCGCATAGGCATTGACGTTATGACTACTGAGACTGCGTGCCTCTCATCAATTTGGGAGACTGACAGCCTGGTTGAGGAATATTATACAGTCCATGGGCGCTCCCAGGACTACAGCAAGATGGAGCCGGCGGATGGGGCGTACTACGATTCGCTCATAGAGATTGACCTTGCGTCGGTGGAACCCATGATAGCCATGCCCTTCCATCCCTCTGAGGCGTATACCATACACCAGCTTCAGGAGAACCTTGGAGACATACTCAGAGAGACTGAAAAATCTGCATTTGAGAAATTTGAGGGTAAGGTAAAGCTGGACCTTTTAAGCAAGATAATAGACGGAAAACTTCAGTGCGATCAAGGCGTTATAGCCGGTTGCTCAGGCGGCATGTACGATAATATTGCAGAGGCGGCGGCAATACTGGAGAGCGGATCCATCGGCAGCGGCTATTTCGGCCTTACCGTCTATCCGCCAAGCATACCCGTCGCTATGGAACTTATGGCAAATGGAGTGACTATGAATCTTACCCGTGCGGGAGCGGTATTTAAGCCCAGCTTCTGCGGTCCGTGCTTTGGCGCGGGGGATGTCCCTGCCAACGACGGTTTCTCTATCCGCCATGTAACCAGGAATTTCCCCAACAGGGAGGGGTCAAAACCGTCTGACGGACAGATTGCTGCCGTAGCATTAATGGATGCAAGGAGCATTGCCGCGACAGCCAGAAACGGCGGTATCCTGACTGCGGCTACAGATATTGACTACTGCCCACCGGCTCCAGTTGAGAGGCGTTATGACAGAAGCGCGTATGAAAAGCGCGTGTACCAGGGCTTTGGAAAAGCGGATCCTTCGGTGCAGTTACGGCTTGGTCCGAACATTACCGAGTGGCCGGATATACCGGCCCTCAGCAAGGATCTTCTTATTGAGCTGGCCAGCGTTATCAGAGATCCAGTCACCACCACTGACGAGCTTATACCATCGGGAGACACTTCAAGCTACCGTTCAAATCCTTTAAAACTTGCCACTTTCGCTCTGTCCCGCCGCGATCCGGAATATGTGGGCAGGACAGAAAGAATAAGGGCTGAAGAGACAGCCAGGACAGCAGGGGAGCCATCTCAGAAGATACTTGACGTGTGGAGCGCCCTGGGAAGAGAAAGAGAGGCGCTTGCAGACTGCTCAATAGGCTCCGCAGTATTTGCCAATAAACCGGGAGATGGTTCAGCCAGGGAACAGGCCGCCTCATGCCAGCGGGTGCTGGGCGGGTGCGCCAACATATGCTACGAATATGCTACAAAGCGTTACCGTTCTAACTGCATCAACTGGGGTATGCTGCCATTCAACATAGATGAGGGAGCAGATTTCCCCTATGAGCCTGGAGACTATATATTTGTACCCGGCATAAGGGATGCAGTTATGGCTGACGCCAAGGATATCCCTGCGAAGGCAGTGAAAGATGGAAAAGTCAGCGATGTCATGCTGCATCTTCCGGAACTCACTCAGAAAGAGCGGGAAATTATATTGGAAGGCTGCCTTATGAACTGGTACGCCGCCCAGAATAAAGAATGAAAAGTGAGGTCAGGTAATGGAAAAAATAAAGATGAACCCCATCGTTGAGATGGACGGCGACGAGATGACCAGGATCATCTGGCAGATGATTAAGGACGAGCTTATCTCACCATTTGTCGAACTTAATACAGAGTACTATGACCTTGGCCTCAAGCACAGGGACGAGACAGACGACCAGGTGACTATCGATGCCGCCGAGGCTACAAAACGTCTGAAAGTGGCCGTTAAATGCGCTACAATTACAGCCAATGCACAGAGAGTCGAAGAATATGGCCTCAAAAGTATGTGGAAGAGCCCCAACGCGACTATAAGGGCGGCGCTGGACGGTACCGTATTCCGCGCGCCCATAATGGTAAAGCGCATAAAACCCTGCGTTGTAAGCTGGCAGGCGCCTATTACAATAGCCCGTCACGCTTATGGAGACATATATAAGGCCGCTGAGTACAGAGTGCCAGGACCTGGAAAAGCTGAACTTGTATTTACCGGTGAGAATGGCGAGACATTCCGCGAGACGATATACGACTTTGAATGCGCCGGAGTGCTCCAGGGAAATTACAACAAGGACAGCTCCATTGAGGCTTTTGCCCGCTCATGCTTTGAATATGCCCTCTCGGAGAAACAGGATCTGTGGTTCTCAACCAAGGATACTATTTCCAAGCAGTACGACCAGACCTTCAAACTCATATTCCAGCGCATATACGATGAGGAGTATAAGGATAAGTTTGAAGAGGCCGGTATAGAGTACTTCTACACGCTGATAGACGATGCAGTCGCCAGGGTAATCCGTTCAAAGGGCGGCTTTGTATGGGCTCTTAAGAATTATGACGGAGACGTTATGAGCGATATGGTGTCTACAGCTTATGGATCCCTGGCTATGATGACTTCCGTACTGGTGTCGCCTTTTGGATATTTTGAATATGAGGCCGCCCACGGCACGGTTACAAGGCACTACTATAGATACTTAAAGGGTGAGACAACCTCAACAAATCCGGTGGCGACTATATTTGCCTGGACCGGGGCTCTGCGTAAAAGAGGAGAGCTGGACGGAAACAAGGCCCTTTCAGACTTTGCCGATAAACTTGACAAGGCTTGCCTTGACACTATAGATTCAGGCATCATGACCGGAGATCTGGCGCTTTTGTGCAAGGATGAAGACGTTCAGAAGGTAGATACAGCCGGATTCATTGCGGCTATAAGGGCGAATCTGGAAAAGGCGCTTTAAGGCAACATTTTTAGAGGGGAGAGGTTGTAGTGCTCTCTTGGATAGTCACTGTTATAATAGGTGCGGCAGCCGGATACTTCCTGGGAAGTCGGGGCGGAGACAGGGAAAAAGGTGTTATATACGCCCTTGTGGGAGCTGTGGCGCTGGTCTTTGTGAGATTGGTGTTGTGGCTGCTGAATCTTCTGGTTTTTGGCGCTCTATTTGCGGCTCTTGGCGTTATAGGAGTTATAATCAGAATTGCGCTGGAGCTTGTGCTGGGACTTGTATTCATCTATTTTATAATACGTCTTGCCAGAAAAATACTGTGACAGTTTCAAGTCGGTGAGTGCCGCGAATACTTCGCGGCACTCACCGAGCTAAAATATAGAGCATTGTAAAAGCGGTTGAAGTTATGTGTGGGAACAGCAGACGCAGCTTCAGATATGTCTGAAGCTGCGTCGGAATAGCCGCAGAATATGCGGAATATTTATAGGAGGTTAAAGCTGTATGCTGCAACAGGTAATGACGGCGCCCAAGGAGATAGCTTTCCGCCAGGTTCCAAGGCCGGAGCCGGGACAGGGCGAGATACTGATAAAGATGATGCGTATTGGCGTTTGCGGTTCAGACATACACGTTTATCATGGTACGCACCCCTTTACGTCATATCCCGTGACCCAGGGACACGAGTGCTCCGGTTACATACAGGAGCTGGGGCAGGAGGTGGACGGGAAGTTCAAGGTGGGGCAAAAGGTAACTTTTGAACCCCAGGTATTTTGCGGGGAGTGCTATCCCTGCACCCACGGAAAGTACAATCTGTGCGAGAATCTGAAGGTAATGGGTTTCCAGACCACAGGCGCCGCCAGTGAATATTTTGTAGTTCCTGAGTCCAAGGTGGACATACTGCCGGAGAATATGACCCTTGACGAGGGAGCCATGATCGAGCCTCTGGCAGTGACTGTCCATGCGGCGAAGAGAGTAGATATGAAAGACGCCACAGTTGCGATTCTGGGAGCCGGACCTATAGGGATACTCCTTTGCCAGTCCTGCAAGGCTGCCGGAGCCAGAAAGGTAATGATGACCGATATCTCAGACCTGAGGTTGCGCCTTGCCAAAAGCGTGGGTGCGGATTATGTGGTGAATACCAGGGACAACGACTTCAATGAGGCCCTGGTGGACTGCTTCGGGCCGGATAAGTGCGACTACTACTATGATTGCGCCGGCACCGATACCACAATAAATCAGGCCATCCGCTGCGCCAGAAAAGGAAGTACGATAATATTGGTGGCGGTGTTTGGCGCCATGGCCAATGTGGATCTGGCTGTGCTTAATGACCATGAGCTGACGCTGGATACCTCCATGATGTACCGGCATCAGGACTATCTTGACGCAATTGAATGGGTCAGCCAGGGGAAAATTAACTTGAAACCCCTTATAAGCACTCATTTTAAATTTAAGAATTATCTGGACGCCTACAGGTATATAGATGAAAATCGGGAGAGCACCATGAAGGTCATTATAGATGTCCAGGACTGACAAGAAAACTGTATAAAATAGATGGGCCGCCGAATTATCGGCGGCCCATTTGCATGCTGTTGCGTGCGGCCTTCAGACTATATCATCTCTAAAAACCGCATTATCAAAGTTGCGGCCTGGGCGCGGGTTGTGGCGCCTCTTGGATCTAAAAGGCCCTGGCCCACGCCGTTCACAAGCCCGCATCCGCAGGCCCACTGCATGGCAGGTACGGCGTATTCGCTTATTGAGGCTGCGTCAAGGTAGCTTAAGATGTTGGTGTCATCGCCCGCTGAGATGTCCCGCCCTTTATATTGACAGTACCTGTACAGGATCGTCACCATCTGCTGGCGTGTCACCGTATCGTTGGGACCAAACTTGCCGTTGTCGTATCCGTTTACAATCCCCTGCTGAGTTGCCCAGCCGATGGCCTGGGCAAACCAGTTGACTGATGTGACGTCGGAGTAATCGCCGCTGTATTCCGCCTGGGGCTGTCCCTCAATCCTCCAGAGTATTGTGACAAGCATGGCCCTGGAGGTATCCAGCTCGGGAGAGAAGATTCCGCCGCCGAAGCCCTCCATCAGACCCGCATCCAGGCAGTAGTGGACTCCGTCGTGGTACCAGGCGTCCATAGGAAGATCGCTGTATTCAGACATTGGGCAGCTCTCGTCCCTGGGACACTGGGCTGTGGGGCTTGACTTTACAAAAGCAACCGTGATAGTCACCGCCCCCTGGGGCTGGGTAAATGTATATTCGCCGCCGCCCAGATCTGTCAGTTCCACAGGATTGCCGTCTCCATCTGTGACGACTATCTCTCCCACGTGATATCCCTCCTCCGGCGTCGCTGTAACAGTCACAGTGCCGCCGGTTACAGGGTATAGAGGCGATACGGAGACGGTGCCGTGTCCCGACTGATTTACAGTGGGACCGTTCTGAGTGCCCGGCGCAACGGGTATATTGGCGTAACCGAGCACGTATGTGGAGAACTTGTCGGCATAAATTGTTATGTATTTGCCATCCTGGCTTACCACAAATCCCTCCTGGCCCTGCTCAGGATTTTCAGTGAGACGCTGGGCCTGGGAACTGCCGCCATCTCTGTGGCTTCGGTACACATAGTACACATCCATTCCCTGTAACTGTACGGGTATCGGTACAATAAGCTCCAGGAGCACGTTTGAATAGCTCAGTCGTGTGCTGACAGGCTGCTGGCCGCTCTCAGTGACAGTTTTGGTGAGAGAATAGTCCATCACAAGGCCAACGCTCATATTGGATGGGGCGTCGTTCTCAATAAGCTCCATGTCGTTTTGCAGCTGCTGATCGGACGCCTCCAGAGAGGGATCCCGCTTTTCCGCTGACAGGGTTATATCGACTCTGGCGCCGTTCTGAGCTTTTTCGGCGTCCTCCTGTGTGTAGACCTGATCGTATTCCTCCTGGTTGAATACCTGCTCCAGGTTGCCCACGATTACCGCAGGACTGCCCTGGGAGACGTTGACTATGGAGTTGGTGGAGTACTGAGGCAGTACGGCATCGCACTCCTTATCCTGATCGGTGATTATGACCTTCGTGGTAACGATACGCTGGCCCTGGGAAACTGCCAGGTTATATGTGCCTGGCACAAGATTTGCAAATGTTATTGACCCGCCGGAACTTGTAACGCCCCGCTCTATAAGGCTTGAGCCGTACCAGAGTTCCACCACGGCGCCGTCAAGAGGCTGCCTGCCGGAGTCTGTCTCCTCCTGGACGGTTGCCGTTACGGAGAACACAGCCTGCCAGAGGGCTGTAAACTCTGTGTCCCTGTATGGGAGAGTGTACGGGTCCCCTGGGGAGTACACCTGATTTCCGTTGCTCCAGCCTGTGAAAACATGGCCTTCATATGTGAAACTGTTTTCTGGAAGGTGCATAACTGAGCCGCCTGACGCCGTCAGCACAAAGGACTGGCCGATATCCTGGACGCCTGGGTTGAATACGACGTCGTATGCACTGGGAGATGCGGAGCTTATGGTCAGGATACCCACCTGCATCTGACTGCTGCCGTCGGTCATACACATGTTGTCGTTGGTTATGTTTACCCATATCTCATACTGCCCGACCTGAGCCGGCGGGTTGTCCGGCGTGCCGGCGGACAGACCGTCCTGCATGTAGATAACGGTGTAGTCGTCCTGGCTGCAACCCTGGGCCGTTATTTCCACATTAACCGGCTGACCTTCCTGGACAGCATTGCCCGATACGGTAAATATAACCGGCTTTTTTTCGACTATAAGTGTGCCTGCTGGATTTTTCAGAGTGTAGTTACCGCTGCTGAGCGATGCATAAAGGGAGTAGCTGCCGGCCTCGGAGCCGCCGCCGGTGACGGTGGCCGTCACATTGTCGGAGTATTCAAGTCCTGAGAGCAGCATCGTCACAGGTTCCGTACTGCCGTACACCTGTCGGAGCCCCACCCATGTGCCTGTTATGGCCTTGGGGGCTATATCCGCAGCAAAAGGCGCGCTTTCAGCATATTGGCTAATGTGTCCGCTGTTGTCGGAGGCCGTAACGTGGACGGTATAGCTGCCGGTGTCGGATGTATCATAGAGTACCAGGCTCTCGCCAGTCTGACCATAAAGCTCTGTCCCGTCCTTGTACCACTGATACGAGAACTCTATACCCTCTGCCTCCGCAGCCTGGTGGAGCGGACGGGCCGTCAGCGTTATGGAGGTGCCGTATATCACCTGATCGGCGGCAGTTGAGGATACGGCCGCTGCGGGCGCATCCAGGGACCAATGGGCCGTCAGCGTGATATTATCGGTTATTTTTGTGCCAAAGTCGAACTGATTGTCCCTCAGGTACCACCCGACAAAGGTGTAGCCCTGGCGCTGAGGCTCTGCCGGAGAGGCAATAGCGCCGTTATAGGGGATACCCTGAAGGCCTTCCACAGGACTGCCGCCGGCGGAGTCGAAAGCCACAGTCAATGTGGCGGTGCCGGCGGGGACGGTGTATACCTGCGCCTCACCGTGGGGAGCGGAGGCGGTGGCAGATACCCTGATGATAACCTGTGTTCCAGCCTTTAGGTCTTCAAGGTTGGCCGGACCGCTCTCCCAGGTCCTGCCGTTGTCGGTGCTGTACTCCATCTCACCGGTGATGCCGGTGATTTTCCCGTCACCTTTATCGAGTATGGTCTCACCTGTGACAGCTATGGCGTCTCCTGTGGCCTCGGGCCTCTGGGCGATAGTAAATTCCACAGCTGCTGATGCAGGAACTCCGCCCTCCTCCTCCACGCGTACTAAATAGCTGCCGCCTGGGGTGAGAGTCACGCTCTGGGGTCCGGAGATCCACGTCTTGCCGCCGTCGCCGCTGACCTGATAGCCATCTTCTACGGCGATTTCCTCGCCGCTGTAATCTGTCTCATAGCCCTGACCGGCCTCCGGCGTTTTGGCTGCTGTGGTCACCGAAAGGCCGGATGGCTCAGAGGGCATCAGTTGGCCGCTGCCCTCTTTGCGGGTGTAGACAGTGTACTCGCTGGCGGGGTCAAGATTATCGAACGTAAGGCTGCCGCCACCAGCTTTGGCGTCAGCCCAGTCCTGGGCTTCCGGCATATCGCCTGCCGGAAGGATGATGTACTCCTGGCCAGGGACGCTGTCTATAGTGACAGACGATTCCGTAACCGATGAGGCCGAAGGGGCGTTGGGAGCCGTTTGATTGCCCTTGGTGGAAATCTCAAGTTTCGCCGGGGAGGAGGCAAACTGGCTGCCTGTGGCGGCGCTGCGTACGTACAGATAGTATGTAGTACCCTCAGAGAGGTTATCAAAGGTATGGCTGCCGTGGGAGTCGGGACGGAGATAACCGTCCTGGCCGGACCAGCTTACGCCTGTGGGGGCGGAGGGGCTATTTGAGATGACGTACTCATAGCCGGCCTGGACCGCGATGGTTATTGTGCTGTCGGTGACGCCATCCCGTGATGGCTCGGAGACTTCAGGGGCCTCCGGCCGCACAAGGTTAAGCTCAGTCCATTCGGAGGGCTGGTGGTTTTCATCGCCGGCCAGGCGGACGTGCAGCGTCCCATCTATATACTCTGTGATGCTGCCGCCGGTTATCTCCAGGCCGCTCTCCTGAGCCGTAAAGACCTGATAGCCCGTCTCTACGGTAATCGTCTCGTGAACATAGTCTATCGTGTACCCATCGCCCAGCGCCGGCGCCTGCTGTGGGGCAGGGGAGATGGTAACGGTTACAGTCTCGCTGTTTATTTCATCGCTGCTTAACGTCCCGTCTGAGGCGGTTACTGCCACGTAGTATACACCGCTGTCCGATACGTTGCGAAGGGACAGCGTCTTGTCAGTCCCCGCAGGGGTGTCGGCGCCGCCGTCATTTTCTTTATACCATTTGTAGGTATAACTTATGCTGTCGCCAGCGGAGTGGGTTGCGTTGGCTGTCAGGGTCACGACGGTTTGGCCGTTGTTATATGTGCCCTGGGTTTCGCCTGTGATTATCACATCTGGGGCGTCAAGCGTCCAGACAGCGGTG
>CALWYO010000125.1 GCA_944385785.1 uncultured Oscillospiraceae bacterium | reverse complement strand
CCCAGCCGCAAAGGCTACTGGATACAAATGTCACCAATGCACACAGTCCAAGGAACACCAGGAGCAGCGGCAGCATATATACAAAGTCCCATGGAATCACACTGCGTAATGCCTCCACTATTACGTTGTCCTCAAGTCCGTATGTGTAGAAATAATTCGCTTCGCTGTACACGGTAGACCTTAAAATCATATTTATCAGGTGCGCTATTCCCCCAGTAACTGCCAGTCCAGTCACCGCTACAGGCAGGTCCCTGTAGCGAGGCCTGTAAATTTTAAGGGTGGCCATATTTATCGACAGCAAAAGCACCATCCCGTGGAAACCATAAAAACCAATGGCGTTAACAGACAGGACCGGTACGCCTGAAAATCCCTCTACAGGCATAAGAAACGCCACTGGGGCAAAAATTACTCCGCCATAAAAGCAATAGCACTTTAAAATATGTCCCCATCGTCCTTTTAAAAGTATCGCCGGCACCGCCAGCAGCGCCACTAAGTTGCAGGGTTGAAGCGGCAGCTCGTTCCACACGTCAAAATCAAAGTCCGTAAACATTGCCAGCAGACTTTTATATAAGAAGAGATACAGCAAAGTAATTACAGAAAACACAGTTAAAAACTTCTGATTATCCCCTTTGCCGCTCCTTCCCAGGCGCCATATTACTATAGCGCCCACAGCAAATACGCCAATTACTGCCCACCAGACACCGTTCATAACAGATATGGTCATATAATATACCTCAGGAAAGTAGCGGCCTCTCCCAGCACATAATGTATAATGCACAATCCCCAGATGTTTCCCTGTTTGTGATAAAAAATTCCCAAAACTCCCAAAAGAAGCGTTGCTCCCACCATAAAGGCAAAACCATAAGCTATGTGCAGCACGCCAAATACCAGAGAAGAAACCACTATGGACATGGCCGTAGCATGACGTCCCGTAAAAATCCTCCTCAAATTTTCCTGCATTACCCCTCTTGCCAGGAATTCCTGTAGCACCACAGTGAGCGGATATATTACATCGGCAAATGTTCCCACGCTCCAGTCCCAGAATGGTGCTCCCTGCGGGAAGAATCCTGGTGCAACCCGCAGAAGAACTACCTTCCCCAAAACCAGCAGCGCAAATCCGCCCAAAGTTATGGAGATATCCGGTACAAATGTCCCTTTGGGATTCGTCACTCTAAGTCCTATATCTTTAATGGAAAAGCTCGTAGTCTTCAGGATTATTATGAACATAACCACAGATATGGCCTCTATCATTATGTTCATAACCCACCCCGGCGGCTCTATATTCAAATACCTCAGCAGGCTCCACAGGAACAGATAGGAGCAGACGCATATCATCAAAACAGCAAAAACGGTGGACGACTCCCGCCTTTGCCTGTGGAGTTTCTCGACTTCTGTCACATCGGCAAACAGAACAACGACTCCTATCTGCTTCTCCCCGTCGTCGCTTTTAAGAAAAGAGGATGTCATCGAAAGGCATCTTATTGTGCCGTCGGCAGCCGTGTATTCTACCTGGCCGTTGTGAGTGTGATCTTTATCGTAAACCGCATCCAGTACAAACTGATGAAAAGCATCATTTTTTCCATCGCTGTCGCTGCCCATAAGGGCCGTGGCATACCTTGCACCCGTCAGATCTTTTCGTTCTCCCAAAAGTTCACAGCCGCGACTGTTCAGATATATGATATTTCCCTGTGTATCCAAAGCCAGGACACCGTCGTTCATATCCCTAAGGATTCTCGGCATTATAGCAAGTTCTTTTTCCATAAAGCAAATCCTCAAAACTCCACGATCAACCTGTTGATTCCATCGGCGTATTCATATTTATTGTCTCTGGTACGTGCCAGCGCCAATTTAACGCTTATCTCATCACCCTGCTCTATTGGATTAAACTGTTCGCCAGGCCATTGAATTTGAACTTCACATTGTCCGTTTTCGCTGTAGAGCGCGTCAAAGTCCAAATTGGGATTTTGATCAAGTCTCGGTATAATGATGGACACCACCAATTCCTCGAATATCTGCTGCAGCTTCAAAGACACTGAAGCAGACAATAACTGCCGGCGGGCAAAGTTGTCTATATCAGACGCAACACCGAGGAAATCGAAATCTTTTGTAGCAAAATCTCTGTGGAAAGTCTTCAATCTGTGTACAAAGGCCCTGCACCTGTCTGACTTGGGGTTGTCAAAAATTTGTTCAGGCGTACCCTCTTCAAAAATAACGCCCTGATCCATATAGAAGACTCTGGTAGACACGTCTCTGGCAAACTTCATCTCATGAGTCACTATAAGCATTGTCAGCCCCTGCTGGGCGAGGTTTCGTATAACAGACAGCACCTCTCCAACCATCGTCGGGTCCAGAGCGCTTGTTGGTTCGTCGAAGAGAACTATCTCCGGCTCCATAGCCAACGCCCTGGCAATTGCCACTCTCTGCCGCTGGCCTCCCGACAACTCATCGGGATAGTTAAGAGCTTTTTCCGCCAATCCAACGCTGCCCAAAAGAGATAGTCCTCTTTCATACGCTTCGCTTCTGCTTATACCCAGAAGCTCCACTGGGGCCAGCATTATGTTCTCTATAACCGTAAGGTGCGGGAACAGATTGAAGCTCTGGAAAACCATTCCAAGCCTGCAACGGATCTTCGCCAGCTCCGCGCCTTTGGCACCGGTCATGGACTGTCCGAAAACGGTTATCTCACCTTCGGTAGGCGTCTCCAGTTTGTTTATACATCTGAGCAGCGTACTCTTTCCTGTGCCAGAAGGTCCAATAATCGATACTACATCTCCGCGTTTTATCTGGCAGTTTACATCTTTGAGAGGCGTTATGTTGGGATAGACCTTTTTAAGATGCGACACTGTAATTATCTCTTCTTTTGACTGTCCGTCCCTATTCACCGCGGCTGGCGCAGACGCCGCTATTCCCTGCGTTATACCCTTGATCTCCCTTTTTCTCCTGCTGGGATCCAGTTTGCGTTCAAATACGCCCAGGATAAACGTCAGCGCCCAGGCCAGTATAAAGTAAATAGCCGCGGTGACTATCAGCGGCAGAAGTGCCTCAAAAGTACGGCTCCTGATGATATCTGTCACACGGGTCAGGTCCTGAACCGCGATGTATCCCACAACGGAGGTCATCTTGACCATGGAGATAAACTCTCCCCGATATACAGGGAGCACCTGTCTTGCTGCCTGTGGCGCAATAATCTTTGTAAATGTTTTTACCTTGCCGAACCCCAGTGCAGAAGCCGCCTCCCACTGGCCCTTATCAACTGCATCTATGCCGGTACGCATCATTTCCGAGACGTATACTGCAAAATTTATGGTAAAGCCCACTATAGCGACTGCCGCTCCGCTAAGGCCGGTCTGCGCGAACACCACATAGAAAAGCACCATCAGGAGAACCAGCACCGGCACGCCCTGGATAAATCTCACAAAGATTGCAACTATCTTTGAGGCAACTTTGCTTTTACCACGGCGCACCATACACAGTCCAAATCCCAGTATAGTACCAAATATTGCCGAAAACAGCGATATGACAAAGGTAACCCCCAGACCGGAAAGGACCATCTTCCACCGATCCTCTTCAATAAAGTTTCTCCGGAAGCTCTCTATTATACCCTGCCAGAAAGGCTCTTCTTCGCTCTCAACAACAATCCCCTGATCTTCCGCTCTGGTGAGGACCACGACGCCGCCTGTATAGTGAGCGACGGGGAAATCCATGCTTTCGCGCCGTTCCTCAGTTATACTGATAGATCCGGCAACTATGTCCGCTCTACCGCTCTCAAGCATTGGCAGCAGGGAGTTGAATGTGGTCTGGGTGATTTCCAGCCCCATTCCCAACTCGCGGGCTATCATATATACAAGCTCAACTTCATAGCCCAGTGATTCTCCCCCGCCGCCCACATAGCTCATGGGTTCAAGGGTAGAGTCGTGGGCAAACCGGATTGTCCCGTTGACGGCATCGTAATCTTCCACATCGATATGTTTTATGCTGTCATCCGCTCCCAGCCACTTCTCAGCAAGCGCGTCAAGAGTTCCGTCAGCCTCATATCTCTCTATTATTTCGCTTATCTGGTCGGTGAGAGGACTGTCTTTTGGCAGCCCAAGACCATAGCTGTCAGGCGCCAGCACCTCCGGAAACATCGCCATACTGCTCTGCATAGCCACAGCCAGCTGTCCTATCGGCATGTCTGTAATAACAGCGTCTAAAATTCCAGACTGGAGGGCCATAAGCTGCGATGAAAAGTCATCATAGTAGTGATAATTGACTCCAGACACCAGGCTTGACATTATCTGGTCATGTATTGTACCCGTTACAGCGCCAACGTCCGCGCCGGAAAAATCCTG
>CALWYO010000124.1 GCA_944385785.1 uncultured Oscillospiraceae bacterium | reverse complement strand
CGGAGAGGTACTCACCCAGGTATTCAGCGCGGAAATTCCCGAAGGTTGGGGGTCGCCGGACATAATCAAAATGGAGTCAGGCAATGTAGCGCTGGTGTATAGAAACCGGGAAAGTCGCGGTGAAGTGATCTACGGTCAGCTGGAGCAGTGACGGGCAAAGGTTTAAAGTGACGAATTAATATACAAGGCGGTGAAGCCCTGTGGAAAGAGAGCCGGAAGAGCGCAAAAACGCGAAAGAGCAGCGCAGGGCGGAGCTTGAAGAACGCCGTGCCCAGCAACGCAGGGAAGATGATGAGAGGGAAGTACTGCCATATACCATCGTTGTGTGGCTTTTGAAGGTGTTCAAATTTTCCAATCCATTGACGCACCTGATACATCCCAATGGGGTTTGGGTATCTTTCGGTCTTGCGGTGCTGATGACTGTCGTTGCTGCGGTGCATGACTTTAAAAAGACGGGCTTTACCGAAAAGAGCTGGATGACCTTTATAATTGACGCCATCCTTATGGTGATTTCCATTGTTATAATGATTGACTGACGCGACATGAGTACGGCGCCAGAACCGGCAGACTTCCCGCCCATGCTGCACCTGGCTGGAGCCTGCCTGTCCTGGTATATATATGTAGGGGGTATGCGTCTATGGAAAGGAAAAGGGAGCCCTGGAGAGGTATAATAATCTCCTTGATGCTTGGAATATCCGGCTTTGCGGTCTTTGGGTATGTTGTAGGGTCCGCGTATGAAGATGGCGGTTTCTGGGGCAGCCGGTTTCAGACTCAGCTTATGGGACTGCTTGTTGATATTACGCTTGTATCCGAGGCAATTGCTGCGATAATGCGGCGCGTAAAGGGTGCAGGGGGGCAGGATAACACAAAGAATAAATATGTGTATGCAAACTGGGTTACCATTGCGGCCTATATCATATTTGGAACGGAGTTTGCCATTGCCTTTGGACGCATAGTATTCGCCTCCGGAGCGGCAGGAGCGCGCGCGGGTGCTATGGATATTCTGTGTATGGTTGCCGGTGTTGCCGCCGTTGTGGCAGGCATTGTCATTTGCATTATGAAACTGAGGCGGCGTAAACAAATAGGCAATTGACATCATGCCGCTGCCTTCCCTGTTGAGGGCGTGTGCAGTGTGCTCCGGCGGCGCAACGCTGCTATCCCTACGGGCGATGGGATATGCAGCTCAATATTTGAGCAGTAACTGGTAAAAGTTTAAAGGGACGAATTGATATACAAGGCGGTGAAGCCCTGTGAAAAGAAAGTCTGAAGAGAATCATAAGAGTGAAGAGCAGCGCAGGGCGGAAGCCCAGGAGCGTAGGACGAAAAGCCATAGAGAAGAAGATGAGCGAGAATATCTCCCTTATTCAGTGGCATCGTGGATAGGGACAATAGTGTTCTGCATAAATATATTTCCATCCCACCGAAGAAGTTCGGAGTGGGTGATGCTCGGTTTTGCTGTTCTGATTACCATTATAGCTGTGGTTGTGGATTTCAGAAGGCAAGGATTCACGGAGAAGAGCTGGCTGAGCCTCATATTAGACGCGATATTTATGGCTATAACGCTTGCCATATTAATCGATTAGGCAAATATATAAGGCGGTGAGACCCTGTGAAGAGAGAGCCGGAGGAATATAGGGGCACAAAGGAACAGCGCCGGGCGGAGCGTGAAGAGCGCCGCGCCCAGAGACGGCGTGCGGATGAGGCTAGGGAGATGCTGCCCTTTACCATGTTTTTGTGGGCCTTCCAGGTGCTCAATTATGCAAAGCCGCTGTCTGAGGCCGCCATGCCTCAGCTGGTACTGATAACCTTTGGAATCGTGCTGCTGGTGACTGTCGGGGCGGCTGTGTGCGACTTTGTAAAGACAGGCTTTACCGAAAAGAGCTGGCTGACATTTATAGTTGACGCCATATTGATGGTGATTTCCGTTGTAACGATGGCCGGATAAAGTAGTATAAGCGCCGCCGGACTGGTGCGAATATGGAGGTGGCGGAGTTGTGGAGAGGCGCAGACAATCCTGGGGAGGTATAGCAGCTGCCCTGATTTGTGGAATATTATGGTTAGTTGTCTTTTGCATCAGTGCAAAGCCATCGTATGAGTCAGGAGGCTTTTGGGGCAGCCGGTTTCAAAGCCGGATTATGGGGCTGCTGATTTCCATAGCATTTTTATCCGAGGGTATCGCAGCGATAATACGGCGGGCCAAGGGCGCGGGATGTCGGGATAGCGTAAAGAATAAGTATGTATATGCAAACTGGGTTACCATTGCGGCCTATGTCATATTTGGAACGGAGTTTGCCATTGCCTTTGGGCGCACAGTATTCGCCTCCGGAGCGGCAGAAGAGAGCGCGGGTACTATGGATATTCTGTGCATGGTCACAGGCGTAATCGCTGTCGCGGCGGGTATCGTCTTGGGCATCTTGAAGCTGAGACGGCGGAATGTCAAAACGGAAGGTGGCTCTGGTGGGTAAACGGGAGGGTTACAGTTTATTTTCATTTATATTGCTCGTTGAGGGCATAGTTGGAATTGTAAAATTTTGCTCATTCATAGCTACATATTATGATTCCATAACTCTTTTTGACAGCCAGATGCTAATTAGGCTGCCCAGGTTTCTTGTTGATATAATAATTGTGGTGGATGCTGTTATCGAAGCTGTGGAGAAATATATTAAGGGCACGGACAGCGAGTATGACTACCGGTATTTCTATGAAATGGTGCCATGGTTTACTGCATGTGCGCTGATGGTATTCGGCGTCGCCACATTGGGTATTTTTGCTTATCTAACTTATGACGGGTACCTGCTCAGCCAGGAGGTAAATTGGGCGGATATGCTGTACATACCGATGGCCCTGGCCGCATTGATATTTGGCGGGATAGTGACGTATAAGAAGTACAAGTTATATAAGAAGAATAAGGAGAGCGCGGGAGTTGTCTGGTAAGGCTGTGGAAAGAGGAATTTTTCCACACGCAATTTTGCGTAAGGAGCGGTGAAATGAATAAGAACAATAATGTTGAGCCACGGGATGAGCTTATTTTCGGCAAACTTGCAAGGTCGGTTGCCATAAGTCTTGTGGCCCTGATTATAACGTACATCATGCGGGACGTGCCCGCTGATGGAAGTTTCGTTCAATATCTGGACTGGTTCTTTATAGCCTGCGCCGCCGCTTTTTCGGTCTTCGCCGTGATATCCGATAAGCGCGCTTTCATCCTGGGTAAGGTGGGGGTTATAAGTATTGTGCTGGATGTAATTTTGCTGGCTGCGGCTGTTATAATGAATATAGTCATGTGAGGGCTATAGGCGGCTTGATATTTAAAACATCCGGACAGCGCCTGTTGGGGAAGGTGAAAACATGAGAAGGCCAATCAGCGAAAATACCAGATACGAACTTCGTTATGGGACGCTTACCTATACAGTATTCGTATGGGCCGTGGCCATAGTGTGGTCTTACATTTTCAGCTTAGTAGGGGACAAAACTGCCGTATTAGGCTGGATGATGCCTGCGGCTGCCCTTATTTGCACAATATGCTATGCCGTTCACGATTACCGGCGCTTCCGGTTTGGCAAGATAAGTTATGTCTGTTTTTTAGTTGACGCTGCTTTGCTTTCAGCCTCTGTTGTGATAAACATAGTGTAGAGTAGTTATTATTTTTTTACTTTCTCCCTTGCAATTGGAAGGCTCCGACGGGAAAATCCCGGCGGAGCCTTCCGACTTTTAAAAAAGTGCTTTTACCAATAACAAATACAGAGATAAATGCTTCTGTAAGCCTGTGGCAGAGCATTGCCGTCTCTCAGATGTTGTAGATTTCCTCCGGAGCAAGCAGCTTTATTCCTTTTTCAGTTAAGGCTTTTTCTGCAGCTTCGTTCTCAGGAACTCGTAAGACGACGTAAGCGTCCTGAGCGTTAGTCCGTGTGGCAAAAGCGTAAAGATATTCAATAAATATATTCGCATCTGCAAGAACGGAAAGAACTGCAGCAAGACCTCCTGGGGCATCGTTTATTGGCACGGCCAACACGTCTGTGACTTTGGCCACATACCCGCTGCTGGACAGAGCTTCCAGGGCCTTGTCGGGATCATCAACAATTATTCTGAGTATACCAAAATCTTTAGTGTCGGCAATGGAGAGTGCGCGGATATCCACTCCGCTGTTGCCTAATACACCAGCCACTTCCGCCAGGCCGCCAGTCATGTTTGTTACAAATATGGATATCTGTTTTACAGTCATTTTGCGCGCCTCCTTAAAATTCATATTTTACGTTTGTCAATTATACGGACAGCTTTTCCTTCGCTGCGCTGAATGGTTTTAGGGGCAACCAGTGTTACTTTGGAGAGGATACCCAGCATGGATTTGAGAGCGCCTACCAGTTGCTTTTCCATCTCGGCTACCTGACTGAGCTTGTCGGAGAACATCTCAGGGGTCATCTCTACCTGTACCTCAAGGGTATCGGAGTTATTTACCCTGTCGACTATAATCTGGTAGTTGGCGGCGTATCCCTGCTCCATAAGGACTGTCTCAATCTGGGACGGGAATACGTTAACGCCTTTGATAATAAGCATATCATCACTGCGGCCCATAGGTTTGGACATCTTAACATGTGTGCGCCCGCAGGAGCATGGCTTCCTGGAAAGAACGCAGATATCGCGAGTGCGGTAACGGAGCAGGGGGAAGGCCTCTTTTGTTATTGATGTGAACACCAATTCGCCTTTGCTGCCCTCGGGGAGGACTTCACCGGTATCTGGGTCTATTATCTCAGCTATGAAGTGGTCCTCGTTTATGTGCATTCCGGTTTGCTCAGAGCACTCAAAGCTGACGCCCGGTCCGGAAATCTCAGTGAGGCCGTATATATCGTAAGCTTTTATGCCCAGCTTCTTTTGAATGTCCTGGCGCATCTCCTCGCTCCAGGCCTCAGCGCCGAAGATACCGGCTTTTAACTTGATTTTATCTCTGAGACCTCGCTCAATTATGCTCTCTGCAAGATAAGCGGCATAAGAGGGAGTACAGCAGAGGATTGTAGATCCCAAGTCCACCATGAACTGAAGCTGACGGTCAGTGTTGCCGGAGGACATGGGCAGGGTGAGACATCCCACCTTATGGCTTCCGCCGTTAAGCCCCGGGCCGCCGGTGAAAAGACCATAACCATAACACACATGGCAGACGTCCTCATTTGTACCGCCAGCCGCCACAATAGCTCTGGCGCAGCACTCATCCCAAAGGTCAATATCATGCTGTGTGTAAAAGGCGACTACTCTGCGGCCGGTAGTGCCGGAGGTAGACTGTATTCTCACACAGTCGCGAAGGGGTTTTGCTAAAAGGCCGTATGGATAGGCCTCCCGCAAATCGTCTTTAGTGAGAAAAGGAAGTTTATAAAGATCCTCAACGCCTTTAATATCTGACGGTGTGACTTTCTTTTCCTCCATTTTTTTGCGATAATAGGGCACGTTGTCCCAAACGTGGCGGACCTGCTTAACAAGCCGCTCATTCTGCCAATCGAGTATCTGCTGACGGCTGGCACACTCTATTTCCGGCTGATAATACCGTTCCATTGGAATCATTCCTTTCGTTGTCAGTTAGATTGTTAAAAAGGGGATCGGAGTTATTCTCAGGCGTTACGCCCTAAAGAGAACGCTTTCATGTTCAGTTCGAGGAATTTGGGAGGGACCACCGCCTGAAGGGCAGCATCCCAGGCTTCCTCAGGGAAATCAAAATATTTTGAAAAGCGGCCAAGAAGGGCAATATTTACGGCCCTTGAGGAACCGGCTTCCTGGGCTATTGACAGAGCGTCAAATATGTCGGCGTCTATGCCCAGCCCGCGGATTTTCTCAGGAAGATTCTGAGGGTATTCAGCAGTACCGGTAATAACTGGCATTGGATCTATCTGCTGGCTGTTGGATATAAGTTTGCCGCCCTCTTTTAGATATTCCAGATAGCGGGCAGACTCCAGCAGCTCAAAAGAAATTATGTAGTCAGCCTGGCCCTTATCAATTATTGGGGAATAAACTTTGTCTCCAAAACGGACGTAAGTTACGACGCTTCCGCCCCTCTGGCTCATGCCGTGGACCTCAGAAACTTTTACATCGTAGCCGGCGTCAACAAACAATTTGCCCAGAAAACGGCTGGCAAGCAATGTGCCCTGACCGCCGACGCCGACAATCATAATGTTGCATGTCTCCATGAACATTCACTCTCCTTATTAAGTCAAGTATGGCCTTAACTACCGCGAAAGTAGTCAGACTTCATTTCATATGTGTTTT
>CALWYO010000123.1 GCA_944385785.1 uncultured Oscillospiraceae bacterium | reverse complement strand
GTGAGTCCTGCGATGCATAAGTATATTTGGAAGCCGGCAACTTGGGTACTGGTACATAAATTCAAAGCATTGTTCAGTAAGCATCCGTATTCTATGTATGAGCTGAAGATCTGCCGCGATTACCGTGACGGTAAGGTGACGAAAGAGCAGCTGGACAAGTGCAGTACCTGTGATTTCAACGCTGTAGTTAACGATGGCCTGAGTGAAGCAAGTAAAGAGCAGCTTAAGGGCAGGACTGGTGAGGAGATTGTGGATGCGGATATTGCGGCGCAGATGAAAGGCTAAAGGTGCTTATTGTGACAAATTGGATGAAGAGAAAAATACTAATGCTGAAACTGGCTTTTACCTTCTTTAACTCAAATGGGGGGGGCAAGAGGGCAGAAATTATAAAAAAATCTGGGCTTTTTTATGCGTTTGGTGAGAACAATTATTGGCATCCAAATAAAATTCCTGCGGATCTAAGTGTTGTGTCTATTGGAAGCAATGTGACTGTTTGTGCTGATGTGGATTTTGTTACTCATGATTTAGCATTTTTATTATTTAATCAAAGCTCTTATTTTGATACAAGTAAAAATAGGGCAAAATATTATTTTGATAAAATTGTAGTGGATGATGATGTCATGATTGGCGCCCATAGTGTGATTATGTACGGCGTTCATATAAAGAGTAACAGTATCATTGCGGCAGGAAGTGTTGTAACTAAGGATGTTGAGTCAGGAACTATTGTTGGGGGTAACCCAGCGAGAATTATTGGCGAGACAGCTAAACTGTTCGAAAAGAGAATGAAATTACAAGAAGATCGTGATTTTGGTAATAACGATGTAAAAGCAATTAACAGATATTTCTGGAGTGATAAGAAATGATAGGAGTATGTATCAAATACTTTCATGAAAATTATGGTGGTATGCTTCAGGCTTATGCTACGGTGAGTTTGCTGGAGAAGAGAGGAATTGACTATGAATTAATTCAGTATGAAAAAAGTCTGTCCATAAATGAAAAAATAAGATCTATTCCGAGATTGTTAAATGGAATTCTCCTCAATGATAAATATGAAGTATTTAAGAAAAAACAAGGACTAAAAAAGCATCCAGAATTTGCGCGGAACGAAGCAATCCGGATGAAAGCTTTTGAAGCGTTCAAGAAAGAGCACTTTACAAAACTATCTCCGGTATTTGTAGGATATAAAAACCTAAAAAAGGGGGCAGAGAGATACAAGGCTGTTGTAACTGGCAGTGATCAGCTTTGGTCTCCTGCAGGACTTCCAACAAATTATTACAACTTAATGTTTGTACCAGATAATATCCGAAAAATATCTTATGCCTCAAGCTTTGGTGTCAAACGGATTCCGTGGTATCAGATTTCCAGAACCAGGAAATTCCTTAATCGTATTGAGTATATCAGTATGCGAGAAAACCAGGGCAGTGAAATCGTCAAAGAGCTTACGGGCAAGAGCGTTCCAACTATACTTGATCCGGTATTTATGTTTGACCAGGAAGGGTGGAAGCAACTCATCCCTGTAGAAAAGAGGATTAACGAGCCATATATTTTTGCATATTTTTTGGGAGATAATTCACAACATCGGATTGCTGTCAAAAAGCTGGCCGAAAAAACGGGATTGAAAATTGTAGCACTTCGGCATTTGGATCAGTATATAGAGGAAGATGAAAAATTTGGGGATTATACAGCATATGATGTTGCGCCGGATCATTTTCTTAATTTACTTAGAGGTGCGAGATACGTGTGTACAGATTCCTTTCACGGTTCGTGTTTCTCAATTATCCATAAGAAGCAATTTATGGTATTTAACAGATATACAGAGAAATCTAAGCATTCCAAAAATTCCAGGATAGATACGTTGTGCCATAATTTAGGATTAGAGGATAGGCGGTTTGATGGAAAAATTGAAGCAATTACACAACCAATAGATTATGATACCGTATATAAAAAATTAAACATTTTAAGAGACAGAGCAAATACCTATTTAGATGAGGCATTTGAAAGTGTTTCCTAACAGAAGATACCTGTTGGATATGCAAGATATATTTTGGTATGTTTTTTAATTGAAAGGATACAATTAAAGGACAGAAGTTAAGAGGTAAAGATATGGAAGATAGAGCAGTCAGGGTGGTTGTAACAGCGCCTCTTGGTGTGGGTGGAGTTACAAATATGATGATAAATATTCAGTCTCATATAGATCGTTCAAAGGTGAATTTTGATTATCTTGTGTATCACGATAGGAAAGAGCCATTAGAAGAAAAAGTATTTGATATGGGTAGCAAAAAACTGGTTGCATCTGTTGATAACGTACCTGTAAGACCACTAAGGCGGCTTCTGCGAATAAATGAAATACGTAAAGTTTGCAAAAAAAATCATGTGAAAATTCTACATTATAATGCAGATAGTGCAGCAGATATGACTAATATTATTGGCGCAAAATTGGGTGGGGTAAAGTATATAACCATACATAGCCATAATGCAGGCTTTGGAACAGCTGGAATTGGAGTTAAGCTAGCAAGTGCATTATTAAAGCCGTTAATACCATTAATTTGTGATAATTACTGGGCATGCTCTGATTTGGCGGCTAGATTTCTTTTCCCGAACTCGATAATAAAAGCCGGAAATTATGAGGTCATTCCTAATGGAATTGAGCTAATCAAATATGCATACAATTCAGATGTTAGGAAAGTAATGAGAAAAAGACTAGGCGTAGAAGACAAATTTGTTATTGGTAACGTAGGACGATTTTCT
>CALWYO010000122.1 GCA_944385785.1 uncultured Oscillospiraceae bacterium | reverse complement strand
AAACTGGTTGATACCAGCGGCCGTGTTGATAAGTTCAACAAGAAATTTGGCCTCAAGTAATTGGATGTAATGTTTTAAGGGACTGCGTTTAACGCAGTCCCTTAAATTTTGCATATCATCCCCAAACCCAGCTGAGCAATGAGTTAGAATCATCTCTGTCGTCAATCAGGTCCATAGCCCGAACTAACATTTTAGCTGCATCAGCTCTTGTAAGCTGTGAAGATGAGACATTTTCGTAATTTTCTGAAATAATATCGCATGAGGCAAGATTAGCAGAGGCCTGTTGCGCCCAAGTTGGAACAGAGTCAAGTGAAGTGCTACTTACGTCTGTTATCTCAAGAGTGTTATTGAGCATTACTGTAGCTTCAGCAAAGGTAATGTTATCATCTGCAGAAAAGACTATTCTTCCCATGCTGTCCGTGCGTCCGCTGATGATATCGGACATCAGGGCTGTTGTTACATATGGCTTTTGCCACACAGGAATGTCTTCATCATCAAAGAAACCAGTTCTTGTTATGCCAGACAAAAGCTCAGATCCACCTAACTCCATACACATCACAAGGAACTCACCTCGAGTTATATGTGTGTCGGGAGAAAAGAGATACTCGCCGCCTACTTGCTCTCCAATAAAGATTCCATTTTCCGCGAGAGCTGTGGCTTCATACCATGCATCGCTGTCTTCCATATCAGAATACGTTATATCAGTAGTCTGCTTCTTAATTTTAATTGTTACAGTGGCAGTATTTGAGACATTGCCAGAGGCATCCTTTGCAACATAGGTAAAGGTATCTTTGCCTTTTTTCCCAGATGAAGGAGTATAGGTGAAACTGTCACCGTCTATTGTTACTGTGCCTTTACCGGGATCCTCTGTAAGCATGTACGTGACAGGATCTCCTTCTGGGTCAATAGATGTGAATTTACTGGTAACGGCTACATCTCTGTAAGTTTCCAGTTGAATATTTTCTGCTACTGGGGCGGAATTTAAAATTTCGACTGTTGCAGTAGTAATATAAGCTGCCGCCATGACAGGTATGGAACCAGCGGCAATAAGTGATATAAGGAGTAAGACTGCTACAAAAGCGGGTTTGATATGGATATTTTTTCTGGTTTTCAAAACGCTACCCTCCAATTTTGTTCTGTTTACGCTAAAGGACATACAAAACGATGGATTATTCCGGTCGTATTTGCCTTCTGAGGGTATTGTTTCTGCTAACTGAAGAAAATATTCTCCATTATAGAAAATTTAAGAGGAAAGGACATTGTGAAAAAATATATGTAACATTTCATTTTTAGTGTTGACAAAACATACCTTGCTTTAGTATAATAGCACTTGCCGTTGCGGCTCACAGTTTACTTGGGAGTATAGCTCAGCTGGTTAGAGCGCCTGCCTTACAAGCAGGAGGTCACAGGTTCGAGCCCTGTTACTCCCACCAATTAGATACGGCCGAGTAGTTCAGTTGGTTAGAACGCCAGCCTGTCACGCTGGAGGTCGAGGGTTCGAGCCCCTTCTCGGTCGCCACTTCTAATTTATTATCAATATGCCCAGATAGCTCAGCTGGTAGAGCAGTGGACTGAAAATCCACGTGTCGCTGGTTCGACTCCGGCTCTGGGCACCATATTTGCGGCTGTAGCTCATCTGGTAGAGCGCCACCTTGCCAAGGTGGAGGTAGCGGGTTCGAGCCCCGTCAGCCGCTCCAAAGTTTTTTGCTTCTTATTTAATTTTCGTGTGGCGACATGGCCAAGTGGTAAGGCAAGGGTCTGCAAAACCCTGATTCCCCGGTTCAAATCCGGGTGTCGCCTCCAGAAAATGCAGTGGGCAAATCATTGCCCACTGCATTTTTATATTTTATATTATTCCTTTTTGTTTAGATACTTTTTCTTCCATCTAAGTAAAAAAGCTGAATTTGCTATCACCAGCACAGAGCCGGCGTTATGGACGAGAGCTCCTATGACCGGATTGAGTTTTCCTGGAATTGCCAAGCTGATTGCTAAAAAGTTTAACACCATTGAAAACGTAATATTGCATTTTATTGTCTGCATCATTTTTTTGGATAGGGACAAAAGATGCGGTATTTCTTTTATATCATCATCTACCAGCGCTATGTCTGCAGCATCTACAGTTATATCGCTGCCTATCCCACCCATTGCAATACCTACATCGGCTTTTTTTAATGCGGGCGCATCATTTATTCCATCGCCAATCATACAGACCTTCTGGCCTTTTTTCTGAAAACTGTCAATTATTTGCAACTTGTCTTCAGGTAAACAATTTGCTCTGACATCAGAAATACCTAACTCTTCGGCTATTGCCTTTGCGGCATTTTCGTTATCTCCAGTCAAAAGTACAGGCTCTATCCCGATTTTTCGAATAGAACGGACTATTTCTGTGCTGCCAGACCGAACCGTGTCAGCCAACGCCAAATATCCAGATGGTAGGCCATCTATTGCTATGTATATAATTGTATTTCCATTAGACAAGTGAGCTTCTGCACCGGGGGGAGTTTCTATTCCGTTTTCATAAAGTAGTTGTGCATTTCCCGAAATTATTCTATGGGTGGAAACTGTGGCGGATACGCCCCTGCCGGGAATCATTTTAAAGTATATAGGTTCAGGTGGGAGAAAGCCATATTTGGCTTGAAAGCTATTTACTACTGCTTTTCCCAAAGGATGCTCAGAGTGAAGTTCAGCAGAGGCAGCCAGGGAATATAGCATTTGTCTGTCAATATCACTTCGTATAGACTCTACAGCTATGACTTGAGGAGATCCATTAGTCAAAGTCCCTGTTTTGTCAAAAGTTATTTTACTTACTTGAGAAAGACGTTCCAGCGCATCTCCTTCGCTGATTAAAAAACCGTGCTTTGTTGCGTTTCCTATTGCCGCCATGATTGCCGTGGGTGTAGCGAGAACTAAAGAACATGGACAGAATACGACT
>CALWYO010000121.1 GCA_944385785.1 uncultured Oscillospiraceae bacterium | reverse complement strand
AAAGAGTAAAGGAAGTACGTAGGTATACCGAGTTCGCTTTTGTTGGTGAAGCATTGAATGAAAATGCTCTCAGAGAGATAGGACTGCAGAATTGTGATACAGTTATAGTTTGTATCGGAGAGCGACTGGACATGAGTATTTTAATTACCATGCAAGTCGTAAGTATGGGGATACAAAATGTAATTGCTAAGGCTACAAATATTGTGCATGGCGAAGTGCTCAAACGTATTGGTGCAGATGTTATTTTTCCAGAGAGAGATATGGCTATTCGTCTCGGTAAAAGATTGGTGTCCAATAATCTCCTCGATTATGTTGCGCTTGATGACAATGTAGAGGTACGTCGTATTCAGGTAACAGGAAAACTAATCGGTGCCAGCATACAGGAGATAGATATACGCAAGGTATATGGCGTAAATATTATTGCGATAGAGCGCAACCATCAAACTGATGTAGAATTTCCATCTCAATATAAATTCCAGAAAGGTGATATAATAGCTGTTATTGGCAAGGCTGATAAAATTGATAAATTTGAAGCGGCTGTTCAAGACGATTAAATAGGATAGATGCTATATTGTTGCAGGACAACTTGGCGATTTGCTAAGTTGTCCTGATTTTTATCTTCATGTCTTATTTAACAAAATAAGCTAATTCTCTATTGACATTTGTGCAACACAAAAGTTTATAATTCATTTTAGCAAAAAGCTTTTAAAACCACCATATCGTTTAGGAAAACGGCGTGAGGACAGAGACTTGGCATATTTATTAATATATATAAATAATTAATCAACGTAGTCAGGAAAATATATTGAAGTCTAATTTTTAATATTTGGAGGAATTATAATGAAAAAAATTATTTCAATTGCATTTTGTTTTTTTCTCAGCTGTGTTATTTTAACGTGTTGCTCAACAAATGGAGAACCTTTTGAGGAAAAAAACTATACGTCAAATACAGAAATTGATGAGATCAAAATTGATGTACGTGACAGGCAAATTGAAGTTTCTTTATCTGATGATGAACATGTTCACATAAAATATTATGAAAACAGCAAAGAATACTACGATATTAAAGTTTCGGATGAAAATGTCCTGATGATGACAGGCGTGAGCGATAAGAACTGGACGGATTATATTGGAATAAGAGCCTCTGATGATAATAGGAAAATATCGCTGCAAATACCTAACGCTTATTTAGACAATTTTACACTATCTACTACAAATGAAGAAGTATCTCTTTCTGCTTTGGCTGTAACCGGAGACATAAATATTTCATCAAATGGCGGAGACGTTGTATTTGAGGAATTGGATGTAGGCAATGCACTTAATTTAACAGTCAAAAATGGAGATATCTCTGGAGTAGTAGTTGGTGGCTATGATGATTTTGCCATTCAAACAGAAATAAAAAAGGGCGAGACTAATTTACCTAATAAAAGTGATGGAGAAAAAACACTTGATATCACGTGCAATAATGGTGACGCTAATATTGAGTTCACAAAGAAGTAATTGCAGTTGATGTTAATGAAGACGGGTAGTGTAGGAACTACCTGTCTTCATTTTATTACATATAAGTTTCTCATAACTGCTTAGATTACACCATTATCAGATGTATTCTCAAGCTTAGGTTTGTGCAAAGCTTGATTATGTTCATACAATAGGTTACTATTACGAGAGAACGGAGGTGTACTGCAGTGGAAAAAATATTAATTATTGAGGATGATCGGAGTTTAAAAGAGGAACTATCCATACTTTTGAAGGCAAATGGATTTGAACCAGTCGACGATATGCCGTGTGATTTGGCGCTTTTAGATATAAATTTGCCTGGAAAGAGTGGATTTGATTTGTGCAGAGAACTACGCACTTACTCAAATATACCCATCATTTTTCTTACTGCTAGAGAGAGTTCAAATGATGAACTTATTGGTTTTGGAGTCGGAGCTGATGATTATATTCGCAAGCCGTACAACTCTTCAATACTTCTGGCACGGATTTCCAGACTTTTAAAGCGTCGTAACAATACAACTTTTGAAAAACAAGGGTTAAAATTAAACCTTTCAGAGATGACGGTGGAATATTCCCAAAAAGTTTTGGAACTTACAAAAAATGAAGCGCGTATTTTGGCATGTCTTATGCAGAAGGACTTATGTACCAAGCAGGAGATAATTGAATACTTATGGAATTCCAACCTCTATATAGATGAAAATACTCTCTATGTAAACGTGAACCGCCTTAGAGAAAAACTAAAAAATTTTTTACCTGACGGATTTATACGTACTGTACGGGGAGTTGGGTAT
Source organism: uncultured Oscillospiraceae bacterium (assembly GCA_944385785.1). Lineage (GTDB taxonomy): Bacteria > Bacillota > Clostridia > Oscillospirales > Oscillospiraceae > RUG626. The sequence continues at coordinate 8,155 of CALWYO010000121.1, read as the reverse complement.
AGACTATGACGTTTATCGACTTTATCAAATATAAGGCGGTAGTATTATGCTTTGAATGTATTGGCATTGTTATACTATCAGCAATATTTACTATTGTATTGAGCATTGAATTTGCTGTTACAAGCGCTATTTTTTTATTGTTATTTTTTGCGATATGCCTATTTGCAGAATTTTTACGTGAGAAAAAAAGACTGAGAACTTTAAACAATTTAATTGATGTGTTACCACAGAAATATCTTGCTGCTGAAATACTGCCTAAACCGTTTGGACCGGTTGAATTTGGATATTATCAAGTGATAAAGGAAATCTCAAAATCAGCAATAGGGACGGTTGAGCAGGCAGAAAGAGAAAAGTATGAATATCAAGACTATGTTGAAAGATGGTTGCATGAGTTAAAAACACCTTTAACGGCATGCGAACTTATTCTGGATAATGGTGGAGATAATAGAAAATTACGCGAGGAGTTAAAGAGAGCGGAGAACTTAACTGAAAATATATTATATTATGCAAGATTGCGTTCACCGGAAAAAGATATAAAAATTTCTAATTTTAATATTAAAGATGCAGCAGATAAAGCGGTAAAAAGTCAAACGTCTCTTCTTATTGCAGCGGGCATAAGTGTTGATGTTGTAGGGGAATGTACAGTCTACTCAGATTCTAAAGCGTTAGAGTTTATTATTAGGCAGTTATTAACAAATTGCGCTAAGTATTGCCGGGGGTGCCATATTGATATCACCATTAAAGATCATGAGATAGAATTCAAAGATAATGGAGTTGGCATACCCAGTCACGAAATTGCAAGAGTGACAGAAAGAGGATTTACAGGGACAAATGGAAGACTGCGTGGAGATAGCACAGGTATGGGGCTTTATATAGTAAGTGGCCTTTGCATGCAGCTTGGTATTGATATGGATATCTTATCAAAGCAAGGCGAGTATACGCAGGTAGTTCTAACTTTTCCTTACAAAAATGTTAGAAAAAATCATAATTAAGTTAGAACAAAAACGAAAATAATATGCTATTTTAGTGACTGTAGTTTGGAGTATAAGTAGTGGAGGATGCAAATGGAAAAAACTCTGGATATTAAAAATGTCACTAAATATTATGGAATAGGCACAATAGTTACAAAAGCACTGAATAGTGTGTCGTTTTCAGTTGAAAAAGGGTCTTTTACTGCAGTTATGGGTGCTTCTGGATCCGGAAAAAGCACTCTTTTAAATGTGATTGCCACGATAGACAGGGTCTCTTCAGGAGAAATATGGGTTGACGGCATAGATATCACTGTGATGAAAGAAAAATATCTCTCAGATTTCAGAAGAGATAGATTGGGCTTCATATTTCAGGAATATAACCTTTTGGATACTTTGACGGTTGAGGAAAACATAGTTTTACCTCTCAGCTTGCGGTGCGATAGTCACTCTGAGATATTACAAAAATTAGAGAGTATTTCAACCGTATTAAATATATCTGATCAACTAAAAAAATTCCCATATCAATTATCAGGAGGTCAACGGCAAAGAGCAGCCTGCGCCAGGGCAATAATAACAGGTCCCGCTATTGTACTAGCAGATGAACCTACAGGAGCTCTAGATTCAGCAAATTCGAAAAATTTAATGAATACGTTTCAACAGACGAATAAAGAGCTGGAAACGACCATTCTTATGGTAACGCATGATCCAATCGTTGGTTCCTATGCTCAGAGAGTAATATTCCTTAAAGATGGTTCAGTCTGGAATGAGCTCTATAGAGGAAATCGGAGCCGCAGAGAGTTTTATGAGGATATAATTGCAGTATCGGCCTCTTTAGGAGGTGAGACCGATGCTTTCTAAATTAGCAATAAGAAATACAAAGCGGCAAGTTGGAAATTACTCTATATATTTTGTGACAGTAATGATAACCGTTGCCCTTATCTTTGCGGTTAATAGTGTAATATACAGTGATCAAATAACTCTTTTATCTGCAATCTCTGTGGAAACGCGGAAAGCCCTTACCGTTTTTTCTGCATTTATTGCGTCAATAATTGCCTTTGTGCTTGGCTATGCCACTACTTTTATGATTAGATTGAGAAAACGTGAATTTGGTACGTATCTCATATTAGGTATGTCGAGAGGTAATATTCTTAAGATATTTGTAATTGAAACATTGACTTTGAGCATAGTTGCTCTTGCGCTTGGAATATTTCTTGGGCTATTCTTATACCAAGGAATGATGGCAGTAATATCGGCTATTCTAGATATCTCTACGGGATTTGCCTCGTATTCGTCAAAAGGACTCTGGCTTACAATACTCACGGTATTGTTGATTTTTGCCTTATCGTCAGCCACATCGGCAATCTATCTTGGCAAGGTCAGGATCCATGAGCTGATCTATAACGAAAACAAGGTTACGCGGGAAATTAAGCATCCTGAGTTTTGGCTTTTTATTTCCATTATGTCTTTCTGCGGTATTGTTTTTAGCTTTTTGCTGTTTGATACTGGTGCACAAGAGACATTTAACATTGGCGCTGATGGAGAACGTAAAATGTTTGTTGCGATTGCGCTGGCGGCGGTTGCTGTTTTCCTTTTCCACTTTTCCGCGGCCCGAAGTTTGGCCAATGTACTTCTGAAAAAAACTCAATATAAGTTAAAAGGCATGAATACGTTTTTACTTCGTCAAATATCCTCAAGACTAAATACTAATTCAGCTATAATGGGTATATTATCCTTCCTATTTGCGTTTACGGTAATCTTCCTCAGCATAGTGATAGTACAAAAAGTTAGCACTGATGCAGCTTTACAAAGGGACTGTCCTTTTGATGTTATAGGAATAGTTGACCCTATGGATCAGGAAGCAATAAGTCCAACTGAGGGCGTTGATATAATTTCTGAGTATGCGGAAGTTGAATATGTTTTATATTATCAACTTTTTGATTCGGGAAAAAATGATATATATAGCTGCACACCATGGTCAGGGGAAGGATATGAAGGATTAAATGATGTTTATATATGTGAGAGCGACTATAACAGTTTGATGGAAAGACTAGGGCTTAATACAATAGACTGTTCTGAAGGATTTTATGTCGCTGTAAAGTATGAAGAATTTACACAGTTTGACTATTCAAGAGCTGTGCTAAATAACGGAAATAGAGAATGTACATATGCAGGGATGGTTACTAATGTGCCATTTTTCTTTTACGGGTACTTGTGCGTTGTTGTGCCAGATGAGTTTACTGATGGAATGACAATAAAAGATTTTTCTGTGGCCATAGACTTAGGCGACTCAAATTTTAATGAGATCGAATTAAAGAATGACTTAACATATACGTCGAGCTATATGTTCTATGATGAGGAAATACAATTTGAGAACTGTGATTACATTATCAAAGAGTTTGTGAGATTAGATTACAATGGTCAAAATGCAATAATGATAGTAACATCACTATATTTAGCTGCAGTGCTTATATTTATGGCTATGGCAATACTCTCACTAAAAACGCTTGCCGAGGTATCAGGAGACAAAGTTAGGTATTCAATTTTGTTTAGATTGGGTGTGAGCCGTATAGAACGCTGTCGAATACTATTACGTCAGCAGCTTATATTTTTCTTTCTTCCGTTTATTGTTCCGATGGTGATGGGTTTTCCGGCTGTCTTTCTATGTGTACGGATAATAAAGCGATTAGGATATGTTTCTCAAATAGGGACAATCTATTCAATTTTTGCCGTAGCGGCTTTTGCGCTGATTATAGTGTATCTTCTGTTTTTCCTGGCTACCTATCTTATATCGAGAAGAAATGTAATCGATACCGAATTATGAGAACATTAAATGTTTCATTCAATGGAATAATAGTATATAATGCATGTACTTGACTTTCTTATGTCAATATTTTTATGGAGAGGATTTATATGCCGAATATAGCGATTATAGATGACGACGTCTATATTGGAAATATGCTGGAAGAAATTTTGAAGAAAGAAGGATATCAGGTAAGCAGAGCCTACTCTGGTACAGAAGCAATAATGCTCTTATCAAATTCGAGCCCAGATCTGATATTGTTGGATTTAATGCTGCCAGGAATTTCGGGTGAAGAAGTACTGGCAAAAATACATGGTATTCCGGTAATTGTTCTTAGTGCAAAAGCTGATGTTCGGGACAAAGTAAATGTCCTTTTGGGTGGTGCTGTCGATTATATGACGAAGCCCTTTGATACAAATGAACTTTTAGCAAGGATAACTGTGCAGTTACGAAGTGGAAGCGACTGCGAAGATCGTCACATTATTACCTGTGGAGATATAAGTATTGATACTAATTTAAGAAGCGTAACTGTATGCGGCAAATACGTGCACTTAACAAAAACTGAGTATGCCATATTGAAAATACTTATGAGAAATACAAACCAAGTCCTGACTAAAGCTCAAATACTTGACGGGATATTTGAAGATACGCCGGATTGTGTTGAGAGCTCTCTTAAGGTCCATATCAGTAATCTCAGAAAAAAGTTAAGAGAAATCGGGGGAAAAGATTATATCGAATCTGTGTGGGGGATAGGGTTCAAAATGCATATTGAGTGAAAATACACTGCCGAAATTGAATTAAACAATTTCGGCAGTGTATTTTCACTGTTTCTTTACTATTTCCTTTACTGTTTTCTTGACTATAGCGATTTATTATAAAAGCATCATTTGAAGGAGGAAATGTAATGGAATACGTTTTAGAAACTAAATCCCTTACAAAACAGTACAGGCATTTCAGAGCTCTTGATGGACTTGATATGCATGTGGAACGAGGTGCAATATACGGTTTTGTTGGAAAAAATGGTGCGGGTAAGACGACGCTTATTAGGCTTATCTGCGGGCTCCAAGAACCAACATCGGGAGAATATACCCTGTATGGCCTTGAAAACAGTTCGGCCAATATTGCCAAAGCAAGAAGACGTATGGGAGCTGTGGTTGAGACACCTTCCATATACCTTGACATGACGGCAAGTGATAATCTTAAGGAGCAATATCGCATTTTGGGAATGCCCTCTTATGATGGTATTCCTGAGATACTTTCTCTTGTAGGACTGGAAAACACCGGAAAGAAGAAAGCGAAGAATTTTTCCCTTGGTATGCGGCAACGTCTGGGTATAGCAATAGCTCTGGCTGGCGATCCGGATTTTCTTGTTCTGGACGAACCTGTAAATGGCTTAGACCCTCAGGGGATAATTGAGATAAGAGAGCTAATACTTCGTTTGAATAGAGAACGGCAGATAACAGTTCTTATTTCCAGCCACATACTTGATGAACTTTCAAAGTTGGCAACGCATTATGGTTTTATTGATTCTGGGCGACTGGTAAAAGAGATAAGTGCAAAGGAGCTGGAAGCGGCGTGTAGAAAATGTGTCCGTATAACTGTTTCGAACGCTTCTGCACTACCCAGAGTGTTGGATAAAATGGGATATGACTACAACATAGTTAGTGAGGATGAAGCAGATATTTTTGATGAGGTTGAAATAACAGACTTAGTGATCGCACTTTCAAAAGAGAATTGCAGAGTATTATCTATGCATGAACGCGATGAGAGCCTTGAGAGCTTTTATGTTAGAACAGTAGGAGGCGAAATACATGCGTAAATTACTTTCTGCCGGTTTTGCAAGACTTTGGAAAAATAAGTATTTTTGGATATGCGTTTTATGTATGACGGCATTTGCTGCAGTGATTGTAATAAGCAGCTATATATCTGCTGAGAAGTATGATTCAGCCGCTTATTTAGATGGAATATTACTCAGCTATATTACATTTATCGGAGTGGTAATTGCCGCGTTTATTAGCCTTTTTATCGGCACCGAATACAGTGACGGTACGATAAGGAACAAGTTGATTGTTGGACATAGGCGTAGTGCCATATATATTTCAAATTTTATAATTTCCAGTGTTGCCTCTATCATTATAAGCGCGTCGTTCATGCTGACCATCACTGTTATTGGTTTACCGCTTAAAATGATACTTATGTCAGAAGCTTCTACGATTTTAGTGACAATTCTTTCTGGATTTGTTCTCTGCCTATCATTCACAGGAATTTTTACACTTGTGGCTATGCTGTGTCAGAATAAGGCTGCCGTTGCTGTGATCTGCGTTGTGAGTGCTTTTGCGCTCCTTATGGTGGCGTCATACCTGGTTGCCGCACTGTCAGAGCCAGAGTTAATAAATGAATACTACTATGACGCGCAGACTGATGATTGGATAATGGGTGAACTTGTACCTAATCAGAGATACGTAGGCGGTATAAAGAGAGAAATATTTGAATTTTTGAATGATTTCCTGCCAGGAGGTCAGGCAATACAAATATCACAGGCGCAGATAGATACACCGTGGCTTTTACAATGTTATTCAGCTATAATAGCTATTGGTTCCTCTTTGCTGGGGCTGGAATTATTTAAGAGGAAAGACTTGAAATAACCTAATCAGGATGGAGGAGCACCCGTGATCTGGCTAACAGTAACAGTTATTGTTTTAACGATAATTATATTTTTTCTTATAATCAAGATTCATTTTATACATGTCGCAATAGATGAGATAAATTATGGGTTTGAAGATACGTTATCGTGCGAAACAAACACGCTTATTACTGTTTCCAGTGGAGATAGACGTATTAGAAATCTTGCCACAGGGATTAATAAAGAGCTACGAGCGTTAAGAGAGATACGTCAAAAGTATGAAAGCGGCGATCAAGAGCTCAGAGATGCTGTTACAAATATGTCTCACGACTTGAGAACGCCGCTTACTGCAATTTGCGGTTATTTAGATTTGTTGGAACAAAATGATATAAGTGAAGAAGATGCCAAAAGATATATTGCGGTGATACGGAATAGAGCTGATGTGTTAAAGAGGCTTACGGAAGAGTTGTTTAGATATTCCATTATAGCGTCGGCAGAAGAGCCTGAAGACTTTAGGCTTACCTCTCTAAATGATGTGCTGGAGGAAAGCATAGCAGCTTATTATGCTGCTTTAACAGCTAAAAATATAGTGCCAGACATTATCCTACCTGAAATGAAGGTAATGTCAGTTACTGACAGGGGATCCCTTACAAGGATATTTGGAAATATTTTAAGCAATGTAGTGAAGTACAGCAAAGGAGACCTAAAAGTACAGCTTGATTCTGATGGGACCATTATATTCTCGAACAAAGCTCCTGAAATCGATACCGTTATGGCTGGAAGACTTTTTGACAGATTTTTTACTGTAGAGACAGGGCGGGATGCAACAGGGCTGGGGTTATCAATAGCTAAAATACTGGTAGAGAGATTGGGTGGAAAAATATATTCTAAATATGAATCTGGTGAACTCTCAATTATACTTAAACTTAAGGTTGAATATAAGACAAGCTAACTGCGCAAAATCCACGGCTACATATTTGCCGTGGATTTTGTGTTGAAAGATGGGAGCCTATGAGTGTATAATGCAAAAGTATATATTATATTTTTCGGAGGAACAATGATGTTTAACGTCTTGAAAACAGAGGGAAAGGCTCGGAGAGGGAGACTTAAAACTCCGCATGGCGTTATTGAAACACCAGTATTTATGAATGTGGGCACGCAGGCTGCTATTAAAGGCGGACTATCCGCCAAAGATCTTATAAACATAAACTGTCAAGTTGAACTTTCAAATACTTACCATTTGCACTTGCGGCCTGGTGAAGAAATTATCCGTAAAATGGGTGGACTCCATAAGTTTATGGGGTGGGAGAGACCGATTTTGACTGATTCTGGAGGATTCCAAATATTTTCTCTTGCAAAACTCAGAAAGATTACAGAGGAAGGGACATCTTTTAATTCTCATATAGATGGAAAACGTATTTTCATGACGCCCGAGGACAGTATAAGAATACAGTCATGTCTCGGCTCAGATATAGCAATGGCGTTTGACGAATGTATTGGACTTCCCGCACCGTATGACTATGTGAAAATTTCTTGCGATAGAACATACAGATGGCTTATTAGATGCCGTGATGAATTGGAACGTCAAAATTGTAGAGAAGATGCTGTAAATCCCGGACAGATTCTGTTTGGAATTAACCAGGGAGGGACGTATGCCGATATACGAAAAGAACATATGGATAAAATTGCGGAACTTGATTTACCAGGATACGCAATAGGCGGACTCGCTGTTGGCGAAAGCACAGAAGAAATGTATGAAAC
>CALWYO010000120.1 GCA_944385785.1 uncultured Oscillospiraceae bacterium | reverse complement strand
ACTCACGCACCTCCGCGATGTGCGCCATGCACCCCGCGTCGATCTCTACCTCGTACCCGTGCCGCGCGACGTTTACCACGTCCTCGATCTTCAGGTCCTTGCCGTTCAGAATTACCTTGTTCATTGGAATTGCTCCTTCTCTTTTGTTCAAGAAGATATGTTGTATTTTTTGTAGGTGTGCGCTTTCGAGGAAAGGTTAAAAAGAAAGGAAAAGTAGTAGAAAAAAACTAAATAACAATACTGACTAACTGGATATCCAAATAAAGTACTAAGATAAAGTCCACCTACTGTCCAGGGGAAAATACCTTCTCCAAACGCGGACATTTCTAGTGTTCTAGATAAAGTAGTACGTTCAAGGCCTAATTTATCATATACTTTAGAAAAAGCACCACCTATTAACACTTTGACTGGTTGGGAATCTCCTACTACCCCATATCCAAAAACAGATAATGCCATAGTGAACAACAAAATAGCCTTTGTTGAATGTACTCGTTTGGTGATTGCAAAGATAATATTTTGCAGAACTCCCAAATGCTTTAAAACACTCCCCATTGACATGCCGATAATCAAAGTATAAATCACATTGCACATAGAAATCATTCCGCCCCTTGAAAAAAGGCCGGCTAATATCTGATTATCTGACACAATATATGCCCCATAACCATTAAACAAAATATCGGAAATTTCCCTCAACGTTTGTTTTTGCAGAATTACTGCCAGGGTACTGCTACAAAAGATACTGGCTACCATGCAAATCAGGGAATTGCATTTTTTTAACAGCATGAAACATAATATTGCAACAGGAAGCAGTGTTAAAACATTTAGATGGAAAATGGACTCCATATTGTTTCCTAACTGTGAGATATCCAGTTTTCCCCTTTGGTCACCTCCCCATAAGTCCATCGCAAGATAGATAATTAGCGTTAATAAAGCCGCAGGAACCACAATCTTAATTGTTGCAAGAATATGATCATAAATATTTTCTACACCAGATAAAAGCCTAGAAACATTAGCGGAATCTGAAATTGGGGATATACAAGCTCCAAATCTCGATCCGCCTACGATTGCTCCTAATAAGACGCCAGAATTGATCGTAAGCTCCTGAGAAATTGAAAAGAACGCCAATCCCACTGTCCCAGCACAAATCCAACAGCTACCTGTGAGCGCAGAAAATAAACAGCAGAATAAAAAAACCTGAGAAAGAAAAAATCGGGGGTTAATCAAATGTAAACAGAGATCAATGATATAAGCAAATGTGCCTGCAGCGATCCATGAACTAATCAGCATTCCAATGCACAAATTGAAAATTAGAGCACTAGCAACTTGAGATATTCCCTTTGTTGCCATCTCTTCAATCTCTTGATAAGAGTACCCATTCCACTTTGCAAGGGCTGCTAAAAACATGCCGCAGCAAAACAGGACAATTTGGCTATTAATTCTCAGATACACGCATCCTATGAATAAAATAACCAAAACTGTCAACAGTATAACAGCACTCTGTTCTAATGACAATACTTTTTTCTTCATTTAGATATGACAATCTATATTTGTCATAAATAGTTAGTTTCTAACATACACATCAACTTCTTGAGCGAATTTCAGTAAATTTTCAGCATCTTTTACTGTAGTGATACGATCCTTCATCAGTTGCCCAATTTCCCACGGGAAAGACAAATAATACCACTGAGCAATACAGTTGATATAGTTTTCCCAACTCCACAAAAGATTCTTTAGATCTTTTTTATTCGTGATGGAGTCAAAGGAGTCTACAATGTCCAAGTAGAATTCCCACAGTTTAGGTAAATTCAGCCACGCAGCTTCACACCCTGGGTGCTGCGGATCACTTTTTGCCCCCAGAAGTCTTACTTTATGCTCTGTAGTGTATACGAACAATTGCTTACATTGTTCCAAATTATACAGGTCATCCCCTAAAACAGAGTACAAAGTTCCCTCTACCAGCAACATCCCAAGTGCCATCGGGTCTTGAATTCCATAATACATATTACCAATTGTGGTATTACGAGCTCCAGCCTTACTAAAATAGATTCCAGCCCTAGAAGCCTCAACCTCAATTGGCATATCATAGTAGCACTTGTCAATCTCAGCTTCTATTCTTTTCTTGACATCCTTCCAATTCTGTCCCATAATTACGCCACCTCTCCTCTTTCCACTTTCACAATTGCCAATTTATGATAAAAATAGGTATGATTTCGAACCTCTTCGCACTCTTTTTTATAAACCTCCATGTCCTCGGGATCAACTTGCGCCACCTGTGCCCCCACTAGACCCGGCTCTGTACAAGGGCCGTAGCAGAAATACATCTTAATATTATTCCACAACAAATTTCCTTCTTTTAATTCAGTATAGAATAAGCGATGATTTCCAATAGGCGCTCTTAAGGTACCAGCCAACTCAGGCGGCTCTTCCAACGGACGAAAGAACAAGCTAAAAGAATCTCCAGTGGACACTGTAACATGGGTAATTCCTTTTTGTTGGGTCTCTAATTTTTCCCAAAGTGCCTCGGCCAATTCTGGCTCAGTCTCCCTCATCAAAGTGGCATGAACAGATACTCCACTTGGAAATGTGATCTTAATCTTCTCCATAACCTAAACCACAACTCCTTTAAATTTTAGATTCTTTAGCTGCTTTCATATATACTTCAGCACGGCGCGTCAAACACAGCAAATCTTCGTAATCGCTAAGCTGCTTACTCACACGCAACGTCCCAATAACCTCCCAGTTAAACGCAGTTACAAACCAAATATTCAGCCGCCTTAGATAATTTTTCCAGCTCCAGATCAGCGAAGCAAACTCTTCTTTACTGTTTAAGGAATCCAAGCTTTCTACAATTTCGTTGTAAAACTTCCATGCTTTTGGCATATTTAACCAAGCCGCTCCGTTTTTGCTCTTTGCACCCATCTCCTCAACCAAACGTTGATAACTTGTTATAAACAGAGTCCTACACTGCTCCAAGGAAAAACTCTCATTCTTAAGTGCTTCGTCTACGACCTGTGCAGCGCTACCAAATCCCCCCACATATGTATCCATTAACTGACTCACTAAATTCCCAGTCGCCATCCCCCAAGAACCTGCTCTACTGGGAAACAATCCACGGCTACTAGCCTTAACCTCAAGGGGCTCATTTTTCCATATTACATCAATTTCTTCTTCAATCTTCTTCTTTACTTCCTTCCAGTTCCCTTTCATCGAGATTACTCCCCCTTTGAAACAATAATTGTAGACAGTACATGCTCACGATAAGTATTATACCAAATATTCTTACAAGCTTTTTCAAATCCTTCTTTGTTCCCAATTCTTCCAATCACTGTACCTTTTCCTACAGGTTTCATTACTTCTCCATAGACAACCGAAAGTTTTTCCCCATCCCACAAAATATCGCCAGAAGAAAGGTTTTCGTATTGAATAAAATTCCGCCCAATCACTTTTTCTGCTGGTTCGCTGGAGGGCCTCATGTAAGCATCGAAGATACACCCTGCTGAAAGCGAATGATTACAGATAAATTCTTCAGCTTCCCCAATACGGTTCAAAAAATCAGCTGCCAGTTCCGGTTCTTCTTCTGTGTCAATATTCACCCTAACAATTTCTCCCGTAGGAAAGGCAATAGATATGTTCCTCATAATTACCTCCGACAAAATATAATTTGAGAACCTTCTTTTTAAGTTGCCGGGGATACTATCATATCCCCGGCAACTTATCAACTTAATTTCACGCCAGGTTCGGCAATCCAGTCGTATCTACATCTTCATAGGAAACAAACTCGCCATTTTCATCAACTCGTACTACACTGGAAACGAAGCTGTCAACATTTCCATTATCCGCCCAAGTAATATTGGGGCCAAGTAACATCTCTTCCATGACAAATTTCTCGTTGCCCTCAATCCTATTCATAATCCAGTCTGCCAAGTTTTCACGTGTAGCTCCCTGAGCAACTGCAGTAGCAATTACATATACAGCATCATATGTCATTCCACAAGGACTAGAGGGAATTTCTTCCGCCCCATATTCCGCAGTATATTTTGCCATGAACTCTTTGTTAATTTCAGCTTGGCTGAAGGGGTTAAACGTACACACGCAATAAAGATCCTGCACGGCATCTATACCGGCCAGTTCAATAGTGGCACGGTAGGTCAAGGTGCTTAACGAAACTACAGGTACATCCAATCCCAACTCATGCATTTGGCGCAGAATAATTCCACCATCCTGATAACTACTCTGCAAACACACCACATCGGGATTCTGCGCCTGGACTTTTGTAATCAGCGTGGAAAAATCAGACTCAGTCCCAGGATTGTATGTTTCAGTGCCCACGATCTCCAAATCCAAATCATCCGCAACAGACTCGATATTTTCTACAATTCCGATACCGGCATCTGTATTAGAATAAATAATGGACATTCTATCGCAGTCCAAATTGTTTTTGGCAAAGGCCGCCATTCTTGGAGCTTGAGCGGAATCAGAAACCACGATCCGCATCCACTGTGTGTATCCCTGCTCTGCCAGGTAGTTGGAGCTGGAGGCTGGCGCAATATTGCAAAGGCCTGCTTCTTCAAAAATAGGTTGCGTGGCTGCAGATAGACTGCTACCGCCGTGAGCGATTACCCCGATAATTGACTCATCATCGCAAAAATTTTGGGCAACAATGGGTGCCTGGGCTTCATCATTGGCATCGTCCAGGGGTACAATCTCAATTTCGCGGCCATTAATGCCACCTTCCGCGTTGATCTCTTCCGCAGCAAGCTCAGCTGCCCACAGTTGAAAGTTGCCATAGGCTGCATTCGGCCCGCTCAAGGCACAAGCAAGGCCAATGCGAATGGGTTCGCTGCTGTTGCTACCATGGGAGCCGGATCCACTTGAACTGCTCTCTCCCGGGCCACAGCCCGCTGCCACCGCCAACATTACTGCGCTCAAAAGCAAAGCTCCCACTTTTTTCCCGGTTCTTTTCATGTCAATACTCCTTTCTATTAATAGACTCCGCTACACCTTTGAAATCCCTTTACAGGGAAACAAAGCTCCACTAGACGCCTAAATAGGCCTGACGCACTTAATCATCCTCCATGAGTTGC
>CALWYO010000119.1 GCA_944385785.1 uncultured Oscillospiraceae bacterium | reverse complement strand
TTGAAGCATACGATATAACTCCTGAGCAGATACAATACCCACAGACTCTTCCAGAGCTTATCCCAATGGAAGATGGTCACGTGTTTGATCTGGGCGGCAGAAAAGTGGAAGTAATTCACACTCCGGGACACACTGCCGGCGAAGTAGTCTTTTTGGATCCATACAGCAGAATTCTATTCTCCGGGGACGCCTGCAATGTAAACCTTGGAATACGGGCAACCAGTATAAACACCGCACTTGCAGGATTATTAAAGGTAAAAGCCAGGCATCAAGAATTTGATAGAAATTTCAATAGCCACATCGGTTACGGCAGTGATACTATTAACAGAAGTATGCCAGTAGAAGTTTTAGACGAATGTCTCCATATAATGAGAAGCATCATAAATGGAACAGCCCAAATCGAAAACAGGCCGTCGCCTTTCCGCCCCAATTCTCAGCCGATAACATTTGTAAAATACGGGCACACACTGATATCTTTTGATCCTAACCGGATTATAGATCCAGGTGAATCACCTGCCGAATAAAACTTTAAATTAAAAATCTGACGGGTAAACTTATATTTATGACTTTACCCGTCAGATTTTTGTTTTTCTAATTTAAAATACGATTTAATTCACCAGATACTGCAAAATATCTGTCAAGCTTGTTTATATGCCAAATATGATAGTCGGGAATCAAAATTAATACCACATTTACTGTAAGCAATGCCCATTAGGAACCTTCCTCCTACTCGTGAAAGCGGAATTTAATAATGATTTCTTTATCCTCGGTCAACTCCACCCGCTCAACAAGGCTAACCAGCAATTCCCTACTGGTAAATGCAGTGTCCAGAAATTGTTTGACCAGTGTTTTGGCTTCCACTGTGGTATTTGCCGGCCGTTTTATCTGCTCGTTTATACTTTTCAACCGAATTTCCTGTGCGCTGCGCTCCATTTTGACCTGTTGGTAAATGCGCCGGAAGTCCTCCTCTGAAAGCAAGCCATTCAGCCGGTCCATATACATCTGGTCCAAATGCCTAGTCATTACGGCAATTTCTGATTGCAGAGATTGTATTTCTGCCTTGCAATCGATTGTATTGCTGGAGTTCTTTAATGTCTCCTGGGCAAAGGATTGTAACTGGTCGTAATTTAGATAAGTTTTGCACACTTCCAATATTTTTGAAAGTACCGCTTTAGTCACTGCTTCTTCTTTAATTGAGTGGCAGGTACAGGCCCCTGCCCTGGTGAAGCGTTGGTATGTACGGCAAACAAAGTAGAGCACATCCTCCCCTTTCGCATTTTTTCTATTGAGTACTGCAAGAGGATAGCCACACTCATGGCAAAAAATCAGCCCCTTAAGCAAGAAATCATAAGTTCTGCTTCTTGTATGTCTTCTACTGGACAGCATCAGTTGAACTTTTTTAAACGTCTCTCTGTCAACAAGCGGCTCATGAGTCCCTTCAACTATCACCCATTCGGATGGGGCTCGTTTAATACACTTTTTTGATTTATAGCTAATCTTCATACTCCGCCCTTGGACCATATTGCCAATATAAGTCTCATTTTGTAACATATTGGATATTCGTTCACTCGACCATAATCCACTATATGGTCCAGATTTGGCCAACTGAAGATGTGCATAGGTAGCCGGAGTTGGTATCCCATCCAGGTTAAGTTGCTCTGCTATGCGACGGCAACTCATGCCGCTCAGGGCCATTGCAAATATACGTCGAACAATTGGTGCAACCTCATCGTCAATAATAATCGTGTTCTTCTCTGTCGGGTGCATTTTATAGCCATACATTGGCTTTCCCCCGATAAATTGGCCTTTTCGCTGCTTATCTCTCTTCACCGACTTAATCTTTTTAGATATATCTTTGGCATACATATCATTCATGATGGCCCTAAATGGCGTAATATCATTAGCAGTTGAATCCACACCAGTATCGATACCATCAAGAAGAGAAATATACCGCACCTGGTGTTCTGGAAAATATCGCTCCATATAGTGACCAGTCATTATGTAATCACGCCCTAGGCGCGAAAGGTCTTTTGTAATAACCATATTTACCTTCTTTGCCTCGATATCCGCAATTAGCCGCTGAAAATCCGGTCTGTCGAAATTGCTCCCACTCCATCCGTCATCCACATAGATGTCATACACTGTTAGTCGATGCTGTTGGACAAATTCATTCAACAGTGATTTCTGATTAGTAACGCTTTCTGAAGGTCCTGTGTTTTCATCCTCCTTTGACAATCTTATATATAATGCCACATTGTAATCCATTGGGTTGCTTATCTCTAAATACATACGTATCCTCCCAAGATAAGCAACCGCTCATCGTATATATTATATCTATTACTCATACGTTCAAAAAGCGGCATGTTCTTGGAGATTTCTCTCTATAAAAAACCGCAGAGATTGCAAAACCAGCTCTCTTAGGTCTTCTCCTTCTTCCGTGTAAAAGCAATGGACTATAAGCTCCTGTCCATTCTTTTTCACGTTTGCTCCCTCCTTTCTAAAATAGTAAAGAATATGCGATAATTGACCCCCACTTGCATATCCCCGTTTAAAAAAACAAAATATGTGTAAATTGAAAATTGAAAAATCTCAGTGTTCACAATAATTATAAAAATAAAAGCGGTGAGTTCAGAACTCACCGCTTCTATTTTTATAATAGTGAATATGCATTTCCCGCGTCTTACTTTCATCTATCCAATTATTCTCTAAATAGAAATCTGAGTGCAGAGCAATACTCTGCACTCAGACCAGCATGTAGTTAGTTCACTCGGTACTGACTGCCCTACTGTATTTTTTCCAATCTAGTTTTTGCCCGCACTGGCCACAGAAAGCCATATTGTCTCTCTCCATTATATTCCCGCATTGTGGACATATTGGATAACAGATACCATTGGAATATCTTTTTCTAGTTACAGGCATAGGCATACGAAAACTCAATTCACGTTCAGACTCACTAACAGCAGCTCTATCTAACTGCCTTCTTTTCGTCCCTGAACTGACAGAAAGAAGTTCGTTCATTGGCACTTCTAATGCCGTACTCAAATTATACAGAGTTTCTGCAGACGGTGTAATTGCGCTGGATTCCATATTGCGTATGTGTCTGTCGCTCATTCCAGCTCTCTCTGCTAACTGTTCCTGCGTAAATCCCTTAGCTTCTCGCACTTCTCTCAGCTTTCTGCCATCCATTATCACTGACATTTTTCTCACCTCCTCTTACTAAAATGTAAGAGGAAGCTATCTTCCTAAACAGGATTTAAAATTCCGGTTTAGGAAAAATGTCACTATTTTAAGACGAATTTCGCCTAAAAATATTGGCTCGAGTTTTTCGAGACCTCCAAGAAACATTCTATTCTTCACACTCTGATCAGGTTTTAAGCTCGTCGCGTAACAGTCTCTACGATATGCATTACATTTCCTGCATCTTTATGTATATTAATTTTACAATTTTGCTCACGGTCAGTTCACCAGAATGCGCTTTAATAGATTGTTAAATCATATGCTTCATTGAATTCTCTACTACTGTCCTATTTGAAATATGCAGATAAGCCGTCACTTGCTCCACTTATTGAACATAAAGTAAGGTAAATGATTATACTATATTAATGTCTATTTTGCAACTTTATTGTGTGATATAAACACATATAACAATATTATATTACTAAATAAGAACAAAGTTCCATAAGGACAGACTCCGCAAAGAACAGAAAAAGTATACGATCTGCAATTTTGCCTTGATAAGAAAAAATATAGATACCCTCAATTCATATACTCACAAAATTTATAACGGATTTTGGATAACCTTATCACAATTATTACATTGAAAAACACTGGAGTTAAGTTTTACACTTAGCTCCAGTGTTTTTCAACATATAAAATTATTTTTCTGGCCACAAGACTCATTCTATAAGTGTTTTCAAGTCTAACTTACAATAACAACGGCGCGATACATAGGATCTGGATATGCCACATTTATCAGCTACCTCGCGCTGTGTCATTCTATTCCCTCCCTCTAATCCGTACCTCATATTTATTACAGCTTTTTCCCGTTCGTCAAGCTCAGTTCTAACATAATTTCTTAGTTGTGCATATAATTCCCTTGAGCCTAATTCTTCAAAAATATCATCTTCCGCGCATATAACGTCCATTAACGACAGATTATTTCCCTCTTTATCTGTATCTATAGAATCAGAGAGGGATAAATCTCCAGCCGATTTTTTCTGACTTCGAAAGTACATTAAAATCTCATTTTCAATACATCTGCTTGCATATGTCGCAAGACGAACCCCTTTATCTGGTCTATAGGTAGAGATACCTTTTATAAGACCAATTGTACCAATAGAAATCAAGTCATCTTGATCGCCAGATTGCGTATAATATTTTTTTATAATATGTGCTACAAGCCTCAGATTTCTCTCAATAAGTATATTTCTCGCTTCAATATCGCCTTCTGCACACCTTTCCAAGTATACTCTTTCTTCACTCTGAGAAAGTGGTTTTGGAAATGAACCATTAGTACCTGTGAGACGGAGAAATAAAAACGGATAGGACAACAATGCTGCAAATACTGCGGACAGCATGTCTTTCACCTCCAAAGTTTAAATATACTCAAATTATATTCGAAGATTATTTGTCCTTATTCGCAAAAGTTGACGCTCTTTTACAGGCTGTCCCATTTTTTGACATTGCCTGTCCAAGAAAAGACCTGGGAAAATACCCCCAGGTCTTTTCTTGTCACCTATTATAGGTGTAAAATGCAACGTCAACAAATACGTTATGGCCGTTTGTACCAGCAACAATTCTTCGCTTTTTTGCCACTTCCACATGGACATGGGTCGTTTCTTCCGACACCCGCCCATCGCGCTTGTTCTTCAACACGAAATGTTTCCATTATCTCCTTGAGCTTTTTCCCATTTTTCTGGAGAAGCAACAGTCTGTTCAACTTTGGGACACTATGTGAAAAAAACATTTCAAGTCCGGAGCACAAGTAATACTGTCCTGGCTCGCCATCTTTTGAGCGCAAGTATCTGTCCTTTGGGCATCCACCGCCGCACATGGGAAGCCATTGACACCTGCGGCATTGATCTGTGAGTGTCTCTTTTTTGTTTTTCCCAAATTCTATTTGCTCTGGAAGTTCAAGAACCTCGTCAAATCTATCTGTTGACAGATTTCCCAGCAGGTGTTCTTTATCAACAAAGTGGTCACAGGAATATATATTACCGTCTTTTTCCAAAATGAGTACACGTCCACATTCTGGCGCCATCCAGCAAAGTCCAGGTACGCCCCCATTTAAAACAGAAGCAGTTTCGGCAAAAAGCTGGACTTGTGTGCGATCAAGGTCGTGCATAATCCACTGATCAAAAATATCGCATAAAAATCTGCCATATCCCTCTGGTGTAACAGAATCCTCCGTGACAGTGCCATCATCTTTCCACCGTACAATCGGGATGAACTGTATCCACCCTGTGTTCATATCCCTAAGTCCCCTGTAAACTTCCAGCGGTCGCTGAGCCGCGTCGGAAGTTACAGTACACAACAAATCAGGCCTTACACCATTTTTTAAAAGCCTTTCTACTGTTGCGGTCACTCGCTCAAATGTACCTTTACCGGCTGCATCTAATCTATACTTGTCATGGACAAATCTGGAGCCATCGATGCTTAACCCCACATCGAAGCGATTTTCAGATAGGAAGGAACACCATTCGTTGTTGAGAAGCAATCCGTTAGTCTGTAGATTATTCCAACATTCCCATCCAGATGGCAAATACTTTTTCTGAAGTTGGACAGCACGTCTAAAAAAATCGATACCCGCCAGAGTAGGTTCACCGCCGTGCCAGGTAAAAGAAACCACAGGTCCTGCGCTGTCCTCTATGTATTCACGTACGAATTTATCCAGAAGCTCATCTGGCATAACTCTAAGTTCCGGTGTCAGGCTCAGGCTGTCAGTCCCTAAATAGTAGCAGTAGCTACAGCGCATATTACATATTGAACCTACAGGCTTTGCCATCACGGCAAACACCTTCTTTGCCTCACTGCCCATAAAACCCCTCCTCGGAACTTGCATTTAGTCTTTACTCTCTCAAATATTTTTCAAAAAAAGCAAAGGCTTTTTCCCATGAATCCATAGCCTGAGGCTGCCTGTACATGGCATTGTGATAATACCAGATCCCATGCCCCGCTCCATCATATCTGTGGAATTCATAATCCTTGCCAAGTTTTTTAAGTTCTTCTTCAAGATTATTTACTTCCTCTGGCGTTGGATGAGCATCGTCGTTTCCGAAAATTCCAAGTAATGGGCAGCTCAAATCTTTCGCAAAGTCTATAGCTGCATACTTTTTACCGTCGAGAGAGGTCTTTTCATCATATACTCCGCCGCCCCAGCAATCAATTGCTGCATCAAATGAATCCAGTTTACACCCTGCCATAAAGGCATGGCGTCCGCCAGAGCACATACCGATAACTCCCACGCGTCCATTGGAGTATGCCTGGTCTCTCAAATATCCCGCGGCACCTTCACAATCGCCCATAACGCTCTCATCTGGAACTCCACCAGCTTCACGGGCCTTAGCGGAAACCTCCTCAGGCCTGCCATGGCCAACTCGGCAGTATATGTCAGGACACATTACCGCATATCCATGTTGCGTAAAGCGTCTTGCAGCCTCTCTGCAAAACTCGTCCCACCCCGGCATATGGGGAATAAGGACTATTCCTGGAAAAGGCCCATCACCAAGAGGTCTTGAATAATAAGCGTGAATACTGTCTCCATTATACCCACGGATAGTAACGGTCTCAGCTATCATTCCTTCATAGTTTCCTGTCTGAATGTCATTCCACATATAAACACTGCCTCCTTTAGTCAAATCATAACCTTATTATAATTTTTAAGGTTGAATACATGTTTATTTTACCATTATTTTTTCATCTTGTAAATCAAAAGACAAAAAAACAGGCCGGAGATCATCTTACATCTCCGGCTTAAAGTTTATTTTATATAATGTTGGATTTTTCCAAAAGAAATCATATCGGTTTTTCAATCCAAATTAAGTATATCAGCCAAATAAATTAACCGCATACACAGATATCGCAAGTGCCACAACTGGAATAACACTTCCAGTAATAAACTCTGCAACTGTGTGCCTTTTCATCCTCACACTTGAAATAAATGCT
>CALWYO010000118.1 GCA_944385785.1 uncultured Oscillospiraceae bacterium | reverse complement strand
GCCCTCAAAAGCCTTTGGTGGCTTTGCCCTCTGGAGTGCACGCCGGACACCGCAAAACAGTACTAATGCGAGGCCAAACCCTACTCCTGCCGAAAATCCGTCCACACATGACTCGATAAAATTATATTCTTCGCTGATATTTAAAAGTGTAACCGCTAAAACTGCACAGTTAGTTGTTATCAAAGGAAGGTACACGCCCAGAGCATTATAAAGCGGTTTCATATACTTCTTCAGAATAATTTCCACAAGCTGCACCAGCGCGGCAATAACCAAAATAAAGATTATCGTGGACATATATTCAAGTCCAAACGGCACCATCAATCCCTGATAAATGCCAAATGTAGCGGCAGAGGCCAAGGTCATTACAAAAATAACAGCGCCGCTCATGCCCAGGCAGGAGGATAAATTCTGGGATACCCCCAGAAACGGGCAAATACCGAGGAACTGAACAAGAACATAGTTCTCAGTAAATACCATTGAGAACATTATGAGAAGAATATTTGAAAACTCGCTCATTTGCTCTCTCCCCCTCTTCCCGCACATCCAAGACCGCAACTGCTGCAATCGTGTCCGCAGCCGGTTTTACTGTCTATCTTACGGCCTTTTTTATTAAGGCACGCTATAAGTATTGCCATTGCTCCACCGAAGCAGAAAAAGCCGCCTGGGGTCTGCGTGACTATGCCAAGCTGGTAACCCTCAGGTATTATCCTGTAGCCCAGAAGCGTTCCGCTGCCCAGAAGTTCCCGTACTATGGAAATTCCTGTTATAACCATTGTATAACCAAGGCCCATACCCAGGCCATCAAAGAAACTATCTCCCACAGTATTTTTGCTGGCAAACATCTCTGCTCTTCCCAGCACTATACAGTTGACAACAATAAGCGCCAGGAAAACACCCATTGTATCATACAGCTCTTTCATATATGCCTCTGTTATCATCTCTACTAATGTGACAAAGGCTGCCACTACAACAATATAACAGGGTATTCTCACTTTATTAGGTATAATATTCCGCAGCAAAGATATGACCACGTTTGAACATACAAGGACAAAGGTGAGCGCAAGCCCCATACCTACGCCTCCCAGCACCGTCACCGAAATGGCAAGTACTGAACAGCATCCCAACGTCAGAATAAGAACTGGATTTTCTTTGAAAAGTCCATTTTTAAAAATCTCAAATTTTCTTTTCATATCTCAGTTTCCCTCCCTTATCTGTTCAAATGCTCCAAGGGCTGCATTGACACATGTCTTTACGGCAGTGCTTGAATAGGTGGCGTTTGTGATTGTATCAACATCATCAACATTTCCTGAACGACCGATAAAATTTTCTATGTAGGCTCTCTCTCCGGCCTTTGATCCTATTCCTGTAGTCTCACTGGATACATTCGCCTGCATACCGACAATGTTTCCATCATTATCTATGCCAACCGTAACTGTAACATCACCGCCGTATCCTTTTGATGTAGCGGAAATAACATACCCCAGGCCGCTGGTTTCGCGAAATGCACTGTCTATCCCTAACGCCTGCACATCACAGTCCACCTCTTCAAACCCCGTCGCACCAGACATAACCTGTTGACGTGTTTGTTCCGCCTCAATCGCCGCATTTTCCGCTATAACCGGAGCCGTCTTATCATTTGTGAATGCCAATAGAAAAGCGACGACAAGACATATTGCAACAAGAACCACAAAGGGCTTTATGTATTCCTCAAATCTTTCCTTCGTCATTTTTCACTGACACCTCCCAGCGGCTTCGGCATCGTTAGTCCGTTAATATACGGAACTAAAAGGTTCATAAGAAGTATTGAAAACGAAACTCCTCCCGCGGAATTAGAAAAAATTCTTATTGCCGCGGTCAACAAACCACATCCAATTCCAAATATGAGCTTACCTTTATTTGTATAAGGAGATGTGACATAATCTGTCGCCATAAAAATCGCTCCCAGCATAAGCCCGCCGGCAAACAGCGAAAGTACCGGCTGTTCCCCACCGAAAAGCCATGAAAACAGGAGTGTCGACCCTATGTACGATATTGGTATAATCGGCTTGATCACACGACGTATCACAAGATATACTCCGCCGAGAATCAGCGCCAGCGCGCAGGTCTCACCCATAACTCCACCGTGTATTCCAAGTAACAGCTCCGGAAAATCGTTCCAGCCGAGTTCTCCCATAATGGCTAATGGCGTTGCACTGGAAAGTGCGTCGACAGCCTTCTCAGGTATTACATAATTTGTCATGTCAGCCGTAAAAGATAAGAATAGCACCGTACGTCCAACCATAGCTGGGTTAATAAAGTTGCATCCAAGTCCGCCAAAGAGCATCTTTACGATAAATATTGCAACCATGTCGCCTATTATCAGCTCCCATACTGGCATACTCGCAGGTACGTTGAACGCGATGAGAAGTCCTGTAACAACAGCCGACAGGTCTGATACAGTGCTGGGCTGTTTCCTGAGTTTTTCCCACAATGCCTCACACGCAACACAGGCTGCAGCCGACACACCTGCCAGCAAAAGTGTCCTGGGTCCAAAAATAACAGCCGACGCAATCAGCGCCGGAAGCAGGGCAATTATAACGTCAAGCATTATTTTCTGTGTGGTCCTTGCACTTCTTATGTGAGGTGAAGAACTGACAAAAAGCCCATTCATCTTGAGTTCGCCCCCTCTCTACTGTCTTTTTCCGCCTGCGCCTTTTTCTCTGCAATGTGCGCGGCAAGAAACGACTTTGCCAATCTGTTTGTCTGCACAAGAGGTCTTTTTGCTGGGCAAGCGTACGAGCAGCAACCACATTCCATACACAAGTTCACCTTTAATTTGCCAAGTCTCTCAGCATCACCTGCTTCATACGCTTCAGCAAATTCCGTTGGCATCAGTCTGAGCGGGCAAGATTCAATACATGTACCGCATCTTATGCAGGCCGTTGGCTCAGGTGTCAACGCCTCTTTCTGACCAAAGGCCAAAATGGCGTTATTATTTTTCATAATCGGATATTCAAGACTGGGAAGTGCTATTCCCATCATAGGTCCTCCATATAGGATTTTCTTCGGTTCTTCTTTAAAACCACCGCAGAACTCAAATACATCAGACACCGGCGTTCCAATTGGCGCTATCACATTTTTCGGTTCCCTCACTGCGGATCCATCCACAGTAATACATTTTTCAATGAGAGGCATTCCTGTCTTAACATATCTGGCAATAGCAGCTACAGTCGTGCAGTTTATGACTATAGCCCCTACATCTATCGGCAATTTCCCCTCAGGGACAATTTTTTTCAGCACATTATAGATTAGCACCTTTTCCCCACCCTGCGGATAAATTGAGGGCATAATTGCTACTTCTATCCCGTTGTTTCCAGAGCACATATTTTGAAAAGTCCTGATGCAGTCAGGCTTGTTATTCTCAATAGCAATGACTATTCTCTTTGCTTGCAGGTATCTCTGCAAAAGTTTTATTCCTTCCCAGACATATTCTGCATCATCCAGCATAGTACGCGTATCTGAGGTAACGTACGGCTCACATTCAGCCCCATTGACAATTATCGTTTCTATCCTTGATAGATCTTTTATGTCCAGTTTCACTGCTGTTGGAAAGCCTGCTCCTCCGAGGCCAACCACTCCGCTATCTTTCACTGCAGCGATAAAGTTTTCAAAACTATTAATTTCTGGGACCTTCAGCTGATCCCAGATGTCCTGTTTACCATCCGACTCAATGGTAATTGCTTTCATAAATTTTCCGTTTGACATAAGCATGTCGTCAATTTTTTTCACTACTCCAGAAACACTGGAATATACAGGTGAAGAAACTGGGCCAGCATCCTTCGCAATAAGCTGGCCTACCATTACTTTGTCGCCAGGTTTGACAACAGGCTCTGCCGGCGCACCTATGTGCATTGACATCGGTATAGTTACGACGGTCGGAACGCCCATTCTTTCTGGTTTACGCCCGGCAGTATTTTTCATATGAGGTACTCGTACCCCATGCAATCTGACTGCTGACACTATCTTTCCTCCCAACCTTCATTCACAGGTATTTCCCGCAAAAAGAGTATATCACAATGGTCTGTCTGTAGCAAGAACATAATTAACTTTTGCAGCCAAAAATCAAATTATTTTGCTGATTATTCAGATTTTTGCTCACTTTTATTGATAATTTTTTAACAATCCATCCTCTCTACTCGCTTAAGTGCGAACTGCGCTGCAAAGCCAGTAAATGCCCCTGTAACAACTCCTGAAATCACCAATATTGGAAGATAATAGATTATCTCACGCGTACCTGTAACAAATACCGCAGCTGCTATTTGACCAATATTGTGACCTATGGCGCCAAACACACTTACAACCCACAGTAACCTTACTGGAAATACTTTTTTAAGTAAAGCGCAAACGATAAAAGAGACAATCCCTCCCGCTGCGCTGTAGATCAGCGACATTACCTGGCCTGTAGCAAAAGCTCCTAACAACACGCGGATCACTAAAATAAACATTGCCTGTCCAATACCTACAGTATACATTGCAAACAATGTAACCGTATTGGACAGTCCCAATTTTACCCCCGGTATATTAGTAAGAGACGGTATCTGCGCCTCGACTATATATATAATCAGTGCTGTGGCCGCCAGAAGAGATGTCTCAGCAAGTTTTCTCGTTCTCATTTTATTTCTCCCGATATGGCATCCACATCTTTGTTTTCGTTTTCTCCCATGTAGCGTATTACAAGTCTGTTGGGAAGGCAAATGATTGGCGTGCCGCCCTGTTCAAGCGGACCATGTCTTATGCAGTCTCCATCAGGGCAGCTGGCATCAGTAACGCTGACTGAGCCTTCAGAAATCAATAAAATGTTTGTCCCGCCCATATACTCTATCACTATCTCCCTATCTTCATGCAGTTCTTCTTCGCTAAACAAATAAATAAGTTCACCATTTTGATATACTCCAATAGAGCCGTTCCCACCTTTAGGGAGAAGATATATTGCTAAACAGGTACAGCATATAAGTCCAAAAAATATCACCCAGAACCAGCTTTTTAGATATAATTTCAACGTGATACCACCTCTGTAGTATAGCCGTCCTCCGGTTGGAACGAGTCTTCAATACCTGATGAAACTACTATCCTTCCGTCATCTGTCACCAATAGCATCTCAAATCCGCCGTTTTCTCTCCAAAATCTGCACGCCTCATCTTCTCCCATAACAAAAAGCGCAGTGGACAGCGCATCTGCTAAAAGCCCATCTGAGCAGACGATAGTCACAGACATAAGGCCACTGTCAGCGGGAAATCCGGTAGATGGGTCAATTATATGGTGGTAAGTAGTACCGTCTTCTTCAAAATATCTTTGATAACCTCCGCTTGTCACTATCGAAACGTCTTTGGCCTCAATAACTCCCACACGATCTGAAGTATCAAAGGGGGACATTATCGCAACTCGCCACAGTGAGCCGTCCGGTTTAGTACCCAGCAGACATATGTTGCCTCCAAGCTCCATAAGTGCAGATGATACTCCGTTTTCGGCAAGGATATCATGTACTCTCTGTCCTGCGTATCCCTTTCCAATGCCTCCCAAGTCTATTCCCATACCCTGCTGAGCAAAAACTACACTGTTGTCTTCATTGATATTAATATTTTCAATACCCGTATGTAACAGCAGCTCTTTTATTTCTTCATTATCTGGAATTCGATACTCTCCAGAAAAAAAGCCCCATGCATCAACGACTGGATATAACGTAATATCAAATGCCCCGTCTGTCCACCGTTCTATCTCAATTGCACGCTCTAAAATATCTCTGGTCTCAGGAGATGCTCTCCCCCCTCCATGTGCATTTATATCAGCTATTTCGCTGTCTCCAGATATACTGAGCAGCTCATCGATTCGCTCTATTTCATTCTTTGCTTCCTCGGCCATTTCTTCTGACTTATCGCCATACACAGTTACTCTCATAAACGTATCCATGGCAAAAAACTCTTCTGAGGTACTCGCTACGTTACCACTACTGCACCCTGAAAGCAAAGACAGTATCGCCACAATTAAACATATTGCCCTTATAGCATATCTTCTCATTGCATCTCTCCATTAACGCAGTGTACCCAAGTAACCCTCAAGAATTAATGATGCCGCCACTGCATCTACAAGTTCCTTCCTCTTGCGTCCAAATTTTCCATTTTCTGATAATATGCGATGAGCGTCAACGGTAGTGCGCCGTTCGTCCCACATAATTGGTTCTATACCGGTTTTCTCAAATACAAGTTGGGCGAGAGCCCTGCTTTTTTCAGCCCGCTGGCCCTCAGTACCATCCATATTCTTAGGATTCCCTATAACTATCGCCTGCACTCCACGTTCCTGAGCGGCATTTGCCAACTTATCTGCAAGCGTCTGGATATTCCATTCTTTTATTACGAATGTCTCTCCTACCAAAATACCCATAATATCGGAAAACGCAACGCCAGTTCGTTCATCGCCGTAGTCTACCGCCATAACTCTCAATTCAGTCTGCCCTCCAAAGCCCGAATAAATTTAATTATTATAGCAATTATACACCAGCACTAATACATTTGAAAAGCAGCTTTCACCATATGTACAATACGACACTGAAGATCGTTCAATTAATGCCTACGTAAATTCAGCGTACAGGTATAGTACAATAAGCTTAATTAGTCACAAAAGATAAAGAAATTATAATTATTTTAAGGTAAAATATTGACTATTCAAGTCATAACATGATATACTCACCTTACCTGTCGGCTGAGAGGTTTATTTTTGTGTGCTTATTTTAATCTGCATACCTTCCAGCCAATTCAAAACAGGGAGGCAATAATTAGGAGGTGCCGAAAAATGGCTGCAGAAAACAGGGTCAAAATAGTTCTTCGTTGCAATGAGTGCAAGCAGAGAAACTACAACACGACTAAAAACAAGAAAAACACACCAGACAAGCTGGAGCTCAAAAAATACTGTCGTTTCTGCCGTAAGCATACGGTTCATTCTGAGACAAAGTAAGCGGCAATACGAAAGGATGTATTTTGATGGCTAAGACCAAGAAAAAGTTTTTCTCCCGCATTGGCGACTGGTTCCGCGGCATGAGGAGCGAACTCAAAAAAGTGGTTTGGCCCTCAGCCAAGCAGACCACTAATAATAGTCTGGTCGTTCTTGTAGTTATGTTCGTATCAGCTCTCGTACTTTGGGGCTTTGACTCACTGGCTTCCGCCTTTGTTGAAGTTCTCATAAGCATATTCAGTTAAGGAGCCGCCATGGCAGACGAAGCGAGATGGTATGTGGTTCACACATACTCAGGCTATGAAAATGCTGTTGCCGATACAGTTATGAAGGCCGCCGAGAACCGCGGTATGCAAGATCTTATTCAAGAGGTAAATATACCGCTTGAGACAGTCACCGAGATCACTGATTCTGTTGAAAAGACTGTTGACAGAAAAGTTTTCCCAGGTTATGTCCTGGTTAAGATGATCCTTACAGATGAGAGTTGGCATCTGGTGAGAAATGTACGCGGTGTTACCGGTTTTGTTGGGAGCGGCAATAATCCTATCCCTCTGACAGACGAAGAAATCGCAGAGCTTGGAGTTGAAAAGCACAACGTGGTAGTGGATTTTGAAATAGGAAGCCGCGTCCGTGTTAATGACGGTCCGCTGGAGAGTTTCTTCGGTGTCGTTGAGGATGTTGATACTGACAGACGTATTGCAAGAGTCGTTGTTTCAATGTTTGGACGAGAAACCCCTGTCGAATTGGAATTTGACCAGATTGAATTGATCAAAGATTAAACATTTTACGAGACATCGTAGCGCCGGTATTTCCGGCAAAGTGGGAGGGGGTAACTTCCCCGCCAAGGATACGCCAAATGGCGTATAACCACATCTATATCAGGAGGTTCACGAAAGTGGCACAGAAAGTTACAGGAATCATAAAACTTCAGATACCTGCCGGCAGAGCAACTCCTGCTCCCCCGGTAGGACCCGCCCTTGGTCAGCATGGTGTTAACATCGGTGCTTTTACCAAGGAATTTAACGAGCGCACTAAAAATGACATGGGTATGATTACCCCTGTTGTCATTACGGTATATGCTGACCGCAGCTTTACCTTTATCACAAAATCTGCTCCTGCAGCAGTGCTTCTTAAGAAAGCAGCCGGTATTGAGAAGGGCTCCGGCGTTCCCCAGAGGGACAAAGTTGCAAAGATCTCCAAAGAAGAAGTTCGCAAAATCGCCGAGACAAAGATGAACGACCTAAACGCTGGCAGCATTGAGGCAGCTATGAGCATGATTGCCGGAACAGCCCGCAGCATGGGTATCGTTGTAGAGGAGGATTAAGGCCATGTTTAGAGGAAAGAATTATAAAGAGAGTGCAAAACTCATTGATCGGTCCATCTCCTACGATCCCGCCGAGGCATTTGAACTTGTTACTAAGGCTTCAAAAGCAAAGTTTGATGAAACCGTCGAGCTGCATGTTAAATTGGGTGTCGACTCCCGTCACGCAGATCAGCAGGTTCGCGGCGCTGTTGTCCTCCCCCATGGGACCGGAAAAACACGTAAGGTTCTCGTCTTCTGCAAAGAAGAGCGTCAGCAGGAAGCACTTGACGCCGGCGCCGATTATGTCGGCGGTATGGACATGGTTGAGCGCATCCAGAAGGAAAACTTCTTTGATTTTGACGTTGTTATTGCTACCCCAGATATGATGGGTACTGTTGGTCGTCTCGGTAGAGTTCTTGGTCCTAAAGGGCTCATGCCTTCTCCAAAGGCAGGAACTGTCACTCCCAACATAGCTCAGGCAGTCAGCGAAGTAAAGGCTGGTAAAATTGAGTACCGCCTTGACAGGACAAACATCATACACTGCCCAATTGGTAAGGTCAGTTTTGGTGTTGAAAAACTCACCGAAAACTATAACACCCTTATTGATGCAATCATCAGGGCAAAGCCAGCAGCAGCTAAAGGACAGTATATCAGGAGCTGTGTCACAGCTTCCACTATGGGTCCTGGCGTTAAAATAAACGCTCAGAAGCAGGCTTAATTAGTATTTTTTATAAGCGCCGCAGATTCTCTGCGGCGCTTATTTTTTATCAACTTCCTTATTTTATATTTGATAAAAATGAATTTTTTTATTTAATAATTTCAGAAATACATTTTTATCCAGGGAAGCCTTGTCAAGAATTTCACCTCTTTACCTGGTCATTGAACAGATTATATAAACTTTTCCGAACATTTTAGCAAGTTGCCATAGCAGATTTTGAAAGTAGAATTTTACAATTATGCATGAAAATTATTTTTGCCTTCATTTTTGTAATTAAATTTGACAATTTTTGCTGCCTATACTATAATTATTTTGTTATATATGTCAAAATAATTATATCAGGCGTACATAAGCATTGGTCTACTTGCAATTTTATAGCATTATAATGTTCAGACACTGTTGTTACCAACTTCTCTGGCGGCCTTAGGCTGTCATTTTGTCTAATGCGCCTGGGAAAGGAGAAATGATTTGATTCGTTTTGAAAATGTAAGCAAGTCTTACAGAGGGCAGCAAGAATCGGTTGTGAAGAATCTCAGCCTGGAAATTCCAAAGGGAAAAATTGTTGTACTAATTGGGCCATCCGGATGCGGTAAAACCACCTGTCTTAAGATGATTAACAGGCTTGTAAGAATTACTTCAGGCAAAATCCTTATTGACGGTGAAGATATTACAAAGCAAGATCCAATACAACTTCGCCGAAATATGGGCTATGTTATACAACAGACCGGTATCTTTCCGCATATGACAGTACGGCAGAATATTGAGATAATTCCAACGCTGCAAAGAGAAGATAAGGACAATATAGCGCTAAATACCCTACGGCTTATGGAGATGGTCGGGCTTGATCCTGATGAATATCTGGACAGATATCCAACGCAACTCTCCGGCGGACAGCTTCAGCGTGTCGGTGTTGCCAGGGCTTTTGCAACAAATCCTGAGATTATACTGATGGATGAGCCCTTTTCTGCCCTGGACCCAATAACACGCGCTCAGCTACAAGATGAGCTTCTGTTCCTTCAATCTAACGTAAAGAAGACTATTGTATTTGTCACCCACGATATGGATGAAGCAATAAAGATAGCGGATAAAATTGCCATTATAAATGGCGGTATTTTAGTGCAGTACGACACTCCTGAGAGAATAATGAAGGAGCCAGCAAACGAATATGTAGAACGCTTCGTTGGTCCAAAGCGCCTTTGGACCAAGCCTGAATTTATACGCGCTGAAGATATTATGGTCACCAATCCTGCTACAGTACCAGAAGATCTGCCTGTCTTCAAAGCTATTGAGATCATGCGTACAGAGCATGTGGACAGCGTGCTTGTTCTCGATTCAGACAGGCATCTTTTAGGCTCCGTGTCTGCCCGCTCAGCCCTTAACTGCGCTGATCAACAGGTCACATGTGCAAGTATCATGGTTGCTCCTCAAGAAACTGCAGCACCAAACAGAGATTTGGTATGGCTGCTTAACAAATTTAATGAAACTGGTGTTAGAACCATCCCTGTAATAGACGGCAGCAACAGGCTGCTCGGTCTAATAACAACAAGCACATTGCTTACAACAATGAGCCAGCAATTCTCCGCTGACAGCAGAAAGGAGGCGGCAGAATGACACGCTTTTTTGAATCTATCGCCAATTTTTTTGAATATGTAGCTGCAAATGCCACACTGCTTTTGAATTATACGCTTCAGCACTTACGTATTGGTATGCTTGCGGTTATATGCGGTATTATTCTCGGTGTTCCTCTGGGTCTGTTTATAGCCAGATTCAAAGGCGTAAAAAAGCCCATAATGGGTATATCTAGTGTTATTCAGGCCATCCCCAGTCTGGCATTCATGGGTCTGCTTATACCAATGATAGGTATCGGCGATAAAACAGCAATAGTAATAATTGCAATGTACGCTCTCCTTCCAATAATAAGAAACACTTACACTGGACTCACAAACATAGACGAAAATATTATGGAGGCCGCTCGCGGAATAGGAATGACTAACCGCCAGGTGCTTTTTAAAGTTCAGCTGCCTCTTGCACTTCCTGTTATAATGGCAGGTATAAGAGTCGCTGCTGTTAACTCTATTGGAACCGCGACTATTGCTGCGTTTATCGGCGGTGGAGGACTTGGAAAGCAGATATATGCTGGAATACAAATAATCAACGTAAATATGATATTGTCTGGTGCCATACCAGCATGTCTGCTTGCGCTGCTAATTGATTTCCTGTTTGGCCTCATAGAAAAATCGGTTGTGCCTATAAGCCTGCAGATATCTGGAACGGCAATTTCTAAAGATCGTATAGCAAGACTCAAGCACCATAGAAAACGTGTGCTGACAGTGGCTTGTCTGGCAATTACATTCCTTGTAGGTAGTGTTGTTTACGATAGCATTGACTGGGATAGTTCCCCTTCTATTACGATCGGTACAACTGAATACATAGAGGAACGTATAGTGGCCGAGTTATACGCGCAAGTTATTGAGGACAGGACAGGTATAAGGGTTGAGCAAAACAACGCAATGGGCGACGGACTTGTCGTATGGCAGGCCCTTCAGTCTAACGAAATTAACGCCGTACCGGCTTACACCGGAACATATTATGCTACTCGTCTGGAGTTGCCAATTTATCCCGGTCTAACGGCGGAGGATACATATAATGGCGTTTCAGATGGCCTTGCAGAGTATGGCATAACCGCAGCTGGACAGCTGGGCCCAAATAACCAGTATGTATTTGCTGTAAAACCGGAAATAGCTGAGCGATATAACCTTGAAAAAGTTTCAGATCTTATTCCCTATGCATCCAGATGGGTCGTCGGATGCTCGCAGAGCTTTTATGCCAGAGAGCAGGACGGTCTGTTCCCTGTCTGCGAGGAATACGGCATGTCATTTAAAGAAGCTCTGACATTCGGGGCCGCACCAATGTACCTGGCACTTGAAAATGGAGACGTGGATGTCATTGTTACATTCCGTACAGACGGCTTGCTCCAAAAGTATGACCTGGTACTTCTGGAGGATGATAAGGGATTTTTCCCGCCGTATGTTCTCTTCTTCATGCTCAACGACGCCGTATTAGCCGATTATCCGGAAGTCTATGACGCCTGTATGGAACTACAGTTTGCTGTCACAGATGAGGAAATGCAGGATATGAACTACCGCGGCGCTCAGGATGGTGATCTTCCATACGACATAGCCCACGACTTCCTTTTGGAAAAGGGGCTCCTCTCTGAATAACTTATCGCTTCCGAGTTAACAAAGGCGGTATACTTTTAGTCGCAAGTAATCATATTTTGCAGGGCAGCATGGCAATTTGCCATGCTGCCCTGCTTTTTCTCTGCCGTTCAATGGGTTTGCTTGCTCTCGTCCTGCTCCAGTCCCTGACAGAGTCCCAAATAATCTGGAAAAATTGTGGCGAGATACAGAACTGAAAAACTTCCTACTATTCTGCACCAAGTGTATGTAGGAAACTTAAATAGATGTGAAGCAACAGTATACCGCAGTTATAAAAGAAGCATACGCAGAGTCGATAACACGCAAGATGACATGCGGTTATCGGCTCTGCTATTTTTATTTAGAGGTATTACTAAGTTGGCTGCTCATTACCTTTTCTCTCATAATCTACTCTACAATCTCAAAAAATTATTTGCGTCTCCACGGGATTTTGCGCTTATAAAAAACGAGCATACAAATCATATAGTTACCTCTTACCTGTGTTCCGTTGAAAAACTTTCTGC
This sequence comes from uncultured Oscillospiraceae bacterium, assembly GCA_944385785.1. Taxonomy (GTDB): domain Bacteria; phylum Bacillota; class Clostridia; order Oscillospirales; family Oscillospiraceae; genus RUG626. The sequence continues at coordinate 120 of CALWYO010000118.1, read as the reverse complement.
CAACCGTTAAGTAAATTGTCTTCATACTTCCCTCCTTAACGGTGACTGGCTTTATATAGCATTTGTTATTTTAATTTAATAAGTACTGTTACCTTTATTTTGTGTTTGCGCTCTCTGTTT
>CALWYO010000117.1 GCA_944385785.1 uncultured Oscillospiraceae bacterium | reverse complement strand
TTAAGATTAATAATTTTGACGCTGTACTTGCCATTGATACTGATACAATTAGTATTGTATGGGGTGACACAAATAACTCAGTATTTTTAGAGATAACCTCAGCTGGAGTAAGTGAACAAGAATTGATAAACATTGCAGAGAGCATATTATATATAGGAGAGTAAATAAAACAATATGGGACTAACTATGTGTGCGTCAGCTTAAATCTTTGGGAGGAGATATATGAAAAGAATAGGAAATAAGCCGCTAACAGTGCTCTGCGGCCTGGTGATGTTGCTGACTGTTCTGGCTCCGGCGGCCCTGGCGACAGAACTGGAGTTTGTGTACGAGATAGACGAGCTGGACCCAAGATATGTTAACCTGGCTAATATCAGTGCCGACGTATACATATCTCCCACGGGTATGGCTTCAAGTTCCGGTTCTGCCAGGTCTAATTATATGACTGACACAATCGATCTGGCTGTGACCCTCCAGCACAGAAGGCCTGGCAGCAGCGTCTGGATAGAGACCGAGAGCTGGTATACAAGTGGTGAATATATAGCAGGATTAGTTGCTGACCCAATCCAGGTTGACAGCGGTTACGAGTACAGGACAAGGACCATCGCCACAGTAAACGATCAGTACGGGAATTTCGTCGAGTCAGTGGTTATATACTCCGGCATAGATAACTACTGATCCCACTGTAGATCACACGAGAGAAAACCATTAAATTCTGCTATTAAAAAATATAAGCTGATTCACATAGGAATATAAGAGACTGCCGCGGCTTTGCCGCGGCAGTCTCTTATATTGGCAAGTTTTATTTCGCGTTGTTGGGGGCCTTTCTTATCATCTGGGTGTGCATCAGGACCATCAGGGCCAGTATCACCAGCAGATATACTGGGAGCAGGGCGGGCGTGATGTGGTTTGCAATGAGGCCGAATATGGGCGGCATTACGCAGGTCCCCACGTAGGCGCTGGCCATCTCCACGCCGATTATCGACTGGGACAGCTGTGGGCCGAAGGTGGCGGGAGTTGAGTGTATCACGCTTGGATATATGGGGGCGCATCCAAGACCGGTGAGTATAAACCCTGCAAGAGACAGCTCATAGGGACCAGGGATAAGCATGATTATAACGCCCAGGCCTATTATGGCCTGGCCCAGACGTATCATCTGGTGATCCGTAAGTTTCATGGTGACAAATCCGCTGATGGCCCTGCCAACAGTTACTCCGATATAGAAGAGGCTGGCGAAGGTGGCGGCTGTGTCGGCGGGCACGCCCCTGAAGAGAGTGAGGTAGCTGCTGGCCCACAGAGCCGTTGTCTGCTCAATGGCGCAGTAGCAGAAAAAGCAGAGCATTACTTCTTTTGCGCCGGGAATGGCTATCACCTGGCGCAGCGTAAGGGATTTGACGGAGCGTTCTTCCTCCTGCCCGCCTGCGCGGTTTTTCCACAGGGGAAGGCTTATAAAAAGGATGAAGGTCAGGACTATCTGTATAATCGCAATGTATCTGTAACCGGCGTTCCAGCCGTGGCCGCCGGTCAGGGCATAACCCATCATATACGGGCCTATGGTGGCGCCTACGCCCCACATGCAGTGGAGCCAGCTCATATGGCGGCTTTTGAAATGGAGAGCCACGTAGTTGTTCAGCGCCGCGTCAACGCTGCCGGCGCCAAGGCCGTAAGGAATAGCCCAAAGCAGCAGCAGCCAGTAAGAGTGGGTCACAGAGAATAAAAACAGAGCGGCGGCGGTCAGCCCAACGCTTATTGCCGTAACTTTGCCAGCCCCCAGGGCCCTTGTGAGCCGGTCGCTCATAAGGCTTGATACGATAGTGCCCAGGGCGATTAACATGGATATCCCTCCGGCAAAGGATACCGGCACGCCAAGTTCGGGATACATTGAAGGCCAGGCAGCTCCTAAAACCGCATCTGGGAGTCCAAGGCTGATAAACGACACATAAATTATTGCTAAAAGCAGGCTGACCATATTGATTACCTCCATCGGTGATGGTATGATTATATATGCACGGGGAATGTTTTGTTATAGTGAAACCCTCGTATTTTTATAATAATACAATCAAAGAGGTGCAATTAATGGTATCCGATTGTACTCCCGCAGTGGACAAATATAATCAGGAGCTGGTGCGCCATGGGACTTCATTTTTCCCTCTGGGATGTTATAGCGACGATCTCTCCAAAAGCGACGTTCCCTGGCACTGGCATGAGGAGATCGAAGCCGCCGTTGTCATAAAGGGCTCCACAGCTGTGACTATTGGCTCTAAGACTCATATTATAGGCGAAGGCGAGGGCTTTTTTGTAAATTCCGGGGTTTTGCACGACTGCCGAAGAATCGACCAGCAGGATTGCTTTTTGAGATCGGTGGTGTTTCACCCGCGGCTTGTAGGCGGCAGCCTTGAGAGTATATTTTATCAGAAATATGTGCTCCCTGTCACTGAGAACAGGTCTGTTGAGGGGATGCACCTTCGGAACTCAATACAGTGGCAAAAGGACGCAATGGAGGAGATTAACAGGGCGTGGATTGCCTGCGCCCAGGAGCACAGCGGATATGAGCTGACCGCCAGAGAAGCTCTGGGACAGTTCCTGGATATTATGCGGCGCCATATGCCGGCTGTGGACGCCCGTCCTGACGCCAAGGAGATAAGAAACTGGGAACGGATAAAGCAGATGCTCCAGTTTATCCATCGGAGATACGGAGAGGAGATAAGCACTGGGGCTATTGCCCAGAGCGCCAGCGTCAGCGAGAGCGAGTGCCTCAGGTGTTTCCGCTCCACCATAGGGACTACGCCTATCCAGTATTTAAGAGAGTACAGGGTCGGACAGGCAGCCAGGCTCCTGGGCAATACTCATATCAGGATTGCCGATATAGCCGCGGAGTGCGGTTTTCAGGATGTGAGCTACTTTACAAAGACCTTTCGGGAGATGACGGGAGTAACTCCAAAGACCTACAGAGCCAGGGAACAGAGCGGCGCGGAAAGCGGAGAGGATGAATTATAATATGGATGGCCAAGAGGCAAGAGGAGAATCTCTGAGGGAACAGGTGCTGGAGACGGCATACGCCAGATATGGCACCCAGGCGGAGTACCCATGGGGCAGTTCCCCCAATTTTGCGGTGCTGCGCCACGCCGGAAACAGAAAGTGGTACGCTGTGATAATGGACGTGCCCAGGGAGCGGCTGGGACTTGCCGGCGGCGGAAAGACGGATATACTGAATCTTAAGTGCGGCCCTGTTATGGCGGGCTCCCTTGCCGGTCAGAGCGGAATATTGCCCGCCTACCATATGCAAAAGGGGAGCTGGATATCTGTTCTGCTGGACGGTTCGGTGGATATGGGGACCATAGAGATGCTCCTTGAGATAAGCTATGACGCCACAGCGGTAAAAAAGCGTAGCGGCGGCCAGATAACCGGTCCACGCCAATGGCTGATTCCGGCAAATCCAGGGTATTTTGATCTGGAGAGGGCCTTTGCCCAAAGCGATATAATCATGTGGAAACAGAGCAGCAGGGTGTCTGTGGGCGATACCGTCTATATATATGTGGCAAAGCCTGACGCCTCCGTCAGGTATAAATGTACCGCCATAGAGGTGGACATACCCAGGGAATACGCCGATGAAAACGTGCGTATGAAAAAGACCATGCGCCTCAGGCTCACCCACCGTTTCCGTCAGGGACGGCTGAGTCGGGAATTCCTGAGCTCCCATGGGGTCACGGCCGTGCGGGGACCCAGGGGTATACCCAACAGCCTTCTTCGGGCTATGGAGGACGCGGAGAGGGAAGACCAGACGGAGTAAAATGTATAATGGGCAGCGGCCTGCACAGGATAAATTTACCCTGAGCGGCAGTATTAAATTAAAGGCGGTGCTTTATGGAAAGAGAATATAAGTGGGAAGCCCCAGATGTGGACAGGATAGAGGAGAAGCTGATAGAGGCGTCGGGAGTTGAGCCTGAGGAGCGGGATACCATAACCATGGAGGCCATCTATTATGACACGAAAAAAAGTACGCTGGCCTTATTAGGCGGAGCCCTGCGGCTGAGACTTGAAAATGGAAAAGGCGTATGCTGCCTTAAGATATCCGTGGCGGACCAGGGGGGCGGCAAAGTGCGGCAGGAGTATCAGGTGCCGGCAGAGGATATATTGGAGGGATTAGAAAAATTGCCGGAAGCTGGGGCGTCAGGCGAGCTGTGCGCCGTACTTCTCAGCGAAGGGGTGGACGAGGTGTGCAGAACCAGCTTTACAAGGCGTGCCATGGTTGTAAAAGTGCCTGGAGAGGGCGAGATATTCACAGGGGAGTTGGCTGTGGATACTGGGCGTCTTATAAAAGGACAGGTGACGGCGCCCTTTCGGGAGATAGAGCTGGAGTATAAATCCGGCAGCCTGGAAGTCTACCACGCCTTTGCCGCCAAACTCCAGGAGAGCTTGGGGCTTCAGGTGCAGGAGAAATCCAAAAGCCAGCGGGCAATGGAACTTTAAATCGTTCTTACGTTCTCTTGACATGGCCTTACTGAGCTGGTAATATTATATGGATAATCTGAAACCAATAAGAGGTGGAACATGGGCTATCTTTTTAAAAATGGGATGGTGTTCGCCGACGGCGGTTTTGTTAAGGCAGACGTGCTTGTTGAAGAGGGGCATGTCTCACTTGTGGATTCCGTAATTTCAGATCATGGGGCGCAGGTCGTCGATATTTTGGATAAATATGTTTTTCCCGGCTTTGTGGATGTACATGTGCATCTGCGTGAGCCGGGTTTTTCTTATAAGGAGACCATACGCTCAGGGACCCTTGCGGCGGCAAGGGGCGGATATACGGCGGTGTGCCCCATGCCGAATCTGTCGCCGGTGCCTGACTGCGCTGATAATCTCAACGTGCAGCGGGACATAATCAGGCGGGATGCGGCTGTGCATGTCTATCCTTACGGAGCCATAACCCGCGGGGAGCGGGGCGAGGAACTTGCGGATATGGAGTCCATGGCCGATTATGTAGTCGGCTTTTCCGACGACGGCAAGGGAGTCCAGGCGCCGGAGATGATGAGAGCGGCGATGGAGAGAGCCCGTAAATTGGGAAAGATGATAGCGGCCCACTGCGAGGACGAGAGCCTTTTGGAGAAAGGCTGGAGCGTCAATCAGGGCGCCGCGGAACGGTTGGGACTTATAGGCAACGCGCCTGAGAGCGAATGGCGCCAGGTGCAGAGGGATATTGCGCTAACTCGGGAAACGGGCTGCGCCTACCATGTGTGCCATGTGTCCACAAAAGAGTCCGTGGAGCTCATACGCCGGGCAAAGGCCGAAGGCGTTGATGTGACGTGCGAAACTGCGCCCCACTATTTGACCCTCACCGACATGGATATTGTCGATGACGGCCGGTTCCGTATGAACCCGCCGATACGCTCTAAGGCGGACAGGGACGCGCTGATCGCCAGCAAACTTGACAGGACCGTCGATATGATAGCCACAGATCACTCGCCGCACTCCCAAAAGGAGAAGTCCGGCGGCCTTTCAGGGAGCCTTAACGGCATTGTGGGGCTGGAGTGCGCCTTTCCAGTGCTCTATACAAAGCTGGTTCTGGGCGGCGTAATAGGGCTTGAGAAGCTGATAGACCTGATGAGCGGCGCGCCGTGCAGGCGGTTTGGACTGCCAGGCGGGGAAATATGCGCCAGCGGACCTGCGGATTTTGCGGTGTTCGACCTTCAGCGGGAGTATACCATAGACAGCGGCGAGTTTTTGTCCATGGGCAAGAGCACGCCCTTTGAGGGATGGAGAGTAAAGGGCAGATGTCTTATGACGGTCTGCAACGGAAGAATAGTCTGGCAGGAGGTGTAAGGAATTTGCAAAAAAGCGTGTATGAGATAGACTCAAATCAGCTTATAGCCAGGAACACCTGGCAGATGCGCCTTTTGGGAGATACGGGGGCGATAACCCGGCCAGGACAGTTTATAAATATTGAACTGCCCGGCTTTTTCCTGCGGAGGCCCATATCTGTGTGCAGCTGGAGGGAAGGACAGCTCACCATTATCTACAAGGTGGTGGGTCAGGGAACCCGCTATATGAGCGGACTTGCATCGGGGACGAAACTGGACGTGCTCTGCGGCCTGGGAAATGGTTATGATATTGAAAAGGCCGGCTCACAGCCTTTGCTTATAGGCGGAGGGGCTGGTGTGCCGCCAATGTATGCCCTGGCGGAGGAACTTATAAAATCCGGCAGGGACGTCACTGTGATTCTGGGATTTAATACCGCCGAGGAGATCTTCTATCAGGAGGAGTTTTCAAAGCTGGGAGCCCATGTGAGAGTGACCACGGCGGACGGCAGCTCCGGCGTCAGGGGATTTGTGACCGACGCCATGGAGGGTGATTTTACATACGTCTACGCCTGCGGCCCCGAGCCCATGCTGCGGGCGGTGTATGAAAGGTGCGCCGACGGGCAGTTCTCCTTTGAAGAGCGGATGGGCTGCGGGTTTGGGGCCTGCATGGGATGCACGTGTGAGACAAAATACGGCTATAAACGCATATGCCGAGATGGACCGGTGCTTGAGAGAGGTGAGATAGTATGGTAGATACGTCTGTAACACTGTCAGGGCTTAGACTTACAAATCCGGTGATTCCGGCCAGCGGTACTTTTGGATTTGGATATGAGTTTGCCGAACTTTACGATATAAATATACTCGGTTCCCTCTCCTTTAAAGGGACCACAAGGGAGCCGCGGTTTGGAAATCCCACCCCAAGGATAGCCGAGTGCCCGTCGGGCATGCTCAACGCCGTTGGTCTGCAAAATCCGGGGATAGACAAGGTGATTTCCCAGGAACTGCCTAAGCTCCGCCAGGTGTTTCAAAAGCCGGTTGTGGCAAATATAAGCGGCTTTTCCATAGACGAGTATGTGGAGTGCTGCGGAAAGATAGACGCTCAGGAGTGCGTAGGCATCATTGAGGTGAATATAAGCTGCCCCAATGTGCATAACGGAGGTATGAGCTTTGGAACTTCGCCGGAGAGCGCGGCTCAGGTGACAAGGGCAGTGAAGGCAGTGACGAAAAAGCCGGTGTACATGAAACTCTCTCCAAACGTGACGGACATAGCGGCCATAGCTTCCGCCTGTGAAAAGGCGGGCGCCGACGGGATAAGCCTTATAAATACGCTTATGGGAATGCGGATTGATATAAGGCGGCGGGCGCCGGTACTGAAAAATGTCACCGGCGGACTCTCCGGCCCTGCGGTGTTCCCTGTGGCCTTAAGGATGGTATGGCAGGTTTTTGAGGCTGTGGATATACCCATCATAGGTATGGGCGGCGTAAGTTCAGCACAGGATGTGGTAGAGATGATGCTTGCAGGGGCCACGGCGGTGGAGGTAGGGGCGGCGAACCTTAAAAACCCAATGGCCGCCAAGGAGATAATAGAGGAGCTGCCCAGGCTTATGGAAGAGCTGGGTATTGAGAGACTCTCAGACATAATAGGAGGTGCTCACTGATGGGAAGAGATGTTATAGTCGCGTGTGATTTTGCCTCGGCCCAGGAGACCTTTGATTTCCTGGACATGTTCGGAGGCAGAAAGCCCTTTGTGAAAATTGGCATGGAGCTATATTATTCACAGGGGCCGTCAATAGTGAAGGCCATAAAGGACAGGGGACACAGGATTTTCCTGGACTTGAAGCTCCACGATATACCCAATACGGTGAAAAAGGCCATGGCGGTGCTCTCCGGTCTCGATGTGGATATGACAAATCTCCACGCAGGCGGCGGCATCGAGATGATGGAGGCGGCCCTGGAGGGACTCACAAGGCCCGACGGCACCCGTCCACTGCTTATAGCGGTGACAATGCTCACCAGCATATCTCAGGACGTTATGGCAAATGAGCTGGGCATCGGCGGGGAATTGCCGGACACAGTTATGAAATATGCGTCCAATGCGGCAAAGGCCGGCCTTGACGGCGTTGTATGTTCGCCCCAGGAGGCGCAGACTGTGCACTCTGCCTGCGGAAAGAACTTTTTGACGGTTACGCCCGGCGTCAGATTCGCAGACGGCGACAGAGGAGACCAGAAACGTGTGATGACGCCTGCTGAAGCTAACAGGATAGGCTCGGACTACATCGTTGTAGGCAGGCCGATTACTGCTGCTGCCGATCCGGTGGCGGCCTATGAGAGATGTGTAAACGAATTTGTGGGAGGCAACGTATGAAAGAACTTATAGCCAAGGATCTTCTGAAGATAAAAGCCGTTTTCCTGCGCCCTGAAGAGCCATTTATATGGGCCAGCGGGATAAAAAGTCCGGTGTACTGCGATAACAGGCTCACCCTCTCGGATGTCCAGGTGCGTGGCGATGTGGAAAACGGGCTGGCGAAGCTGGTGCGGGAGAATTTTCCGGAGGCCCAGGCGCTGATGGGCACCAGCACAGCCGGTATCGCCCACGCGGCCATTACGGCGCATATTATGGGGCTGCCCATGGGATATGTCCGCGGCGGCAACAAAGACCACGGCCGTCAGAACAGAATCGAGGGGCGGCTGGAGAAAGGCGAGAAGGTTGTAGTTGTTGAGGACCTTATATCTACAGGCGGCAGCGTCATTGAGGTTGTAAACGCCCTTCGTGAAGAGGGGGCGGAGGTTCTGGGCATTGTCTGCATATTCACCTACGGCATGAAAAGGGGCCTTGAGAGGCTTGCGGAAGCCGGGGTGCAGGCGGTAAGCCTCACCGATTTTGATACTGTTGCCCGAGTTGCGGCTCAGGAGGGATATATCTCCAAAGACGATGTGGAGAGGCTTATGGCTTTCAGAGATAATCCATCTGATGAGAGCTGGATAGGAGCCGGCAGATGAACGGACTTATAGATATACAGCAGCTTTCCACAGAGGAGATCGATCAGCTTATAGCCAAGGCCCAGGACATAATCGCCCACCCAGATGACTACGCGGATAAATGCCGCAGGAAAAAGCTGGCCACGCTTTTCTATGAGCCGTCCACCAGAACTCGGCTTTCTTTTGAGGCGGCCATGCTGGAGCTGGGCGGCAGCGTTTTGGGATTTTCCGAGGCCCAATCCAGCTCCGCCGCAAAAGGCGAGAGCGTCTCTGATACGGCCAGAACCGTAAGCTGCTTTGCAGATATAATCGCAATGCGCCACCCGAAAGAGGGAGCGCCTCTGGTAGCGGATATGTGCGTGCCAATACCGGTGATAAACGCCGGCGATGGCGGCCACAATCACCCCACCCAGACGCTGACGGATTTGCTGACAATCACCAGGGAAAAGGGCAGACTCACAGATATGACCATAGGCTGCTGCGGAGACTTGAAGTTCGGCCGCACTGTCCATTCTCTTATATCGGCCATGAGCCGTTATGAGGGCATACGGTTTGTGCTTATATCGCCGGAAGAGCTTCGTGTGCCTGAACACGTTCTGACAGACGTGCTGGAGGCTAACAAGGTGGATTTTACTGAGACAGAATCCCTCACAGACGCCATGCCCCAACTTGATGTGCTTTATATGACCCGTGTCCAGAGAGAGAGATTCTTTAACGAGGCGGACTATGTGCGTCTGAAGGACACATATATACTTACTCCCGATAAGCTCTCCGGCGCTAAGGACGATCTGACGATTATGCACCCTCTGCCCAGGGTTAACGAGATATCCACGGCTATAGATTCAGACCCCAGGGCGTGTTACTTTAAGCAGGTGCTCAACGGGAAGTATATCCGTATGGCTCTGATATTGAAACTTCTGGGGGTGGAGTGAGATGCTGATAGGGACGATAGTAAACGGAGTGGTTATTGACCATATACCTGCCGGCAGGGGTATGGAGCTATACAGCTACTTAAAACTGGACAAGCTCTCCTGCGAGGTTGCGCTTATAAAAAATGCGCCCAGTTCAAAAAGGGGACGCAAGGATATATTAAAGGTCAATGAGGTTATAGATCTCAATTTTGACATATTAGGATATATTGACCCCCATATAACAGTAAATATAATCAGGGACGGAGTGCGGGTGGAAAAACGCCATCCCAGCCTTCCCCATACTATCAGGGGCGTTATAAAATGCAAAAACCCCAGATGTATTACCTCTACTGAGCAGGGGCTGGAACATGTGTTCCGCCTTACAGATCCGGAGCACGGCGTATATAGATGTATATACTGCGATACCAGGGCAAAGTAGAGTAATTAAAATAATTAGAGGAGGCCTTTTGGCCTCCTCTTTACTCTGATAAGGTAGTATTGATTTTTATTAAATCATATTGTCTCAACTTTTATGAGATTTGTGCGCCCACTGGAGCCGGCGGCACCGCCGGTTATGACGATCCTGTCTCCGGGATTTAATCCCATCTTGTCTTTGGCCACTTTCGCAGCTGTATAGAAGAGCACGTCCGTGGAAGTAAATTCCTCACAGAGAGCCGGCAGCACACCCCAGGACAGGGCCAGCTTCCTCCAGGTTTTTATATTTGTGGTCAGCCCCAAAATATTCATAGGTGGACGGAACCTGGAAACCATACGCACGGTCATGCCGGATAGGGAACAGACGGCGATGGCCTGGGCGTCAATATCTATAGCCATGCCGCATGTGGCGTGGGAGATTGCGTCTACAATGTTCCTTATATGGAACTCAGCGTTCATAAAACGCTTTTTATAATGGATGCGGCGTTCCGTCTCGCAGGCTATACGGGACATGGTCTCCACTGTCAGAACAGGATATTTGCCTGCGGCAGTCTCACCGGAGAGCATTATGGCGCTGGTGCCGTCGTAAACAGCGTTGGCCACATCAGATATCTCAGCTCTTGTGGGACGCGCGTTATGGATCATGGATTCAAGCATCTCAGTGGCTGTTATAACACGTTTGCCCCACATTCTGCACTGGGTTATAAGGTGCTTTTGTATGCCTGGAAGCTCTTCAAAGGGAATTTCAACGCCCATATCGCCGCGCCCTATCATGATGCCCTCGCATTCAGCGCATATTTCCCTTATGTTGTCTACACCGGCGCGGTTTTCTATTTTGGCGATAAGGTCTATGCCGGAAACTCCGTTCTCCTGGAGGAACTCTTTTACATCCCGCAGATCCTGGGCGTTGGAGACAAATGAACAGGCGATAAAATCTACATCGTTTTCGGCGCCGAACAATATGTCGCTTTTGTCCTGCTCGCTGAGATAAACCTGCTTTAAAACCTTGTCCGGAAAACTCATGCTTTTCCTGTCGGAGAGCTCCCCGCCTACCTCAACGGTACACAGGATGTCTGTCCCATCCACAGAATCCACCGTAAAGACCATAAGGCCGTTATTTAAAAGGATTTTGTCGCCGGGAGACATCTCGCCGGCAAGACCGTTGTATGAGACAGACACAATTGTCTCGTCTCCTTCGATCTGCCTGGTGGTAAATGTGAATTTATCGCCTTCATTTAAGTATATTTTACCGTTTTTGAAGGTGCGTATGCGATACTCAGGCCCTTTGGTATCCAGCATTATGGCGATTGGAAGGTCCAGCTTTTCGCGGACTTTCTTTATCATATCAATTTTTGCCTTGTGTTCTTCATGGGTACCGTGGGAGAAGTTGAGCCTTGCTACATTCATACCGGCCAGACACATTTTGGTGAGAACGTCTTCACTGGAGGACGCCGGTCCGATAGTACAAACTATTTTGGTTTTCCTCATATATTAAGTCCCCTGAATACTAAAATTATTTTTTCAGAAATATTTTATTTCTAACAGGGGAATACGTCAAGTAATATTTGTGTAAACAGTTTGCAATGAATGCGTATATTTAAGCGTCTTCCAGTCTGCTTAAAGTTGTGACGGATATTTCGTATGCCGTTTTTTCAACTGCCTGGCCATCGAGAAGCTTTATGTATGTGCGGCTCTGGAGCCTGCCGGATAAGTTTACCTGGTCGCCCACATGCCAGCAGGCGGCTTCCCTGGCTATGGCGCCCCATGCTATGCAGGGCAAGTAGTCGGACCTGCCGTAGGGCCTGTTTACCGCTATCATCATATCGCATATTTCGCGGCCCATAGGCGTGCGCCGCAGGTTTGGATCTTTGCACAGACTGCCCGTAATACGCACAGAATTTGCATAGTCCTCATCTGTGAACTCCATATGCCTTGCCAGTACTGTTATGACAAGTCTGGGGCCGATGCCGCTGCGGTTATTAAACGATCTTACTTCCCCTAATACTCGCAGCCTGGGGAGCTGATTTATCTCAAGATTTTCCATCATTTGGCGGTTTACAACTACATTTACTATATCAAGCGTGCCTGAGAGCCGCTCTATAGCCATCGGGAATTTAAAATACTCCCCGTCCCGTGCAACATGAGATAACTCAGGTTTGCCAACTATTTCGCCACACAGTTCAACTGCGTCGTTAGTTCTGTCCAATTGTTCCACTCCTCGCCTCCCGCAAAAGTACGGGCGTTTTCTGTAAGCATTATATGAGGAGCTATGTGTTGTTATTACAGCGAAGGACTTCCCGCCGGACGGCAAATTTGGGACAGGGAGATAAAATTGTGGCAGCCTGCGTAAATGTAGGGCTAATCAGTACAGATCCAACTCTGCTGCCTCCAGAACTTCGCGGGCCTGAGGCGAGAGAGAGGAGATGTATTCCACATCGATTGATGGGAGATCACCGCTGAGATAGGCGTCCAGATTATAGTCGGCCACGATTACATCTGGCCTCAGTATTGTAAATATTGCCCAACCCCATATAGCCGCTGAAATAAATACAGGCCAGAATTTGAAATTTTGGCGGCAGCATCTGACTGCGGCAGCGGAAAGACACACCAGTATAAAGGCCATTGCCCAAAGAGTCATTATCCTCAGCAGGCTCAACCCATATTCGCCAATGTAAAGGCACATACGCATGAGAGCAGACGAGAGAATAACCAGGGTCAGTCCAGTTAAAATCAGAGATTCCACCCTGACGGCTTTTCCCCTGGGGGAAGAGGCCAGAGCGCCTGAGGAGAGCATTACCGACAGATTAATGGCAGCCACGGCAACTAACTGGAAAAAGCCGCTTCTGGCGTATTGGGCATAACCTCCGGACATGGCGGCTGACTCAGCTCCGCCGAAGAGATATAGTACCTGCACTGTGCAGAAAATAAGATATACGGCATTAAGCAGCGTAAGGACCACCATGAGACATATTTTTCCTATATATGCCGGAGATGATTCGGTGACTATGGCGGTCTGTGAACGGCGTTCCAAGTCAGATGATTCACTGCTGGACGGGGAATTTTCCATATCAGGATTATCTGTGGGAGCGATGGGGGATGTTTTTTCAGTTTTCCGGTTTGGATGCTTCAGAGTGTACAGCAGGGAGAAAAATATGAGGGAAAATATCACAGTACGCAGAACATGACGGAAAATTTCCCAAAACTCCACTCTCATCAGCCAATCTGTAAAGCTGTTTAGAAGTCCTCCGAATATCTGATCTGCCGAGATAAGCAGATACATGACTATTATTAAAAGAGGCACCGTCAGGCATAGCCCCGCTATTGCTCCAAGTGCAATGCGTCCTGCACCGCTGCGGCGCCGCAATACGGCAAAGACCGGCAGCGGACATGCTCTGAACAGAGCGGGGAAAAAGAGTTTGACCGTCTCCCAAACTGATCTGGGCGTCTTCCAGTTTACTGATTTGTTTCCCGAAAGTGAAAAAGCGGCCATCGGTAAAATCACAGCTAAAAGGGAGATGGACATAAGACGCAGTACATAATTTCCAGTCAGAAAACATCCAAGGGCAACTGAAACAGAACCCAGACCCAGGAAAAGGCCGTTTGAAATATCCACTTTTCCCTTGAGATAGGCAATCTCTGAAGATAATGCTGAGATGGTGAAGACAAAAACGCCAAGACCCGGTATGCCGTTTTCCAAAAGAGAGTCGAAGCTGAAGGCGTTAAGCCACACTAAAGCCAGAAGCAGACTCAGACCAAGCGCAAGAATCTCCATTGCTGAGAACTCCTGATCTCGTAAGCGAACAGACTCATATTTCTGATCCATTGATTTCTTCCTCCTGTGTATATTCCAGTATGTCGCCTGGCTGACACCCCAGCTCACGGCACAGCGCCTCCAAAGTTGAAAAACGTATCGCCTTTGCTTTTCCTGTCTTCAAAACCGACAGGTTGGCCACTGTAATGCCCACCCGGGAGGCCAGTTCCGTAAGACTGATTTTCCTTTTGGCCATCATTACGTCAAGATTAATTCGTATACCCATAATGGCACCTCATATGGTAAGGTCGTTGTCTGCCTGTATTGCGGCGGCTTTTGCCGTAAGATGTGATAGAGCGGCGCATGCGGCGGAAACCCCAGCGCAAAATAGAGCTATGGCGCCGCGGATAAGAAGGCCGACAGGACTTAATGCCCCCATAACTGCCAGAACGCCGAATATTATCAGATATATCGCGGCGTCCGCCGCCGCCAGAATACTTATCCGGCGCAGCCTGAGGGCGTTTATGTGAGTGAAACTTTTGTCACGGCCAATATCCATAAATATAAGATAGGCAGAGCCGAGGGCCCAGAAAGCTATCGCCGCTGTCACATAGAGGGAAATGACTGTCCACCAGTAACTTCCGGATACGGTCTCCTCAGCTTCACGGCCGCTGGCGGGCGCCAGGAAGATGCAGGAGAGCACCAGAAATATTCCGATAATTATTGCGGTTATACGCAGTCATATAGAGAGTTCTTTTTGCCTCATAATATCTCCTCCTTTGAAGAGAGAATATCACATTTATAACTGTTTTGCAATAAAATTTTATCGAATAACAATAAAAATTTATTGCAAAACAATTTTAGAGGGTGAAAATCACGCCGTTGTTACCCGCGGGTTAAAAATATCGGTGGAGAGATATAAAATCTGCCGCAAGTCGCCTAAAGCGACTTGCGGCAGATAATGATTCATGTAAAAGGTATGGCAGCGAGCCAAAGGGAAAACTTGCCGCCAGGCAACTTCGCCGGTTGATATGCTGACAGGCGATGCAGGTCAGGATGACGCCTCCCCGATACTTGAGAGCAGGACGGGGACGGCCGTCACTTTTCGGGATATACGGCAGTCCTTTTTAGCGGGAGCAGCTGATACATTGCTTTCCGTATGGACAT
>CALWYO010000116.1 GCA_944385785.1 uncultured Oscillospiraceae bacterium | reverse complement strand
AGACGTGAACCCGATAAATTGAAAATTGTGGAGAGCGTTGATGAGGGATTGAAATGTAAAAAAAGAGGAAACGTTGGGCTTAATATAGGTGCACAAAACTGTGAATTTTTCTTTCACGATGCGATAGACGCAATGGTGGATTTTTTTGCACGTATGGGAATGCGTATTGCGCAAATTGCATATAACCATCGTTCCTTTGCAGCGGACGGCGGGATGACAGGCTGCGATGCAGGGCTGACTAATGATGGAAAACGATTGATTAAGGCTATGGAGGAGTCAGGGATTACAGTTGATCTATCGCATGTAGGAAGGCAGTCTTGTCTGGATGCCTCTAAAGTTTGCACAAAGCCTTTGGTTTATACCCATTGTAGCCCTTATGCTATGTTTAGGACACAGCGCGGGGCAAGTGATGAGCAAATCCGACTTTGTGCAGAGACTGGAGGGGTAATTGGTCTGACCGCATGGCCCTCTGTCCTTTGGGATGGTAAAACTTTTCCTTCAATGGACCGGTTTATTGATTCCATATGTTACGTAGTTGACATGGTGGGAGTTGAACATGTAGGGATTGGGCTTGATACCAATGCTCAGGCGGGTGCATATGATCGACAACATGCAAGAGGTCTGGAGGCAATGATTACAGACCCCAATGGAGCATTTATGGCAGGATACCGAATGGGGCTTGGCAGGCACTGCATTCATGCAAAAGGGTTAATCAATCTCGCTAATTGGCCAGCTATTACAGATGCGATGCTCAAGAGAGGGTTCCATCACCATGAAATTAAAAAAATTGTGGGTGAAAACTATATGCGGGTATTTAGCCAAACATGGCGTCAACATAAATAATTTTGGTAGAAATTAACAAATTTTACAAAAAACTGAAGGGAGAATACCAATGAAACGGATGCTTGTATGCTTACTTGCCTTACTGATCCTCTGCACTGCTGTACTCACTGGTTGCGGTGGTAACTCTGATAATGATCATACTAGTACAACTAAGGATACGCTTGTTTTTGGCCTTAATGGGGATCCTGTTTCTTTGGATCCTTCCGTTACTTTTGACCAAAATTCCATGCTGCTATTTTGGAATATTTATGATCGTCTAATTCAAAGAACGGAAGATGGTGAGATGCTTCCTGGATTAGCTGAAAAGTGGGAATGGAATGGAGATTATACACAATTGAGCATTAAGTTAAAAGAAGGGGTAAAATTTCATAACGGTGCCGAACTTACAGCGGAAGATGTTCAGTTTTCACTTGATTATGTCTATGACGGTATTTGCTCTTCCTATCATCCTAACTATAATAACTGTGAGATAAAAGATAAGTATAATCTGGTAATTAACTATTTTGCCCCAACTCCTTCTGCAATTGATTATCTTGCAATGCCAAATTTCTCTATTTTGTGTAAGGAGTATACGGAATCTAAGGGCGAGGATTATGCTATGAGTCCCATAGGCACTGGGCCGTATATGTATCAAGACAGAATGAGTGGAGATTATATTGAGTTAACCGCTTTTGAAGACTACTATCAAGGTTCTCCTACCATCAAAGAGCTTACTTTCAAAGTATTTCTCGATACTGATGCAGCAATTATTGCATTGGAAACAGGTTCTCTAGATTGTCTTTCCCATGCGCCTTTATCTTATAAAGAATATATTATGGATAGCGCTGATCTGGTATGGTACGGAACATCTATGCAAAGCTTAGCATGGGTAGGATTCCAGTATGATTCTGAGTATTGGAATGACAAAGATTTGCGCCTTGCTGTAGCTTATGGTATTGACCGTGATGCAATGATTCAGGGAGCTTTGGAAGGAAATGGTACACCCAATTATAGTGTCCTTTTACCTGGAAATGCTGGGTATGATGAGAATTATGTCTCATATGAGAGAGATGTAGAAAAAGCTAAGGAACATTTGGCGCAGTCCTCAAAAGGCGGGGGGTATACAGAAGTAATTACAGTTGGTGAACAGGCCGACAATAAACGACCTGCCGAAATTTTCCAAGATTCAATGGCTGAAGTTGGAATTAATATCGAATTAAATGTGGTTGATCGAAGCTTGTTCCTTCAAAATCTTTTAGGACCTGACTGGAGTATGGCGTTATGTGGCCCGTATGTTAGCATGATGCACACCCCTAATTATTTGTGGGGTATTTTTCACAGCAGTTCGACAAACAGTTACGGTAGAACGAAAGATCCTGAATTAGATCGATTACTTGAAGAAGGATTGGCAGCGAGTGGCGATGAGCAGGCAGAAATTTATGCGCAGATGAATGAATACATGACTAAGGAAGCTGTAATTGTTATCCCCACTTATCTCCGTGAAGCGGCATTGATTGCCAATAAAGGCTTGCAAGGAGTTCAAGCCAGCGATCTCTACCGCTATAGTGTGTACGATATGTACTGGAATTGACTGATAGCTAGCACAAAGGATGAACTTAGCCAAGATGCCTGTTGCAGAACATTTATTCTGCAACAGGCACCTGTATAAAGGAGGATATTTCATGGCATATCTACAATACATTTTTAAAAGAATTGGAGCAATGATACCGGTCATTATTGGGATATCTTTTATTCTATTTAGTATTTTGGTTTTAACTCCAGGAGATCCGGCACGTACAATCCTTGGCGAAATGGCTCCTGAAGAAGATGTTATTGCCTTGCGGGAAGAAATGGGATTTAATGACCCGCTTTTTATACGATATTTTCGCTATGTGCGTGATGCGCTTCATGGCGATTTCGGTAAGTCTTATACATCTGGACAGCCGGTCGTTAAAGAAATGGCGGATCGGATGGCAACGACTCTTTTACTTGCGACAGGATCACTCGTTTATGTTATCTTGCTAGGCGTACCTATTGGCATACTTGCCGCAGTAAAGCAATATTCTTTAAGCGATATTGCTACAAATATTATTACTTTTATATTAACTGCAATGCCTTCTTTTTGGCTGGGGTTGCTGTGTATGCTACTGTTTGGCTTGAAGCTCCGCTGGCTCCCGGCTACAGGATCGGAAACTATACTTCATTTTATTATGCCCTGTATTGTTCTAAGCGGACCCAATATGGCGGCGCAACTTCGTATGACGCGTTCTAGTATGCTTGAAGTTATTCGCCAAGATTACATGCGGACGGCTCGTTCGAAAGGAGTTTCCGAAAGACGAATTATTTTTCAACATGGGTTGAGAAATGCAATGATTCCTATTTTAACAATGCTTGGAATTAATTTGACATCTGTAATTGGAACGGCTTTTGTGGTGGAACAGACTTTTGCCATGGCAGGCCTTGGTAGTCTGCTTATTACAGGGGTAAAGGCAAAAGACATTCCCATTGTTATGGCAATTGTGCTCTTTATTGCCTGCTGTATATGTATAATTAATTTGATTGTCGATCTACTATATGCAGTTGTGGATCCTCGTATTCGTGCACAGATTCAAAAGAAATGAGGTGAGAGAAATGAAGAAAAAAGCGTTTCCTGTTGAATCAAGTGGAGGAACAGAAAAAGTGTATAAAAAACGTAGTCAATTTACCTCGGCTATGCGGCGATATCGGAAAAGCAAATTAGCTGTCTTAGGCTTGATTATGGTAATATTTCTTGTTTTAATTGCTCTTTCTGCGGATTTATTAGCAGACTATGAAACTGATGCCATTCGTCAAAATATGAGTATCCGCCTTGAGGAACCAAATGCGGAACATATATTTGGAACAGACCAATACGGGAGAGATGTATTTGCCCGTGTAGTTCATGGGGCTAGAATTTCTTTGCTCGGCGGAATTGGCTCCAATATTTTTGCAGTGATTATTGGGCTGATAATTGGTTCTATCGCTGGGTATTTTGGGGGAAAATTGGATAATGTATTGATGCGGCTAATGGATATTCTTATGGCACTTCCATTTTCAATTCTTGCTATTGCAATTGTTGCTGGGCTGGGAACTGGCTTGGACAAGACAATTATTGCGTTGGGAATTGCTTCTGTAGCACCATTTGTTCGCTTAATTCGCGCTTCAATATTATCAATTAAAGATCAAGAATATATTGAGGCAGCTAAGTCGTGCGGTACAAGCAATTTTAGGATTATATACAAACATATTATCCCTAATGTTATGGGGCCGCTCATTGTACAGTTGACGCAGAATGTGGGAAGAAACATTATTAGTCTTGCGGCGTTAAGTTTTATTGGGCTAGGGGTTCAGGCTCCTATGCCTGAATGGGGAACCATGCTTTCAGAGGGGAAACAGGTATTGCGTTTTTCGCCTTACTTAGTAACTATTCCGGGTATTGCAATCGTCATCACAGTTATGGCTTTCAACCTTGTGGGCGATGGCTTGAGAGATGCGTTTGACCCCCGTCTGAAGAACTGATGGAGAGGTGCAAGCTGATGAGTAAAAATATATTAGAAGTTAGAAATTTGCATGTGGTTTACCGTACAGATGATGACTTAATTTATGCTCTCAATGGTGTTGATTTAAATATGCCTGCAGGAAAGACTTTGGGACTTGTAGGGGAGACTGGAGCTGGAAAAAGCACATTGGCTTTGAGTATTATGCGTATACTGCAAAATAAAGTAGGAATTGTTAAAGAAGGAACTATTATACTCGATGGTATTGATGTCCTATCCGCTTCCGAATCTGAAATGCGAAAAGTACGTGGAAGTAT
>CALWYO010000115.1 GCA_944385785.1 uncultured Oscillospiraceae bacterium | reverse complement strand
CACTGGTATTGGCCCAGTAGTTGACATAGGAGTTGTCGATGGCCACAGTTTCAATGGCAGCAGACCCGATTTTAGTGCCGTCAGACCAACCAAGACGATCATCGTCGTAGTCGCCGCGTTGTTTTTGCCCCTGGGGCGTCGTGGTTTTCTCGTTGTAGAGGTCGTCCGGAATGCGATAGTTTCCCGTCACCGCCATCATCCGCATCGCCTTATCATTCTCCGCATCGATGCTGGCCCCGCCGGTAACCCGGTAAATCTCCAGGAAGTACACCCGGTCGGCGTTGGAATAAGCAGTGGCGGAGTAGGACTTCCCATCGGTGTCTACAAACGCGGCCATGGCGTTTTCGCCGGTGACGGTGACGGTTTTGCTGGTTTCCCCTTCCGCAAAGGTCACACTGCTCGCCACGTGGGTAAAGTGGGTGCCGCCAATGGCGGAGCCGTTTACTGTCCTATAGTATACTGTCTGCTCCCCGTCGTCGCCGCCGGTGCGGCTGATGGTGAAGGTGTTGCTATTGTTGTTGGTGACGGAGAAGACGCCGTATTCCGGCGTGCCGAGGCCGAAGGACGCACTCTGGGGGCCGTAGATTACGGTGCCGCTCTCTGTTTTGGCATACGCCCTGGCGTAGTAGCTGATGCCGTAGGTGAGGCTGCCGGCGTCCACCGTGGCTGTGAGCTGTCCTCCTTTGGCGCTCACGGCATCCGCTGTTTTCACGCTCCCGTCATTTAGCGACATGGTGGGGTTTTGTATCGCCCCGTAGACAAAGCCTGTCTCCACCCACGTCTCCCCGCCGGTGTGCTCCATCAGGGCCGAGAGCGTGAAGGTGTCCCCACTTTCGCTTTTTACAGCCGCAGCCTGGCTCAGCTGAGCCGGAAGGGGCAGGACTGTGACTGTGAGGTTGGCAGTGCTGGATTCTCCTGGGAGAGTATCTACCGTGGCCGTGTAGGTGACGGTGTAGGTGCCAGGGGTGCTGGTGTCCACGGTTCCACTATACGTAAATTCCCCGCGGCTCAGGTTTTCATCTATGTATGTTCTGTACCAGCTTTCATTTATCCCAGTGTCCTCCATTATGGATACGCTGCCTGTGGTTAGGGCCATAAGCGGCAGGGGCGTAACGGAGACGGAGTCTTCGGCCAGGTCCGATATGCCGCCGTTGCTGCCCACGGCCCAGACCTGGAGCTCCGCGCTCTCTTCAGAGTAGTCCTCCGGCAGAGTGACGGGAATGGAGAAGCTGCCGTCATTGCCGGCTACGCCTGAGAACTCCTGGCCGCCTATGGAGACGTACACTGTGGAGCCAGGCTCCGCGCTGCCGGCGATGTCCTCGGATCTCCCTGGGATTAAATATGGCAGTGTAGTGGCGAGGGTGGGGACATTTGGCCCCTGGGGAATATCGCCCGCGCCTATCAGCACGGAGCGGGTCCACGTCTGGCCCGGCGCCACACTGCCTGACCAGGACCAGGCCATGCCGCTGTCTTTCCTGTAGGTGCCTGTATCCGTGCGGTTATTGAACATATTTGAGTAGGCGTCATAATAGTAGCCGTACCACAGCGTGTCGCAGGTGGGTGCCACCAGATAGAAGTTGTAGTCGTTTAATAGGCCCAACCCCAGATAGCTGCCCTCCATCTTCAGGCCGTTGCCGGAGAAGGACACCGCGGCCCTGTCGTTTTCACCTATCATAACGTCGGCGCTGGAGCCGATATTAAACTCATGAGTTTCGGAGCCGTTATTTTTAACGGTGTATGTTATCTCCACATAGCGTCCGCCTGGGGCGAAGGACAGGTCGGTCTCAGCCACCAGGGAACTGCCGACGCTTGTGCCGCCCTCCTGGTAGCGCACCTGGACCTTGCCGCCGCCGTCCACAGATATGGCCGTGCGGTAGCCGTTGTCGCTGAAGGTGGTGCGGATGAGGTCGCCTCCGTCCAGTCCCTGTATGTCAAAGTAGCGGCTGACAGGGTAGTAGCGCATATACTCGTTGGAGCCTTCCAGATTTCCGGTTGATGCCATCAGCATAATTTCCGGCTGTTCCAAAACGGACTCGTCATAGGCAAACGCGCCGCTGGTGAAGGTCTGATCCCCCGCCGTAACGGTGCAGCGGAAGCCGTGGGAGACGAAATCTGCCTTGGAGAGGGCGATGCTAAAGCCGTCGCCCGGCCAGGAAGACCAGCTGCCGTAGGAGCAGGCCTCCCAGGTATAGCTGTCCCACTGGCCGGAGACCGTCAGAATCATCTCCCCAGTCTCCTCGTCAAGGGGAGCTGCCGTGAGCACGGGAGCTTCCAGAGGGGCCGTCCCCGGATCAGAGGCGGGAGTATTTTCGGCCTCCGCCTCACCGCCCGATGTGCCCGGCTCAGCTTCGGGTGCATCCTCCGTGCCAGTCTCTTCCTCCTGGGAGCCGCCGTCGATTATATCGTCCTGGACGGTGTCGCCGGAGCTATCGGGCATTGGGTTTTGGGAGCCGTCCCCGTTTTCAGGGACAGGCTCCTCCGCGCCATCCTCAGGCGCATCTCCCTGAGACACCGGTGTCTCATCGTACTCAGATTCTTCTGAGTACGATTGGTTTTCCTGTAGCGCGAGAGCGTTAGTAAGGCCGGCGCCGGCGAGCATGCACAGCGCCAGCAGCAGTGAACCGAGACGTGTTGACAATTTGTTCTTCATGTGGATTCCTCCAGTACAGATGCGTGATAATATGTTTGCGGCCTATAGGTTCTTGAAGGATGGGACGGTATAGGCGTGTCTGTTACCTTAATAATAGTATGAAGGACATGGGGCAGATAAAAATTTTCGTGAGATTACGGTTTTCCTGCGTCAAATGCAGGCTGCTGCACAGCAGATGACGGGAAAATTACCTCTTGACAAAAAGGTGAGGACTGATGTATTATTATCTCTCGATAAAGGCTGTGAAGGGAAATAAGCCTTTCTGACTTTTTCAGAGAGCTGCCGGCAGGTGCGAGGCAGTGGAGTCTTAAAGGTATAGCTCCTCCCTGAGCCGTCGGCCGAAAGACTTTGAGTAGGTTTGACCGGGTCCTCCCGTTACTGAGGTGCGCGTTGTTTGACGCGGATGAGTGGGCGCTTTTGCGCCAAGAAGAGTGGTACCGCGGAGTAAATAGTTTTCTTCGTCTCTTCTATCCAAATGCAGAGCATTTTGGGTAGAAGAGATTTTTTGTTATGCAAAAACATAGCAAAAATGGCCATGTGCCGCTTACAGCGGCACGGCGCATGGAGCTTCATACCCAAAAGGCGGAAAGGAAACAGTATGAGAGGTTTTGAGAAGTACACAAGGCAGTTTTTTCCACCGGAGAATCCGCCTATGGAGTGGGCGAAGAAAAACTACATCGACCACCCGCCCATATGGTGCAGCGTAGATCTTCGGGACGGCAACCAGGCGCTGGTAATACCTATGGGCCTTAAAGACAAGCTGGAGTTTTTCAAAATGCTTGTAAATATAGGATTTAAGGAGATAGAAGTGGGATTCCCAGCTGCCAGCGACACGGAGTTTGAGTTCTGCAGAACCCTTATTGAGGGGGGATACATCCCTGATGATGTGACCATACAGGTGCTGACCCAGGCCAGAGAGCACATAATCGCCAGAACTTTCGAGGCCATACGCGGCGCTAAAAGCGCCATTGTCCACATGTATAACTCCACCTCGGTTGCCCAGCGCAGGCAGGTGTTCCGCCGCTCAGACAGTGAGATAATAGAGATAGCCAGGGCAGGGGCCATGGCCTGCGCGGAATACAGGGAAAAGACTGAGGGAAATTTCCACTTGGAATATTCACCGGAAAGCTTTACTGGGACTGAGATGGAATTCGCTCTGGAGATATGTAACGCTGTCACCCGAGTGTGGAGTCCCACGGCTGAGGATAAGGTGATAATGAACCTGCCGGTGACAGTTTCCCACTCTATGCCGCACGTTTACGCCAATCAGGTGGAGTTTATGTGCAGAAACCTGGATAACAGGGAAAATCTGATAATTTCCATCCACCCCCATAATGACAGAGGCTGCGCCGTGGCCGACAGCGAGATGGGGCTGCTGGCCGGCGCGGACAGGGTAGAGGGAACGCTTTTCGGAAACGGCGAGAGGACAGGCAATGTGGATATAGTCACTCTGGCGCTGAATATGTACTCCCAGGGAGTGGACCCCGGACTTGATTTCTCAGACATTCCGGCGATTACCCGGGTGTATGAGAGAGCCACTGGAATGCGCGTATATGAGCGGCTTCCATACAGCGGGCAGCTGGTGTTTGCCGCCTTCAGCGGTTCCCATCAGGATGCAATTGCTAAGGGTATTAAGTGGCGCGGCGATCACCCTGAAGAGCCGTGGATGGTGCCATATCTGCCTATTGATCCAAGAGATCTGGGACGGGAATACGAGGCGGATGTAATACGGATAAATTCGCAGTCTGGCAAGGGCGGAATCGGATTTATACTGGAAACACAGTACTCCCACGTGCTGCCGCCAAAGATGCGCGAGGATTTTGGATACCATATCAAGCGCATATCAGACAGGAGCCATTGCGAGCTGCACCCAGCGGAGATTTATGAGATATTTATGCGGGACTACGTCAATTTGACGGAGCCTCTGGCAGTTCCGGAGTCCCATTTCAAGCAGACTGAGAATGGCATTGTGGCTAAATGTACTATTGATTACGCCGGAAAAAAACAGGATGTGGAGGCTTGCGGCAACGGACGGCTTGACGCGGTCAGTAACGCTGTAATTAAAGTTATCGGACCTGTTTACACACTGGATACGTATACAGAGCATGCGCTGGAAGTTGACTCCAGCGCCAAGGCCGCTTCCTATGTTGGAATTAAAAACGGGGACGAGAGCCTTACATGGGGCGCAGGTATAAGCAGCGATATTATCGTATCTTCAATTCGAGCCCTTGTGAGCGCGGTAAACAGACTGCTTGTGAAAAACGGGGATAAGAAGACAAATACAAGGAGTGAATAAAATGGGAATGACGATGACTCAGAAAATCCTTGCCGCCCATTCCGGCAGGGCAAAAGTTGAGGCGGGAGAGCTGGTGCTGGCCAACCTGGATATGGTTGTCGGCAATGATGTGACCTCTCCTGTGGCCATAAAAGAATTTGAGAAGATGGGCGCCACGCAGGTTTTTGACAGGGATAAGGTGACGATGATAATGGACCACTTTGTCCCTAACAAGGACATAAAGGCGGCTCAGCAGTGCAAAATATGTCGCGACTTCTGCGGCGAAAAGGATGTTACGAATTTTTATGATGTGGGAAAGATGGGAATAGAGCACGCGCTTATCCCGCAAAACGGCCTTGTGACGGCAGGCGACGCGGTAATCGGCGCCGACTCCCATACATGTACATATGGGGCGCTGGGGGCTTTTTCAACAGGCGTGGGTTCCACAGACATGGCCTGTGGGATGGCTACGGGCAAACTCTGGTTTAAAGTGCCCTCAGCGATAAAATTTAACCTTACCGGCTCTCTGCAAAAATACGTCACTGGAAAAGATGTAATCCTCCATATTATTGGGGAGATAGGAGTTGACGGCGCGCTTTATAAGTCGATGGAATATTCCGGTGATGGTCTCGCTTCGTTGACTATGGCAGACAGGCTGACAATGGCAAATATGGCGATAGAGGCAGGGGGCAAAAACGGCATTTTTGAAGTGGATGAGATTACACTGGCATATCTGAGGGAAAGGGGAGCTAAAGAGCCGGTGATATACAGGGCGGACCAGGACGCCCAGTATGATCGGGTGATAGACATTGACCTATCTTCAATTATACCGACAGTTGCTTTTCCGCATCTTCCTGAGAATACAAGGACTATAGACAAAGTAGGAGATGTGAAAATAGACCAGGTGGTAATAGGCTCGTGTACTAATGGGCTGTTTAAGGATCTGGCAGAGGCGGCCAGTGTGCTTCAGGGGCGACATGTGGCAAAAGGCGTCCGAGCCATCGTTATACCGGCAACCCAGGAGATATATATGCGCTGCCTGGAGGAAGGACTTATAAAGACGTTTATTGAGGCCGGCTGCGTCGTATCCACGCCCACCTGCGGGCCATGTCTGGGAGGCTATATGGGAGTCCTGGCCCAGGGAGAGCGGGCCGTTTCTACCACCAACAGAAACTTTGTGGGACGTATGGGACATCCTGAGTCAGAGGTGTATCTGGCAAGTCCATATGTTGCAGCAGCCAGCGCAATTGCAGGCAGGATAGCCGGACCTATGGAGGTGTTATAATGAAGAATACGGGAAATGTTATAAAATACGGCGACAACATAGATACTGACGTTATCATACCGGCCAGATATCTGACTACAGGCGATGCGGCGGAGCTTGCTCAGCACTGTATGGAAGACCTTGACAGCACTTTTAAATCCAGAGTCCATTGGGGGGACATAATAGTCGGCGGATGGAACTTCGGCTGCGGATCCTCCAGGGAACATGCGCCTATGGCGATAAAAGCCAGCGGAATACCAATAGTAATAGCCAAGAGCTTCGCCAGAATATTCTACAGAAATTCAATTAATATAGGTCTTGCCATAATAGAATGTCCGGAGGCTGCCGACGCCATATGCGATGGTGATAAAGTGCAGGTTGATCTGGATACAGGCGAAATACTGGATGTTACTACCGGACAAAGTTTCAAAGCCGCGCCTTTCCCAGAGTTTATTCAGCAGATAATCTCTGCAGGCGGGCTTGTGGAGGCAGTGAAGAAGGGCCTTGTAAGGTAGGAGGAAACGCCGTGGAATTTGATATAGCTGTTTTGCGGGGGGACGGAATAGGCCCTGAAATTGTTGACGGAGCAGTGGAAGTGCTGGAAGCCGTGGGAAATAAGTTTGGACATACTTTCCGGTTTCACCCTTACCTTATGGGAGGCGCGGCAATAGACGCCACTGGAGAACCGCTTCCTCAGAAGACATTAGAGGGATGCAGGAAAGCCCAGTGCGTACTTCTGGGAGCTGTGGGAGGACCAAAGTGGGATGGGATGCCTGCGGAACTGCGGCCAGAAAGGGCTCTCCTGGATATCCGTTCGGCTTTGGGACTGTTTACTAATCTCCGACCGGCCAGGCTTTATCCGGCGTTGGCGGATGAATCTCCTCTACGCAGGGACATAGTTGCCGGCGGGTTTGATATAATGATAGTCAGGGAGCTTACAGGCGGGATATATTTTGGAGACAGAGGGTACAGGCAGGGAAAGTACGGCGAAGAGGCATATGACACCGAGTGCTACAGCCCTGTGGAAATAGAGAGAATAATCCGCGCTGCCTTTGAAACGGCTATGAAGCGCAGGAAAAAAGTCACCAGCGTTGACAAGGCCAACGTCCTGGAGACGTCAAGACTGTGGAGAAGAACGGCAGGTAAAGTGGCGGAGGAATATCCGGAAGTAGAGCTGAACCACATGTTTGTTGACAATGCGGCAATGCAGCTTATACGTGATCCAGCACAATTTGACGTTATAGTGACAAGCAACATGTTTGGTGATATACTTTCAGATGAGGCCTCACAGATATCCGGTTCCATAGGGCTTTTGCCGTCGGCTTCCATGGGCGTGGGTACTATTGGCATGTATGAGCCTATACACGGTTCCGCGCCTGATATTGCAGGCACGGGAAAGGCAAACCCGCTGGCGACTATACTGTCGGCGGCCATGATGCTGCGCTACTCGCTAAAATTGCCTGAGGAGGCGGAAGCCATAGAGCGGGCTGTGGACGCAGCGCTCTCTGACGGACTGCGTACTGCCGACATAGCCAGGAACGGAGAGACGCCCCTTTCAACTAAAGAGATGACAAAAGGCGTTGTGGAGAGGCTTTAAAATAACTCCGGTTTATGCCGGAAAAACAGGAGGTAAAAACTATGCCAAAAGTAGTCCATTCAGATGCGGCTCCAGCAGCAATCGGCCCATATTCCCAGGCGATGATTTCAGGAGGCCTTGTTTTTACATCAGGCCAGATACCTATCGATCCGGCTACAGGAAAGATAGAAGCGGCAGATATACAGGGACAGGCGGAGCAGGTGATGAAGAACTTGTCGTCTGTACTTAATGAGGCAGGTGCGTCTTTTGAGTCGGCAGTGAAAACCACATGTTATCTGTCTGATATGGGTGATTTTGCCGCGTTCAACGAAGTG
Organism: uncultured Oscillospiraceae bacterium; assembly: GCA_944385785.1. Lineage (GTDB taxonomy): Bacteria > Bacillota > Clostridia > Oscillospirales > Oscillospiraceae > RUG626. Next base: position 12,022 of record CALWYO010000115.1, on the reverse strand, counting down.
TATGCTAAGTATTTTACAGGCAAACCGGCCAGAAGCTGCTTTGCGGTAAAAGGGCTTCCCCAGGGGGCGCTTGTGGAAGTAGAGGTTATTGCAGAGGTGCAGTGAAAAAAGCGCGTGATGCAAATTTTGATTTGCATCATGCGCTTTTTAATCATACCGAGCGTTCTTTTCCTTTTTTGTGGCGCCCTGTGGCGCATGAAGTTTCATGTTACAGTAGAGTAATCGCTTTCCGCTGCGGGCCATTTATCGCGCACGAAAGTGATAAATTCCGCCGCCGCGTCGGAGAGAGGCTCATAACGCCTGTAACAGAGGCATACATCTACCTTCTCATCGGGATCAAGAGGTATAATCGCCACGTCCGATGTAGACAGTTGTCGCACGCGCTTATCAAAAAGAATAGAGACTCCCATCCCGCCGCTGATAAAGGAGAGAATGGCCTCGATACTGTCGGCGTTAAAAGATATCCTTGGAGAATAACCGGCGCGGGCGCACAAATTACGTATGGTCTGGTCTCCGGAAGTGCTCTCCATAAAAGATATGAATTTATCGTTTTTCAACTCTTTGAGCTGAACGTAGGGCTTCAGCGCCAGGGGATGATCCTGAGGGAGAACAGCCACATATCTGTCTTTAATACATGGAATGATAACAAATTCATTGGCATACTTATACGGGTCAATAAGAAATGCCACTTCGCATTTGCCGGAACGGAGCTTTTCAACCATGGTGTCGTTGCTATCTCCAAATCCGGTTGAAATGATAGACACATTGCTGTCATAATTATAAAATTTGGAGATCAGTTCAGTGATAGGATAAAGCGTACCTATCACCATTGTGTTTTTTCCGCGGAGCTGGGCTTCCTCCAGCTCCTGTATGTAAGTGCGCTGGAGAGTAAGAAACTGCTTGGCATATGGCAGAAATATACGGCCAAAATTGTTTAAACTTACGCGCCTGGAAGTCCTGTCGAACAACGTCACCCCAAGCTCAGACTCCAATGCTTTTATATGCCTCGAGAGCGAGGGCTCGGAAATAGACAGGTGTTCTGCGGCGTCGGCGTATTTTTGCATTTCAGCAAGGATTACGAATTCCTCAAAATAACTGGTATCCATTTGCTCCTCCTCTCGTTTGGCGACGTGTTTGTGTGTGTTCCTTTTAACGAGAAATGTAACAATGATCCACTTTTTATTTGTAAATAGATTATAACAAATTGTATTTGGGCTGTCAATATGACAATTTGCGACGGCTGTTATTATATGTTTTTTATCGAAAAAGACAAGAAGACTTGCGGGACTACAAATTAGCTGCCTCAGGAGCGCGGGATAATCGAGATTGACAAAATTGCGCTTACATGTTATGGTTAAAACCATATTTCTGCTATCAGCAGGATGCCCCAGTTTTAAGCGAGAGGCGATATTTTGATGTTTGGAAAGAATGAAGACAGCAAAAATAGAAGAAAGAGCCAGCTTATCTTTATAGCGTGTATTGTTATTCTGATTGTTGTGTATTTGCTGATCACAAGAAACAACACCTATATGAGATATAGTTTCTCTGAGGATGACAGTGTATTCCAGATAACATATGAGGGGAACGAGTCTTCTGTGGAGCCTGTGGTGATTGAAATCGGCCAGATTATATCTGTTCAACTGGTCCAGGACATGGACGTAGGAGAGTATGTATCGGGCGAGGACACGAAGAACGTGGCGTTTGGAGTATGGGAAAGCTCTGAATTAGGCGAGTACTTCAGGTGCGGCGAGAAAGATGTAGCTGACTATATACTTGTCACGTCTGAAGACGGGATAGTTGCCTTTAACAATGAGAGCAATGAGACTACCGCTGCATTGTACGAAAGTTTCAGAGAGATAGTGGAGGAATACCAGAGCGGAGGAGCGGCGCCTGAAAACCAGGAGAACCAGGCCCAGTAGAAAAATACGCTTGCAGTGCAATAAATAAAATTCCCCGATAGTTTTTCTATCGGGGAATTTTGCTGTGCAAAGGCATAGCAAAAACGGCCATGTGCCGCTTTCGGCGGCACGGCCATAAAATCAAAGCGCCAGGGCCCAGACGGCACACATGCGCGAAACTTCATGCGTCGCGTCCTTTTCTTTTTTGTAGTGCGCCCTATGACGCATGAAGTTTTGCGCCTGATTATATGGGATAAGCCTGTGTATTGAGTTTAAAGCCTTATTTCAACAGGATCTCCAGGTATAATAGAATTCTCAGTTACACAGCACTGAAAAGCAATCAGCTTAACACCGGCATTTTGCGCTGAGATAAGAGCCTGGCCGAAAGCGGGATGGGTCTCCCAGTTGGGCTCAAAATAGAGAACGTCATCCATCTGAATGACAAAGGCGGCGCATGCGGAATATCCGTCGCCGATGCACCTGACCAGCTCGCCCATGTGGCGCACGCCGCGCTCGGTAGGTGCGTCAGGAAAGCGGACTATACCGTTATCCTCCAGCGTAACGCCCTTTACTTCAACAAAAATGTGATTATCTGCAGACTCTATGTAATAGTCCAGACGGGAATCTCCAAAGCGGCGCTCCGGAAAGATTTTATCTACTGGGCCAAAAAAACCGGAGGATATGACCCACTCCCTGAACAGCTTGTTTGGAGCGGAGGAGTCCACATTAATGAGTCGATTGCCTTTGCGTACGGCTATTAAATCAAATCTGGTGCGTCTGTTTGGGTTGTCGGACTCCTGGACGTATACAATAGCGCCAGGTATTAGAAGCTCGCGGCACCTGCCGGTGTTTTTTACGTGGCATATCTCGTTTTTACCGTCAATCTCTATGTGCGCTATAAATCTGTTAGGGCGGATTATGAAAATACCCTGGCGGATGTTCTGATAATACATATTTTAAACTCCATATCTGATTTATGGACTGAACGTATAATACTGAATTGAAAAAAGGCGGTTGAGGGACTGTGACCGCTATATGTGGAACCGCTTTCTTAACTCGGTTATAAATTGCATACGCAATACTATAATAGTGGAAATAAGCAGCACAACTGCGACTGCGCCCATCACTATCATAGGCCAGCTGTGATCTGCAAATATGAAAAGGGCCACGGCAGAAGCGGCGACAGAAGCGGCAGTGACCCAGATTAAAGGCATGATATTGTGCCGCTGCTTTGTCATATTGGCAAAAAACAGCACTCCTAATATTGTAAGAGAGCCAAACCAGAATATCGGTACGACAAAATGGGCCCACCCTGGATACAGAAAAGTCTCAATTAGAATGAGCATAATTCCTGTTGTAATTAGAAGCCGTACTCCCTGGCTTATGACGTTTTTTTCAACTAATGGCTGTTTTAACGCCAGAGTCCAGACCATATACATGCCCCATATGGCGACTGCGCTCCAGGCTTTGCCTCCAGTCAGATAATTCACAAGTACACAGGAAGGGGCCGCCAGCAGGAAAAGCAGGCCGAAGATTTTACGCAGACGGTGCATAAGAAGAGAGACTGATTTCGGCTTGGGATATACTATTTCAAGATCCATAAAGTTCACTTCCGCTTACATGAGGTTCAAGATTATTTTCAACAAATAGCGAATACATACGCTCCTCAAAAGAGGGGTCAGCTGTCAATTTTGCTATGGAAAATGTGGCTGTGTCGCCGGCGGTAACCATGGAACACGCAGCTCTGCTTATAGCGACGGTGCCAAGGACAAAGTCCATCTTTTTGATATGTTCTGACATCTCAGCCGGCATATCCACTACCCCCAAATTGGAAAGGGTGGTTGTGAAAACTCTGTCGCCGAGAAAGCCATAAACTATTTTTGCTACAGGCGCCTTAATGAACAACGGTATGAGACGCAGGGATTTTACAAGTTTGACCGCGCCGTTCATCATCTCCTGCATGTTGTCCATTGATATACCTTCTCCCAGCTGCTTTGTTACAGCGGGAAGTATTGAATCGATATCGTGTATTTCTTCAAGAGGCAACTTTATGCCGCAATAAAGAGAGAAATTCCTTAATGTCCTGGATTGAAAATAATTTCTCATATTTACAGGGACCTGAATATTGATAATACCTTTGTAATCGTCGGTTGCAGATTTACAGGCGATAAACATCATGGAAACCATCAGCGCCGTAACTGATACGCCCTTGCTTTTTGCAAGCTCGCGAAGTTTTTCAGATGGCATGTCAAAGTGGATAATCTGGCACGGGGATATTTTTGCAAGCTGGCCGCTCATCTGAGAGGCCGGCTTGTCCACAAAACCGGAGTGACGCCGTCCGGATACGCATTTGTCAAAATCATCGGCAGATTCCGAAGCGTCCGGCACGCCGTCAATGTCCATGACTCCGTGAGTATTTGGAACGGCGTGGCCCATAAGCCTTAAATATTCTGCCGTCAGTGCTTTCAGAAATGCAAGTCCTCCGGTGCCGTCCGTGAGTATATGAAAAAATTCAGTGCTTATCCTGTTTTTGTAATACAGCACCCTGAAAGATTGAGACCCTGTCAGAGACACGTTCATAGGCGAACAGGGGATATAAGTCTCAGGTTCAACGCTGAAACGGCGCTTTGCCGAGTCGATGTAGTGCCAGAACACGCCTTTCTTTATGGTTGTGGCAAAAAAAGGGAACCTCTTTATTGTGAAATTAAGGGCGATTTGCAATATTTCAGGGACGATTTCGGCGTCTAAATATGCTGATAAACGAAAGACGGACATCTGCCTGTGGCTCATGGAGAGAGGATAAACTTTTGCAGCGTTGTCAAGCGGGTACCACGTTGAAGCAGGGCGGAAATAGAATCCCCCGAGGCTGGAAAGAGGCATAAGATCCATGGCCTTTGATATGGAAACGCCCTTCCTTGAGTAGAACATGAATGCGTTTTCAAAATCATGCACGATTGCAGAGTGCCATTCCCCTGGGAGCTTTATATGCTGGTTCAGTCTGTGAAAGTATGATACCAGAAGGTCGCGGTCGTCCTGGGAGAGCTGGGACATGTATTCGCTGAATTTTTTTGAGGTTTGGCGTTTTTTAGACATAGCATCAGCTCCGAAGAATCATACAGTTATATCGACTGCTTGGGCGTTTAAAAAATTTATTATCGATGAAGGCGAGAGGATAATCTGCTGCCCGCGCACTCCGGCGCTGACCGATATTTCCTCGTATAAGAGAGCTGTTTCATCAAAAAAAGTAGGAAACTTTTTCTTCATGCCTATTGGGGAACAGCCTCCCCTGATATATCCGGTAAGACCGAGAAGCTCTCTAACGTGTATCATATCCACTTTTTTGTTGCCGGAGACGGCAGCGGCTTTTTTAAGATCGAGCTCCAGCACCACAGGCAGGCAGAATACCAGAGGACCTGTCTTATCTCCCTTAGTGACTAGAGTTTTAAAGACCTGCTCCGGCGGCATGCCGATAGATTCCGCCGCGTGAATACCCGAGAGGTCAGACTCTTCCCAGGCGTATTCGGCTGTGCGGAATTGTATTTGGGAGGCAGTTAGAAGACGCATCGCGTTGGTTTTTACCATAAAACACCATTGACTTTCGTTATGTCTTTTTAATTCAAGTATATCACATGTTATATACAGTGTCGAGGACTTCGATACATTAAAAATAACGGAATGTCACATTATGACCTAAAAATATGCGTAATAAAGTGTTTTTGTTATTGAAATAGACCAAAAATAGAGCTATACTGTCCTCTGTACGATTGGAGGTAAGTAGATGGAAAAACTAAAGAGCAGGTGGACGGACAAATACCTGGTGACAGACAAATCCTTTTACAAGAAGGTTTTAACTATTTTGCTGCCAGTAGTTCTCCAGAGCCTGGTAAACCAGGGCGTCAACATGATGGATACGATAATGGTGGGAAGTTTCGGCGAGGCCACCATATCGGGGTCTTCGCTGGCAAACCAGTATTACTCGCTGTTTTCGTTTTTGTGTATGGGAATCAGCGCGGCGGGACTGGTACTGGCGGCCCAATACTGGGGATCTGGAGACGTGAAAGCAGTACGGCGTGTTTTCGACCTGATGCTGCAGATCGTTATACTCTCAGGATTTGCTTTCAGCGTCATTACTTTTGTGATACCCGATGAGATAATGTCCATATATTCAAACGAAGAAGACGTTATAAGTGAGGGGGCAAAATATCTTAAAGTTACTGCTTTTATATTCCTGCCGCATGGCATAAGTCTGGTGCTCACAAATGTAATACGCGCGATTGGAAACGCAAAACTTGGACTGATTACATCGGTGATATCATTTTTTGTAAACGTGTTTTTCAACTGGGTGTTTATTTTCGGTAAACTGGGAGTGCCGGCAATGGGAATAGCCGGCGCCGCTCTGGGAACACTGTGTGCACGGGTTGTTGAGGTGGCAGCCTGCGCTGTTTACATGATGAAATACGAAAAGCAGCTTAACTACAAGCTGTCCGGACTTATAAAACTTCCCTCAAAGGCGATGTTCAGAGAATTTGTAAGGCTTGGCCTTCCCGCGCTGATAAGCGACTTCATTCTTGCGCTGGCCGCCAGCGCGACGTCGATGATACTGGGACGCATGGGCAAAGAAGTGGTTAGTGCTTATGCAATAGTTACAGTTCTTGACCGTATGTGCACTGTGGCGATTTCAGGAGTCGCCAGCGCCGCAGGCGTGGTTATAGGTCAGACAGTGGGCAGCGGAGATGAGAAACAGGCCCAGCGCCAGGGATACACGTTCCTTATCTTAAGTATAGGCATAGGGATTGTTGGGGGACTGCTGGTGCTGCTGGTGGGAACCTGGTCGATTGGCCTATATGATATAGCGCCAAGCACGGTGCTCATTACTCAGGAGATGATGGATATGAGCGCAATAATCGTGTTCTTCCAGTCAATCCAGAGCGCCATGTCTAAAGGTATCCTGAGAGGCGGCGGCGATACGAGGTTTTTGATGATTGCCGATGTGCTTTTCCAGTGGTGCCTGTCCATACCGCTGGGATATCTGGTGGGAATCGTCCTGGGATGGGCGCCGTACTGGGCTTTGCTGGCCCTCCGAATAGATTATGTAATCAAAGCTGTTTGGCTCGTATGGCGTCTGCGTAGCGGGAAGTGGATACACAGAGCCAGAAAGATTGAAGCATAAACTCAAATAAAGCACCGCCGCCGGTGAAATTCCGGCGGCGGCGATTTATTTGCTTGGTAGTTGTCAAGACATCATCATGACGGTATATGACCTCAATGTGGACCGAAATATAGCAGAATTCAAGTTGAGATATACAATATTTTGTGGTATACTTAAAATCCACTTTTTTAGGGCGGTGATCTGAGTGCTTATAAATGGGATATTAAAATTGACGCTTCTCGACTATCCCGGACACACTGCATGCACTGTATTTACGGGCGGCTGTAATTTCAGATGCCCCTTTTGCCAGAACGCCGCTCTCGTATTAAGAGTCCCTGAACAGCCTGTGGTGCCGGAAGAAGAGCTTTTTAATCTGTTGGAAAAGCGAAAGGGCCTTCTGGACGGCGTGTGTGTCACAGGGGGAGAGCCAACTTTGCAGTCTGACCTGCTGGATTTCCTCAGGCGTATAAAGGAAAAGGGCTTTCTTGTAAAACTGGATACAAACGGTACAAGGCCCCAGGTGATATCACAGGCCCTGGATGAGGGGCTTGTTGACAAAGTGGCTATGGATATTAAGACCAGCAGGGAGAGTTACCCGCTGGTGGCGGGGATTAGTAAGCCGGATATGAAGGCTATAGAGGACAGTGTAAAACTGCTTATGTCAAATCCAGGTAAGTATGAGTTCCGTACAACCGTGGTCCGGCAGCTCCACACGGCCGAGGATATGAGACGCATTGGAAAGTGGATCCAGGGCGCTCAGGAGTACTATTTGCAGGGGTTTAAGGACTCTGGAGATATTATCGAGGATGGTTTCTCGGCTTTCTCGAAAGATGAGATGGAGTCTCTTATGGCCGAAGTCAGACCTTTTGTGCCTTCAGTGCAGCTTAGGGGCATAGAGTGAGAGCGACACAACATATAGTGTAAAAATTTTAAATTAGCCCAAAATATTGAGAATTCGTATTGACAGGAAAGCGCGCAGGTGATAATATAGCAATGCGCCCGTGAGGTTGAGCAAGTTTATTCGGAGGACAATGCCATGTACAGAGTAGAGAAGAGAGACGGCAGAATCGTCAATTTTGATATAAATAAAATAGCTGCCGCTATGAAAAAGGCTTTTGAAGCCACTGATACAAATTATGACGACAGTGTTATAGATTTCCTGGCGCTGAAGGTAACGGCCGATTTCCAGGAGAAAGTGAAAGATCAGCTTATTTCCATTGAGGATATTCAGGACAGCGTTGAGGCTGTATTATCCCGCGGCGGATATGAGCACGTTGCAAAAGCGTATATTCTCTACCGCAAGCAGCGTGAGAAACTCCGCAACGTCAACGAGACGATGCTGGACTATAAAAAGACGGTTGACAACTATTTGAAAATCAACGACTGGCGCGTCAAGGAGAATTCTACCGTCACATATTCAGTGGGCGGTCTTATACTGTCAAACTCCGGCGCTATTACGGCCAACTACTGGCTCTCTGAGGTGTACGATGAGGAAATAGCCGCTGCCCACAGAAATGCAGATATCCATCTGCACGACCTCTCCATGCTCACCGGTTACTGCGCCGGATGGAGTCTGAAGCAGCTGATACAGGAGGGGCTGGGAGGAATTCCGGGTAAAATTACCTCGTCTCCGGCTGCCCACCTGTCCACACTGTGCAACCAGATGGTTAACTTCCTGGGTATTATGCAAAACGAGTGGGCCGGCGCCCAGGCGTTCTCGTCTTTCGACACATATCTGGCCCCATTTGTGAAAGTGGATAATCTCAGCTATAAAGAAGTTAAGCAATGCATACAGTCCTTCGTCTATGGCGTGAATACACCGAGCCGTTGGGGCACACAGGCTCCGTTCTCAAATATAACTCTGGATTGGACAGTGCCAAACGATCTGGCGGAGCTGCCGTGTATCGTCGGCGGTAAGGAGATGGACTTCTGCTATAAAGACTGTAAGGCCGAGATGGATATGGTGAATAAGGCCTTTATCGAGATCATGATTGAAGGCGACGCCAACGGCCGCGGCTTCCAGTACCCCATACCTACTTATTCCATCACCAGGGATTTTGACTGGAGCGAGACGGAGAATAACAAGCTTCTCTTTGAGATGACTGCCAAATATGGCACCCCATATTTCTCTAACTATATAAATTCCGATATGGAGCCGTCAGATGTCAGAAGTATGTGCTGCCGCCTGAGACTTGACCTCAGGGAACTGCGTAAAAAGTCCGGAGGCTTCTTCGGCTCCGGAGAGAGCACAGGCTCTGTGGGCGTGGTCACCATAAATATACCGAGAATAGCCTATCTCTCCAAATCAGAGGCCGAATTCTATGAGCGTCTGGATAAGATTATGGATATATCTGCCCGTTCCCTGAAAGTAAAGAGAACCGTTATTACGGAACTTCTTGAAGCAGGACTTTACCCCTATACCAAGAGGTATCTGGGGAGCTTTGACAATCACTTCTCCACTATAGGACTTGTAGGCATGAACGAGGCGTGCCTCAATGCCAGCTGGATCCATGAAGATCTCACCCATGAGAAGGCGCAGCAGTTCACAAAAGACGTTCTCAACCACATGCGTGAGCGCCTCTCCGACTATCAGGAGATGTATGGGGACCTTTACAACCTGGAGGCGACGCCTGCGGAGTCTACGTCATATCGCCTGGCAAAACACGATGTTGAGAGGTATCCTGACATTATAACCGCCAATGAGCATGGGACTCCATATTATACGAACTCCTCTCATCTGCCTGTGGGATATACAGAGGACATATTCTCAGCTCTGGATATACAGGACGATCTTCAGACGCTCTACACCTCAGGAACTGTATTCCATGCTTTCCTTGGAGAAAAGTTGCCGGACTGGAAAGCGGCGGCTGACCTGGTGCGTAAGATTGCTGAGAACTATAAATTGCCATACTATACCATGTCGCCCACTTACTCAGTGTGCAGTGAGCACGGTTATCTTAACGGCGAGCAGTTTGTATGTCCTCACTGTGGCAAGCCTGCAGAAGTCTATAGCCGTATAACTGGCTACTACCGTCCTGTACAGAACTGGAACGACGGGAAAACCCAGGAGTATAAAGACAGGAAAGTATACGATATCAAGACGTCTTACGCGAATATATCCAAACATGCAAAGACGATAGCCGAGAGCGGCGCCAGTCAGGAGTGCAACGAAGAAACGCAGACTGTAGAGAGCAATACTGCCAACAGCACTTCGGCGATACTCTTTGCAACACCTACATGCCCTAACTGTAAATTAGCCTGCGCCCTTATGGATAAGGCGGGGTTTGCCTATGAAAAACTGATGGCGGAAGAACACCCTGATTTGGTGAGTAAATACGGCGTTAAGCAGGCTCCTACGCTTGTTATAGATGACGGCGAGAATATCATAAAGCTGAAAGGCGTATCAGATATAAAGAAATTTGTAAATGAAGCTGTTAAAGCCGCCGTGTAAGGTAAAGCGTAATAAAGAGGGGACGCAGATACAGCGTTCCCTCTTTTAAATTATATGATATGGAGAATAGCGATATGTACGATATAATAGTTGTAGGAGGAGGACCGGCCGGTATGACTGCTGCGCTCTATGCTCTGAGAGCAGGAAAGACGGTGCTGGTTATTGAGAAAAACGGATTTGGAGGTCAGATAACATACTCTCCGAAGGTGGAGAATTTTCCAGGTACCATGCAGATGAGCGGAAATGAATTTGCAGACAAATTTTTAGAGCAGATTCTGGCCCAAGGTGCAGAAGTGGAATTGGAAGAAGTTACAGCGATTGAAAATGGAGAAAATCTAAGAATTGTACGTACGGCGGAAGGCGCTGAGTACCAATGTAAAGCCGTGGTGATAGCCGCAGGGGTAAAACACCGTATGCTTGGACTCCCAGGGGAGAACGAACTTGTTGGCAACGGCATATCGTTTTGCGCCGTCTGCGACGGGGATTTTTACAAAGGGCAGAATGTCTGTGTGGCGGGCGGAGGAAACTCCGCGCTTCAGGAGGCTCTGCTGTTAGCGGATATCTGTGAGAGCGTCACCATGCTTCAGGACCTGGACTATTTTACAGGGGAGAAAAAGCTGCAGGATGCTCTGTTTGCAAGAGAAAATGTACAGATAGTAACAGGCGCAAGGATAACCGAACTTCTACAGGAAAACGGCGAGTTGACAGGAGTAGCCGTCGAGACTGGCGACGGAAAGAAGCAGATATCGTGTCAGGGGCTTTTTGTGGCTATTGGCCTTATACCGGAGAATAAAGCCTTCGAAGATCTGGTGCGCTTGAATGAATACGGATATATAGACGCAGGAGAAGACTGCGCCACCGGCTGCCAGGGCATATACTGCGCCGGCGACTGCCGGGCAAAATCGGTACGGCAGCTGACGACTGCTGTTGCTGACGGGGCCGTAGCTGCGCTGGCGGCCTGCAGGTATATTGACAGCTGTGGGATATAAGTTGTGGCAGGGTATAACCCTGCACCTTTTTGAGTATAACCGCCGGCCGCAGCCGGCGGGGTCGCCCGCGGGGCGTTACACGCCCCTGGCTCCATGCAACCTGCTTTCTTTGAGCGCAAAGAAAGCAGGTTGCGCCCGAAAGAAACGGCAGGGAGGGGATTTCGATTTCCCCTCCCTGCACCCTCCCCCAACCGACTCACAGGGGGTTTGAGAACCCCCTATGAGGTAACCCCCGGGGACGAGAGACGAGAGGTAAGCAAAAACGAAAAACGCTTTGGGTACCATGTTTGCACCCAAAGCGTTTTTTCTTTATCATAGGGTCCCCGACGGGCTGTTGCCCGTTGGGGAGAAGGACGAGCCTGCTATGCTGTGAAGAGTGCAGCTTTGCTGCGCTCTGAACTTAGCAAGCAGCGCGAGGACGTGAGCCCAGGGGATATCGTCCCCCGCGGGCGACCACGCCCATGTAAGGTGCGGAAAACCTTCCCCTGCCACTTTGTACAAAGCGGCTCACTCCCTGTTTTACGTGAATTTTCCC
>CALWYO010000114.1 GCA_944385785.1 uncultured Oscillospiraceae bacterium | reverse complement strand
TTGTACCGTCTCTCTTTGGCGCGGTAAATATCTCTTCAGTTGGAACATTTGCGTTAAAGGGAATGCCCTTTGCAGAATGAGAACGTCCTCCGTCCCAGTAGTGGCCTTCAGGTAACTCGATTGTTAGATCAGTACCGAGGGCGTTTTTATATTTGAGATATTTAAAGTTATACTCAGTGAGTTTCTCCTTACGAATCCTGAGATTCTCGTTGTGTATGCGCCATTCCTCTATTGGATTGTTAAACTCGCTTACACGAACAGTTGCGTAGATTGCGTCCCAGAGTTTTGACACGGCCTCAGCCTCATCAACTTCAGGGAATACTTTCTTGGCCCATGCCGGATTTGGGACGGAGAAAAGGCACCATTGTACAGAATCGGTCATCTGCAATTCTCTGTAAGTTTCCAGAGCTCTGCCAGAGGCAAGAGAAGAACGGCGTATTCTATCGGGATCCACTCCTGAAAGAGCCTCAGGATCTTCAGAGTATATGGTTACAAAAGCGGCGCCTTCCTGTGCGAGAGTGTTTAACATATCGGCTTTCCATGGGCGGACGGTATCAAATATATCGTTATCTGCGTGCAGGTATGTCTCTTTTGAAATCGCCTCGTCGGACCAGCGCATGATGACCTCTCTGCAACCGGCTTCATATGCTTTTTTTGCACAAATTCTGGCAAACGGCGCGGCGTCTACCGGTGAGGAGAGAACTAATGTCTGCCCAGGCTGAAGGTTTATGCCTGATTTTATTATAAGCTCGGCATACTTGGCGGCTCGCCTATCTATTTGCATTATTATCACACTCCAGTTCAGAATCTATTTCAGCTAATATCTTCTTATCCTGTTTTGTTTCAAACCTCAGCTTTTCATACATATCCGGACGACGCAGGCGTGTTCTCATTATGGACTGCTTGCGCCTCCATTTTTTTATCTCCGCGTGGTTACCGGAAAGAAGAACAGGGGGTACGTGCCTTCCGTTCCACTCTTCAGGCCTAGAGTATTGGGGATACTCCAGAAGCCCGTCCCAGTGACTCTCCTGGGTAAAACATTCCGGATCCGGCAGCACGCCGGGGACAAGCCTGCATACCGCGTCGGCCACGGCCATGGCGGGTATTTCTCCTCCGGTGAGCACAAAATCTCCCAGGCTTATCTCCTCGTCAACGCACTCGTCAATAAACCTCTGATCTACGCCTTCATAATGCCCGCAGACAAGAATGAGACTGTCGTATTCACGGCTCAGACGTTTTGCATCCTCCTGTGTGAACGTCTTTCCGCACGGCGACATGAATATTGTGTGAATTCTTTTACCATGGCTTTGGCAAATATGACGCCAACAATCATAAAGTGGCTGAGCTTGCATAACGCATCCGCGCCCACCTCCATAAGGGTAGTCGTCCACCTGATTTTGCTTATTTGTTGTGTAATCTCTAATTTGATGACATTCCACTCGTATATATCCGCGCTCTTGTCCCCGACCGAGTATACTCTCGCAAAGTACATCTCCAACAGTATCGGGAAAAAGGGTCATTATATCTATCCAGTACATGTTACATACCCTCAATCAGATGGAAGTATACACGGCCGCAATCGGTATCAACCAGTTTGACGAACACATCGTTAAGGGGAACAAGAATTTCCCGCTCTCCTTTTATGACGCAGACATCTCCGCCAGGTGGAGAGAGGATATCGACAATCTCGCCGATTTGACTGCCGGTGGCCTCGTCAATGGCGGAAAGACCAATAAGGTCCCCTATGAGATACTCGCCATCATCCAGGGGGATATCCTCCCGGCGCACATATATAATAGCGTTCTTCAGCTGCTCGGCAGATTCCATATCTGTTATGCCTTCAAGGGAAGCTATGACAAACTTACCGTGTATTCGGCATACCTTCACTGGATATTCGATACCGTTAATGAAAAAAGATTTGTAATTGAGAAGTGACTCCGGAGAATTTGCCCAGGGTTCAATTTTCATATCTCCACGTACGCCATGAGTATTAATAATGCGTCCTGTCTCAACATATTTATCGTTCATAAGTCTCCTAAAAGGAAAGGGACGCCTTATGACGCCCCAATCACGTTGTTATTCCGCTTTGTCTATGATATCCACGCTTATGTGACGACCTTGTTTCTGGGCAACAGCGCGCATAAGTGTGCGTATTTCTTTGGCTATTTTTCCGTGCCTTCCAATGACCTTTCCCATATCACCGGAGGCCACACGCAGCTCAAAAACAGTTTTGTCGCCATCGTCACGCTCAGTAACGGATACTTCCTCAGGGGAATCTACCAGATTCTGAGCAATGTAGAGCAGTAATTCCTTCATCTGCCTACTCTCCGATCAGATAACACCAGCGTTTTTAAGGAGCTTTTTTACAGTATCAGTGGGCTGAGCGCCGTTTTTCATCCACTCTTTAGCCCTATCAGCGTTTACAGTGACAGCTGAGGGTTCGGCAAGAGGATCATAAGTGCCAATCTCTTCAATAAAACGGCCATCCCTGGGAAAACGGGAGTCAGCAACAACTATTCTGTAGAAAGGACGTTTCTTTGCGCCCATTCTGCGAAGTCTGATCTTAACCATATCTTTTTACCTCCAAAAAACATTTAAAATTTAAATATATGTCAGATATCTTTTGATATATGAGACCTAAAACCCAAAGAACTTGCCGCGCCTGCCCCTGCCGCCTCCAAGGAAAGACGGCATTTTGCCCTTGGACATCTGTCGGGTAAGCTGGCGCATCATTTCATACTGCTTCAGTAAACGGTTTACATCAACTACCTGAGTTCCTGAACCGGCGGCAATACGCTTTTTTCTACTTGCACTTAAGATAGATGGATCGTCACGTTCAGCGGGAGTCATAGAGAGAATTATAGCCTCAGTATGAGCCATAGCTTTTTCGTCAATTTTTGCACCGGCAAGAGATTTACCCATATTGCCTGGCAACATTCCAGCTATATCGTTGAGAGAACCCATATCTTTTAACTGTATTAGCTGATCGTAATAGTCGGCAAGGGTGAAGCTGTTTTTCTTCATTTTCTCAGCTAACTCGCGGGCTTTCTTTTCATCGAAACTCTGTTCGGCTTTTTCAATAAGAGTGAGAACATCACCCATACCGAGTATACGTGAGGCCATTCTGTCAGGATGGAATGGTTCAATAGCATCCAACTTCTCGCCGGTGCCGCAGAATTTTATCGGCTTGCCAGTGACGGCCCTAACTGAAAGAGCCGCGCCGCCGCGGGCATCTCCGTCCAGCTTTGTGAGCATTACGCCGGTTATGCCAAGTGCTTCATCAAAAGCGGAGGCGGCGTTTACAGCGTCTTGACCTGTCATTGCGTCAACGACAAGTAGTATCTCGTCAGGTTCAACTGCCGACTTGATATTTCTCAGCTCGTCCATCAGCTGCTCGTCTATATGGAGACGACCTGCTGTATCTAGGATTACCAAGTCATTGCCATGCTTCTTCGCGTGTGATATTGCAGCTTTGGCTATATCCACAGGGTTCTCAGTACCCATTTGGAACACGGGGATATCCAGCTGTTTACCGACAGTTTCCAACTGCTTGATGGCGGCAGGACGGTAAATATCACAGGCTACAAGCAGGGGACGCTTGCCGTTTTGTTTTCTCAAAAGAGCAGCTAATTTGGCTCCGTTTGTCGTCTTTCCGGCTCCCTGAAGGCCAACTAACATGACGACAGTTGTGCCTTTTGAAGAAGTGGCTAACCGTGCGGTGGTTCCGCCCATAAGGGCAGTTAACTCCTCGTTTACTATTTTAATTACCATCTGAGCTGGAGTGAGGCTCTCAAGTACGTCGGCGCCGACTGCACGGTCGCTTACAGACTTAATAAAATCTTTTACGACCTTGTAGCTAACGTCTGCCTCCAGAAGCGCCATGCGGACTTCACGCATGGCGTCTTTTATATCCGCTGCAGATAGACGGCCCTTGCCCCGCAGCTTTTTGAAAGCAGCGCCAAGTTTTTCAGATAATGATTCAAATGCCATAATTCAGCCTTTCAATTCTTTGAGGCCAGAGGCGATCTCAGAAGCTAAGAGACCTGCTCGGCCATCGGTTATGGACGCAAGCTCCTGCGCCTTTTTTTCCAACGACTCCAAGTGCCGCTGCATTTGCCTGAACCTTTCAACAACGCCAGTCTTTTCTTCGTACTGACGGAGTAAAGACTCAGATCTGAGAAGGATATCCCGAACCCCTTGACGGGATATACCTGTTAGCTCCGCAATTTCAGAAAGGGAGAGGTCATCATTATAATAATAATCAAAATACTCCCTTTGTTTTTCGGTCAGCAAATCCCCAAAAAAATCAAAAAGGAGAGTCATCTCTAAAGTCTTATCAGCCATATCAAGGCCTTTCTGTAAAGTAAAATTGCTTTACAGCAGGATTATAGCTTCTTATATATCTTTTGTCAAGGAATATTTGAAACAATCAGTGGGGAAAATGAAATGGATACGGTTGGAAAAACCAGGAGCAAATAGAAATTAGCGGTGAGGAGATTCTCATGACTGATAAAGACACAGAAATCTGTTTAGAACTGGAACATTTGGGGAAGATAGCCAGAAATACTGCAGCAAATGTAAATGTTAAAGGAACCATAAGCGGGCGCGCTTTGGCTGACGAAGGGCTCAGAATTCTGCGTAAGCTTAAGATAAAATTATCCGATATTCCGTCGAACATTGCAAACTTATCGCAAGCAGCTGAATGGTTCTCTGATAACTGGTATATCGCTGAGAGAGAAGGTAAGGATGGAATAGCGTCACTCAAACGTGCTGGAAAATTCCCAATGCTTGATGATGGGCGCAGACGGTCAACCGCATCCGCCGCGGCGTCCGCACTAATTATAGCTGGGAAAGGTGAAGTGACGCCGGAACGTATACAAGTATTTCTGACAGAGTATCAGAAAACTGCCGAACTCTCTCAAAAAGAGCTTTCACTGTTTACCGCGTTTTTGAAAATAGAATTAGTATCGTTTCTATATAGTGTTCTGCCAGACAGTTGGGATTTTTCAAAAGCTGACGATGAAGAAGAGACGTCGCTCCTATTAAAAAATGTGTTTACCTCGCTGAGACTTTTATCGCAGATTGACGTGTCTGACATTATAGAGAGCGTAAACAAAGTTGAGAATACCTTACGAGAGGATCCGGCGGGAATATATCCGCGTATGGATGAAGAAACCCGCCATGAATATAGAAGAACACTGGCAAATATTGCTGAGCGCGCAGGTATAAGCGAATTTGAAGCGGCAAGGACTGTAGTAGGACTGTGTACTTCTGGAGAAGAGAAACACGTGGGCTACTATATATTTGTAAAGCCTCTGGGAAAGGACCTGAAGGAACGCTCAGGAGCAGGGTATATATCATCGATAGTTCTGATAACTCTATTTATTACAGTGCTTACGGGATTCCTGCTTGGGACTCCAATTATACCGGCTTTGCTGTTGGTGCCCATATCTGAAGCAGTAAAAAATCTGACAGACTATGTTTGCCTCAGAATAGTAAAGCCTAAACGTATCCCGCGGATTGATTTGGAAAGGGGGATACCCAAAAGCGGAAGAACTATCTGTGTGATTTCTGCGCTGCTTACCGATGAGAAATCGGGAGAAAAATATGCGAGATTGTTGGAGGAATACAGCCTCTTAAACCGTGATGCCGAAAAGAACCTCCTTTTTGGAATACTTGCCGATTTTGGAGAGGCGTCAACGGAACACGAGAAAAATGATGGAATAATTGTGGAGCAGGCGGCCAATGCAATAAAACGCGCTAATGAGAAATATGGCGGCGGATTTTTCCTCCTGCTTCGCAACAGGGAATTGTGTGAATCCGACGGCAGATATATGGCTAAAGAGCGAAAAAGAGGAGCGATATCAGAACTTGTTAAAATGTTATCTGGCAAAAAGAGCACTCTGAGAGTAATTGCCGGTAACGAAAAAGAGCTTGACGGCGTCAATTTTATTTTAACGCTTGATGCGGATACAAGGCTTACTGCGGGGAGCGCCAAAGAGATGATTGGAGCTGCGCTTCATCCGCTGAATGTGCCGGAAATTGATGAAAAGAAAGGGAAAGTGGTAAATGGATACGGCATATTTCAGCCCAGGGTTTCAACTGAGTTGAAAGCCGCCGGAAGATCTGACTTTACACGTATATTTGCAGGACAGGGAGGAATTGACCCATATAATGCCGCTGTGTCTGATGTTTATCAGGATCTTTTCGGGGAAGGTACGTTTATGGGCAAAGGGCTTATAAACGTCCCTGTATATGCAAGGCTGCTTGAGAATACATTTCCTGATAATACAGTTCTATCCCACGATATCCTTGAAGGGGCGTATCTCAGATGTGCATATATCAGCGATGTTGAACTCACTGACGGATATCCATACAAAGTAACTTCATATTTCTCTAGGCAGGAGAGATGGACAAGAGGCGACTGGCAGAATATACGGTGGATGCTCCATCGGGTTAAGGTACGAAGTGGAGCACTTATAGAGAATCAACTTGGAGACATTAATAGATGGAAGATATTTGACAATCTGCGCCGAAGCCTGGTGCCAGTGATGATTTTTGCCGCATTGATGGTTGGTATGATTTTCTCTGGAAAGGGATTTGCGTGGGCAGCTGTTATAGCTGTTGCGGCCCACGCCTCAGGTCTTCTTCTGACATCGGCAGAGATGATAATACGGCATGACGGACGTACAAAGGCGAGATATCAGTCTGCGATTATATCGGGACTGGCAGGGGGAATGATGCAGACGGCAATACGGCTGATGCTGATACCTGCTGAGGCGTGGAATCAGCTGAAGGCGATATGCTGTGCAGTATACAGGATGACAGTGTCCCATAGGAACATGTTAAACTGGGTGACTTCCTCTGAGGCAGAGCGTAAGTATGGGAATACGGTAGCTGTTAACTATTTGAAATTAGCCTTTTGCCCAATTTCCGGGTTACTTGTATCATTGCTATCCCCATATGCAGCCGCAGTAGCGGTAGGAATCGTATGGATATTTGCACCCGCATATGCCTGGGCCCTGAGCAGAGAGATACGTCATGTAAAGGAAGTTCCACAAGCTGATAAGGGGTTTCTTATATCATGCGCCAGGGACATATGGAGATATTTTGAGGACAATTTAACTAAAGTAAATAATTATCTACCGCCTGACAATGTCCAGGAAGAGCCGGCAACGGGTATAGCACATAGAACTTCGCCGACAAATATAGGCCTTGCCATGCTCTCTGTACTGTCAGCAATGGATCTTGGACTTATTGAAGAAACGAAAGCCGAAAGACTTTTATGTATGATGCTTGAGTCAATAGAGAAATTGGACAAGTGGAAAGGACATCTTTACAACTGGTATGATACTAAAACCTGCGTGCCGCTGGAACCCAGATATGTTTCCACTGTGGATAGCGGCAATCTGGCGGGGTGCCTTATAGTATTAAAACAGGCGTTTTTGGAAGCTGGCAAGGAAGCTGAGGCAGAGCGATGCAATAAACTTGTAAATTCCATGGACTTTAGTGCGCTGTTCGACAAAAAGAGAAAATTATTTTATATA
Source organism: uncultured Oscillospiraceae bacterium (assembly GCA_944385785.1). Lineage (GTDB taxonomy): Bacteria > Bacillota > Clostridia > Oscillospirales > Oscillospiraceae > RUG626. Next base: position 1,007 of record CALWYO010000114.1, on the reverse strand, counting down.
GGATATGATATAAGCCGCGGGGAGACAACGCAGGGATGGTACGATCTGCTTGCAAGCGAGGCGCGAGAGACAAGCTATATCGCCATAGCTACAGGACAGGTGCCCAGGAAACATTGGAGGAGACTTGGCAGAGCCCTTGTGTCCCAGGATAATTTCAGCGGTATGGTATCGTGGACGGGCACAATGTTTGAGTATCTTATGCCAAACCTTGTAATGCCGTGCTACAATGATTCGCTGCTTTTTGAGAGCTCAAAATTCTGCATATATGCTCAGAAAAAGGCACACCAGGGAATTCCATGGGGGATATCGGAAAGTGGATACTATGCGTTTGACCCAGGCCTATCCTACAAGTACAAGGCGCACGGAGTCCAGCGGCTGGCACTGAAGCGGAAAATGGGTACGGAGATAGTAATTTCTCCTTACTCGTCATTTCTGGCGTTAAATCTAGACACAAAAGGAGCAACGAAAAATCTGAGGAAACTGGCGGCTGCTGGCGCCATTGGAAAATACGGTTTTTATGAAGCCGTGGATTATACTCCGTCTAGACAGAGCGGTAAAAAGTGCGAGATTGTGAGAAGTTATATGGCGCACCATTTGGGTATGAGCCTTACGGCCATAGCTAACGTACTGTGCGGAGACGTAATGCCGCGCAGATTTATGAGCGATATACGCATGGCCGCTTATTCAGAGCTTTTGGAGGAAAGAGTACCCAGTGGAGAAATTGTACTGAGACAGCCTCCCAGAGATGTCCCTGATAAGCCCAACAGACAGGAGGGGGCAGAATATTTAGAGCGTGGCGGAGAGGTGGACGCGATAGCGCCGAAATGTTTGCCGTTATCAAATGGAAACTATACTGTACTTTTAACTGAAAGCGGCAAGAGCTGGTCCCGATGGAATTCGGTAGAAATGGTACGGTTTCAGGAGGAGCCTGACGGAGCTGCTGGAATGGAGTTCTATTTGAAAACTCCGGCAGGTATTATGCCTCTGCAGCCGGCTCCCAGCTTTTC
>CALWYO010000113.1 GCA_944385785.1 uncultured Oscillospiraceae bacterium | reverse complement strand
GGCTGCGAGTCAAAGATAAAATTGGTATGTGGATGGATTAAGACTTATCAATTTTACCAAAGCAGGTTTGGACAGATTTCCAAAGTACATTTATAAAGATTTTTGATATAGACGTAGCAAACCTTTGTAAAATATGTTTGCGGCTCTTCTATTTGCATTTAAATTTCAACATGTTATAATATTTTATAACTGTAAATCTTTAAGAAATGTATCAAAGTCACTGTGGTATAATAGTAAATAGTATATTCTTTATGAAAACAAAAGGAGTGAATGGAAATGTCAGTTTTAACTTTGGATCAGACAAATTTCGATAAAATAATATCAGAAACCAACGGATATGTTATGGTTGACTTCTGGGCTGAATGGTGTGGACCATGCCGTATGCTGTCTCCGGTTGTTGATGAGATTGCTCAGGCAAGGCCAGATGTCACCGTTGGAAAAGTAAATGTTGATGAGAATCCGGATCTTGCCAGCAGGTATCAGATAATGGCTATACCGGCGGTACTTGTATTTAAAGATGGTGCGCTCGTTGCAAATTCGGTAGGTGTTAAGCCAAGAGCAGCATTGGAGAGCCTGCTGCAGTAAATACCAGTTCGAAGCGTTTTCAAAAGTTAGTAACTATCTATCCTTGTGTGAGAGAGATTTTGTATACCATGTATACTGATTTTATAACAATAGAGGCTGCGGAAACCCGTTGTTTCCGCAGCCTCCATTGTTATTCTTGCCATTGCTAAAGATGCTTATTTGCCCATTTCATGGGCCCTGAAGAGTAGGAAGAAGACGCAGCCCGCAAGCATTATAAATCCACCAATTTCTACCCAATTTATCCCTATGACGCCGATGATCCATCCACAAAGTGCTGATCCAATTGTAGTACCTAAATTGGTAGAAGCCAGGAATAGTCCATTTGCAAAATCAGGCGCCTCAGGCGCAGCTGCTGAGATCCAATATTGATTAATGTTTCCCACGCATCCGGCAAGAATACCCCATATGAGCAAAAGACAAGCCATAGGGACAGGAAGACCTCCGATAAGGAGCATTAAAAGGAAGATTACTGCCAGAATAAATGGAGAAGCAAGAATAAAAGGAAGGGGCTTTTCAGAGAGAGCCTTTCCGGCGATGGCGTTTCCAACTATATTTGCTAAACCGTAGACTAAAAGTACTATGCTTATTGTTTGCTGTGATAACCCAGTTACACGACCCAGAAAATCAGAGAGATAGCTGTACACGCCAAAGAGAGAACCATTTAAAAATACTACGCCAAGGATAGAAAGCCAAACGCCAGGACGTTTTAGAACGCCAAGTTGGCTGCCGTAAGAAAGCTTTTTGGTTACAGGAGTGCGAGGAATAAATATTAATGTAGCTAAAAAAGCGACTCCGTTGACAAAAGCAAAAAATAACATACCTATCCGCAGAGATGTAATATCGACAAGAGAACTTACAATTGGGACACCGAGCACCATGCCGGCAGATACTCCCATCATAACTTTAGCTACTGCCTTTGGCGCCTGAGAATTATCAACAGAAGCAGCAGCTACTGACATGGCGAGGGAGACGTACACGGGATGGAAAAATGCAGGAATTATGCGGACTGTTAGAACGATCCAGAATTCAGATGCAAAAGCAGAAATAAGATTGCACACTGTAAATACTCCAAGTACAGTGAGCATTACTGCTTTGCGCTCAAATTTGGAACATATAAGGGGCATAGTAGGACCTGCGATGGCCACAGCCAGGGCGAATAGGCTGACCAGTGCGCCTGCGGCAGAAATTGCTACGCCATACTGTTCGGCAATTATTGGCAATATCCCGACAACCCCCATCTCGGTATTTATGATACTGAAGACGCCAACTGTCAAAATGAAAACCTGTAATCCTGTCCTATTTTTGATTTTTGTGTCCAAAATTGCCACTCCTCTTAATTAATTGATTTTGCAGCCGTTTGTAATTGATAAAAATAGTGATTTAATTTCCACGTCTCTTGCTTAAAAGTATATTTGCAATGATCATATATTGCAAATACTTATTATTTATCTATTTATATAGTTGATACTTATATAATTTGTGTGTATACTTCCTATAAGAACAAAAGATAGGTGATTAAATTGGAACTGAAAGTGTTGAAATATTTTTTAGCTGTAGCAAGTGAAGAAAACATTTCTGCTGCCGCAGAGAGGTTAAATATTTCTCAGCCAGCATTGTCCATGCAGATAAAGTCACTTGAAAACGAGATAGGCAAGCAGCTTGTAATTCGTGGTGTGAAAGGCTCACAAAGGACTGTATTGACAGAGGAGGGGATTATCCTTAAAAGACGGGCGGAAGAGATCTGCGAGCTGGTGAAAAAAACAGAGAAGGAAATTCAAAGTCAGGATAAAGAAGTTTCTGGAGATATATACATTGGCGCGGGAGAGTCATATATTTTGCGCTATTTCGCCTATGCGGCAAAGGAATTGAATGGAAAATATCCAGACGTTCATTTTCATATCTCCAGCGGTAATGGAGACTTTGTTATTGAGCAACTCGATAAAGGACTAATAGATTTTGGGTTAGTCTATGGAAAAATAGATCGAAGCAGATATGATGTTAGAGAGCTTCCTGTAAAAGATGTTTTCGGAGTACTTATGAGGGCAGATTCTCCTCTTGCAGAGAAAAAAACAATTGCTCCTGACGATATTGCCGATAAACCTCTTATCATATCAAGACAGGAGGAGCGCGATGGATGGCCTGTTTTATCTAGATTGAAGAAAAATCCATATGAACTTAATATTAAAGCCACTTACAATCTGATATATAATGCCTCTCTGATGGTTGAAGCGGGACTGGGGTACGCCGTTTGCTTTAACGGACTTATAAATACCTCAGGTGACAGCGCACTGTGCTTTCGGCCGATTGAGCCAAACATATATGCGGCTCCATATATTATCTGGAAGCGGTATCAGGTCCTTACAAGAGCGTCTATGGCGTATTTGAGATGTCTTGAAAATGTGTTTTCCGATTTTCAGAACAGCATATGGACAGAGTAATATTATTATTTTTACTATTTTGCGTAAAATCACAAATAAGGTTGACAGCTGTAATACGATAGGCTATAATGTACGTATTACAGCTGTAATACGAAATGGGGAGGTGAATAAATGGGCAAGAAGGAGCAGATAACGCTCCAGGAGAGTGAGAGGAAGATTATGGAGTGCCTGTGGAATGGGCCGCCAATGGGTGTAGTGACTATATGGCACACTTTGGAGAGGGAAACTGGATGGTCAAAAAGTACAGTTAATACACTAATTTCGCGTATGCTGGAAAAAGGGCTTATAGAGTATCAGGAAGGGGAAAAGGCTCGTAAGTATTATCCGTGCTACTGCAGAGAAGATGTGGCTATAGGCGAGACAAAATCTCTTATAGACAAAGTGTATAAGGGCAGCATTGGGCTTATGATGTCCACTCTTGTTGACAACAGACAGCTTACTCGCGGGGAAATTGAGGAACTCTATGATATATTAAGGAAGGCGGAGGGGGAAAATAATGAGTGAGATATTTATTACTTCCTCAGTACTTATCTGTGTGACAATACTGATAAGGTTTGTCTTCAAAGGTAAGATCAGCAGATGTATGCAATATGCCATGTGGTCAATTGTGGCAATTAGATTATTAGTTCCAATACCAGCGCTCAGCAGCCCAATAAGCATAATGAATGTACTGCCTGACGGAAGACTGGACACCGGGCGGGTGATCTGGTCTGAGGGGAACGGAGATGCTGACGTAGTAGAGGCTTCCAATTATGACCTCAGTATGATAGATGGTGTAAACTGGCGCAAGATAGATCATCAGCAAAGAAGTAGCTCTTACCAAGTGGCTGATTCAGAAACAAAAATGCCTGACGGAAGGGAAATAACGCTGCGCGATGTTATTGTGATTATATGGCTGTCAGGGTGTGTGGTATTTTTGGCTGTTTTTGTTGCATCAAACGTAATATTTGCCCTTCGCCTTCGGAAGAGAGCAGAATATACGGGGATCAAAGCTGATGGTGTACCAGTGTATGTTGTATCAGGGATCGTGTCCCCATGTCTATTTGGAGTTATCCGGCCGAAGATATACATAACCCCTGAGTGTTCAAATACTCAGCAGCGGTTCAGACACGTGTTGATTCATGAGGCTACTCACTATCGGCATCTTGACCACCTGTGGGCTCTTGTACGCGGAGTATGCCTTGCCATTTATTGGTTTGACCCATTTGTGTGGGTGGCTGCTGCTTTGTCTCGCAGGGACTGTGAGCTCGCCTGCGACGAAAGCGTAGTTAGAAAACTAGGTGAGAAAGAGCGAATTGCTTACGGAAAAACACTGGTGGATATGATGGCGATACGGCGGGAACCGAGAGATCTGCTGTGTACTGCTACGACTATGACTAGCGGAAAAAGAGGGGCGATTGAGCGAATAAAACTTATAGCGAAAAGACAAAAAAATATTTTATGGGCTGTTATTGCAACTGTAATTATCTCTTCTGTAGTTGTTGGGTGTACTTTTACAGGAAAAAACACTGCGGAACCTGATGAATTTGCCGATTTAAGGGAGTTATCAAGTCAGGATATTCTTAGGGCTGAGGCTCAAAGACTTATTGAAGGGGAAAATGATAATTACCAAGTTTCAAATACATTAAATGATAGTCAAATCGGTGAATTTATTGGAATACTGAAAGGATTTCCGAAAGAGAGCTTTGTTAGCAGCGAGCTGTTAGGCGATACGTACACGGCACTTCAAATTGAGACTGAACAGGAATACTATATGTTTCTGGTTTGCGATGACTCACCGGAGATCATAAGCGTTACACAATTTCAGCTGGGCGGCGAATCAGATGTATATAATATTGGTGAAGTTTGTGTCACAGCTCCAGAGGCTGCCGATATGATAAGATCCTTTGCCTCGGCGGAGAACCCGGATGTTTTGATGGCCGCTGTACAGTCAGCAGTAGTTGACTATATGTCTACCGGGTGGTGGGTAAGCACAGAGCAGATAGACAGAGGTGATCTGGAAGCCGCGGCATTTAGCAGCTTTTATCAGGAGGAGACTGCTGACGGGATAGAGCTATACGGAATTGCGATGTATAGAAGCTATGATATTCCTCAGACGGGTGACAACAGTGAGTTCAATGTTCTGGAGGACTTTGGCGTTGCCTGCGTTATTACAATAGATTCAAATACGCTTGAGTACACGGATTTCTGGGTCCCTGGAGATGGGGCATACCACGACATGGATATTATGGAGAAGTTTCCTGAGGAAATAGCTGAGGATTTTATTATGTCGGATCACAGCGGAGTATATGAAGACTTACGCGGACAGTGTGATGATTATTGCAAGGAATTTATTAACAGCAACAGATGATGATAAAAAGTGCCTGGACTTTGTCCAGGCACTTTTTATGGTTGGTCGCAAATGCGGCTAAACAACGCGGATAGTTTCCACTTCAAGGCATTTGCCTGATGCAGAGTCGATGGTGAAGATTGCGCCTTCCATTTTGCATGGGCCGTCAGCCTGTTCATATGCGTATCTTTTGGATTCTCCCAAGAAACGAGAGATAGACATCTCCGGCTTAACGCCCAAAATAGAATCTTCAGGACCCGTCATACCAATGTCGGTGATAAATCCTGTGCCTTTTGACAGCACTTTTCCGTCGTTTGTCTGTACATGAGTGTGGGTGCCCCATACGGCAGACACTCGGCCGTCAAGATAGTAGGCCATAGCGGCTTTTTCACTTGTCGCTTCGGCGTGCATATCCACAAGCACTATTTTTGTGTTTTCAAGACGCTTTAGTATTCGATCAACTTCAAAGAAAGGATTATCTGGACCAAAATCCATTCCACATCTGCCTATAAGGTCAATAACACATATATTTCCAAACTTTGACTCATATATACCCCAGCCACACCCAGCACTTAAAGGAGAGTAGTTTGAAGGGCGGAGTACGTATCTGTTATCATCAATATATGGTATTATGGACCTTTTACTAAAAGTATGATTGCCAAGAGTGATAACATCGGCTCCTGCTGAGAATATATCATCAGCTTGACGTGGAGTGATACCAACAACGGAAGCGTTTTCACCGTTAACAACAGTAAAATCTATGCCCTTTAACTTCTTAAAAGGCCTGAGATTTCTACACAGAAAATCAAGCCCGTTTTCTCCAAAAACATCTCCGATGGCAAGAACATTAATACTCATTAAAAACACCTGCTATATAAATATTATCCCGGCAGAAAGTGCTGCCGGGATAGAAACTTTATACAAATATACCAATAGCTCTGTGATAATTTTTTACCTCAACATATGAGTAGGTACCACCATTTTCACCGTCGCAAGTCCACTGTACCTGCGAGTCAAACTGGAAGGAGATTTTGTTTGTATGCAGCAATGTTACATGCTCAGTATTAAAATTTTGCTTTAATATATCCGAAACGCACGCGCTGAGTTCAGCGGCGTTTTTAGGCTGTTTTACAAGCAAAACCTCAAAAAGTCCGTCATCAAGGGAAACATCATCGGCGGGCAGTTTTACTATACCGGCAACTGAAGTGGAGTTGACAACAAAACCCAGCATAAAGTCGTCTTCAATATAACCGCCGTCAAATTTTATGGACGCATGGTTTGTAGTAATTTTTGAAAGACGGCCGATTGCCTCAACGACGTAGGCGAGATATCCCCAGGTGTTTTTGGCATTTTGCGGAGTGACAAAGGGGATATCGGTAAAGGCACCGAAAGCAGCCACATAGCCGAAATAGAGCTGACCAAGACAGCCTATATCAATATATTTAACTTGATTAGAGTCGGTCCAGGCAGAGAGATTCTCAATGGCATTCTTCGGCTCTTTAGGAATACCGAGAGTTGAGGCCATATCGTTAGTAGTACCCAATGGTATATACCCGATAGACGGACGCGCAGATTCCGGAAGCAGCATCAACCCGTTAATTACTTCATTTAGTGATCCATCCCCGCCTGTGCAGATTATACGATCAAAATCAGCGCCGTATTTTTGCGAGAACTCAGTGGCATCACCATGTTTTTCTGTCAGGAAGACGGTAACAGGAGCACCATTAGCACTTAATAATGCCAATATATCAAGTAGAAACCCTTTAACCCGACCTTTTCCAGAGACGGGGTTAACGATGAGCATCGTTTTAAAGGCCAATTCCGCCACATCCTCTCTTTAGGGAAAGAACTTATTTTTTTGCTGGAATTACTCTGAGACGTATAATGCCCTCATTAGCACTTATTCTGTCGCAAAGCGCCTGATCAGGATCATCGCTTAGCTCCATCATGGTATAAGCTACGGAGAATCCGTCAAGGGAAGTATTGACCATGTTTTCTATGTTGAGACCGCGTGAAGAGACGGCGGAGGTGATATGCGCGATCATGTCAGGAATGTTTTTGTGGAATATGCAAAGACGAGCTCTGCCTCGGGGAGGAAGGGAGGCCTTTCCAAAGTTGACAGAATTATTTATATTACCGTTTTCTATATAGTCCATGGCCTCGTGAGCAGCCATCATAGCGCAATTTTCTTCGCTCTCATATGTTGTACCGCCCAGGTGGGGAGTCATGACGACATTTTTCGCACCAATTAACGTGTTGGTGGGGAAATCAGTAACAAAACGGGCCACTTTTCCACTGTTAAGTGCAGCAACCATGTCTTCTTCATTTACAATTTCCTGACGTGCATAGTTGATAATACGGACTCCGTCTACCATCTGATCAAGGAATTCCTTATTAATCATCCCGTTGGTTTCTTCTGTAAGGGGAGTGTGTATGGTTATAAAATCACAGCCTGCCAGCTGATTCATAGCGCCGACGCGTGTAACTTTATTGGAAATGAGCCATGCCGCATCGACAGAAAGGTACGGATCATAACCGTATACATCCATACCAAGATGCTGACAGATGTTGGCAACTCTCCTGCCTACATTACCCATGCCAATAACACCGATCTTTTTATTGATATACTCCGGACCCACAAAACGCTTCTTTTCTTTTTCCATAACAACAGAGATATCTCCGCTGGAAGTGTCGAAATTAAGGACCCATTGCATTGCGCCCATAATATCTCGGCAGGCCATACCGAGACCGAAGAGGAAAATCTCTTTAACACCGTTTGCGTTTCCACCAGGGGTATTAAAAACTACTATGCCTTTATCGGCCAGTTTCTCGATGGGTATGGTGTTGAAACCAATTCCGGCTCTGACAACACATTTGAGATTATCATTAAAATCATAATCTTGAAGACTGGACGCCCTAACGAAGATAACATCAGGATCTTCCAAATCGTCTCCAAGAATATAATTGTTGTCGTTAAGAACTTGCTTGCAAGCGTCCGATATATTATTTATAGTCTTGATCTTATACATTATTCTTATTCCCCCAGTGATTTATATTCAGCTGTGCTTACTCTCGAAATCCTTCATAAATTCGACGAGTTTCTTTACGCCTTCCACAGGCATAGCGTTATATATAGATGCTCTCATACCGCCAACAAGACGATGGCCCTTTAGATTTTCGAAACCATGAGACGCTGCATCCTTTGAAAATTCAGAGTCAAGTGTATCGCTATCTGTACGGAATGTTACATTCATTTTTGACCTGGCTTCACGATCAGCACAGCCGTGGAACAAACGACTGTTATCCAAAAAGTCATAGAGCAATGAAGACCGCTCTCGGCGAAGATCATCCATTGCCTGAATTCCACCCATCTCCTGGATCCATTTTAAAACGAGGCCGAGAACATAAATATTGTATGTCGGCGGTGTATTATACATGGAGTCTTTATCAATAGTGATTTTATAATTCATTATTGTGGGCGTACAGGGTAACTCATGACCTGCAAGGTCACGCCTGATGATTACGACTGCCATACCGGCGGGAGCCATATTTTTTTGAACACCAGCGTAGATTACGCCGTATTTTGATATATCTATCTGATGCGAAAGAATACTTGAAGAAAAGTCACACACAAGAGGAATGCTGCCTGTATCAGGTACATAATCCCATTCCGTGCCGTATATGGTGTTATTAGCACAATAATGGAAATAAGAGGCGTCAGATGATAGACTTATCTGCGATTGCCTTGGGATGTAAGTGTGATTTCTATCTTCCGAAGAGGTGGAAATATGTACATTCCCATATTTTGCAGCTTCCTTTGCGGCAAGGGAAGAAAAGTTACCAGTGACGGCATAATCGGCAGTACCAGTGACGCCAATAAGATTCATAGGAACAGCTGCGAACTGGAATGTGGCGCCACCCTGCATGAATATTACCTCATGAGTATCGGGAATATTCATCAATGTTTTTAAAAGTGACTTTGTCTCATCAAATATATCCTGATATACTCGAGATCGGTGGCTCATCTCCATAACAGACATGCCGCTGCCGTTAAAATTGGTTAATTCGCTGGCGGCTTTTTCCAGTACTGAAAGCGGCAGCATTGAAGGACCCGCGGAAAAGTTATAAATACGTTCCTGAGCCATAGTTTAGGCCATCCTTTCTCTGTGTTGATTTAAAAATTGTATAAATTTATGGTATAAATATAATTATACATATTTGTAAAACACAATTACAATGTGATATTCCCCAAAAGTAAGCCGTCCTGACAGCCATATATTTGTACATTTCGAATAGAATTGCGGAGATTTTCGCCTGTGGCAGCTACAAGGGCGTAATTTTCCGCATGACCTTCCCACATACCGTCAATTTCGCGTTCAAAAAGTACTTTTTCCGTCGAGCCGATAAGTGATGCAAGAAAATTCTGGCGGCATTTTTTAGCGACGGTCGTTGCTCTGCGGGCCCTCGAATGTTTTTCCTTCTTCTCAACTTGATTGTCCATTTTTGCAGCAGCTGTGCCGCTGCGTACAGAGTACGGGAAAATGTGCATTGAAGAAAAAGCGCATTTTTCAATGAACGCAAGCGTTTCTTGGAACTCATCTTCTGTTTCACCAGGAAACCCAACAATGAGGTCGGTGGTTATTCCACAGGAAGGATAATACGAACGCAGAAGATTAACAGCGTTGTAGAAGAGCTCTGTAGAGTATTTGCGGTTCATCCTTTGCAGAGTGGCATCGCATCCGCTCTGGAGAGAGAGGTGAAAGTGGGGGCATAGATTGCTGCAAGATGATATTTTGCTGCAAAAATCGCTGTTAATTATTCTGGGTTCAAGAGATCCAAGACGTATACGGCAGCTGGGGGCGGCTGCGGAGACGGCGCATATAAGGTCGCCAAGCTCAGGTCTTCCATTGAGATCTCTCCCATATGACGCGATCTCAATGCCAGTAAGCACGATCTCCCTATAGCCCTGCGCGGCAAGTTTTTGAGCTTCAGAAACGGCATTTTCTATGGGCATGGAACGGACTGGCCCTCTTGTATATGGGATAATGCAATATGAGCAGAAGTTGGTACAGCCATCTTCCACTTTTAGCAGAGCCCTGGTCCGGGATGAAGAGCTGCCGGAGGGAAGCAGTTCAAATTTCCGACGCTTAAGCGCCGGGGATACATCGCTTGTATGCGGTTTATTAAGAGCAGTATTTTCTAATGATTGTAAAAACTCAATATGATTTCCGCTGCCAAATACAATATTAGCTCCTAAATCCTTTGGAGCATCCGGATCAAGTTGACTCCAACAACCGCAAACGCCAACAACTGCGTTGGGATTTTCAGATATCAGTCTTCTTAAAGCCTGTCTGGACTTACGGACTGACTCGGCAGTGACGGCACAGGTATTTAATATAATTGCATCGCAACATGAAGAATCGTCAGAAACTGTATGCCCGTGCTCTCTGAGTAAAGACTCCATTGCCTGAGATTCGAATTGATTTACTTTGCAGCCTAACGTATAAATGTGTATCTTCATTTTATGCCTCTTGTGGCGTAAAGTATTGTGGTGTATAATTTTTGTGTTTGAATAATGCAGATATATTTTGCCTGCAAGTAAGTATAAAACAAAAGATAAAAATATTCAAGGTGAGCGATATGACAGCCTATTTTGATAATGCCGCGACCACAAAAGTTTGCAGTGAGGCAGTGGATGCAGTATTACGTACAATGACAGAAGATTATGGCAATCCATCTTCCGGATATGCTTTGGGAAGACGGGCAGCGGGGATAGTATCAGAGGCCAGGGCAAATGTTGCTACAGCACTGGGAGTTGAACAGGAAGAGGTATTTTTCACTTCTGGAGGAACAGAAGGGGATAATTGGGCTATACGTAGAGGCTGTTACTATGGAAGACATAAGGGCCGGCATATCATAACGAGTGCTGCCGAACATGACGCAGTGCTGCAAACGATGCGCGACCTTGAAACACAGGGATGGAGCGTTACGTATCTTATGCCGGATAAACAGGGCAGAATAGAAACAGAACAAGTATCTGAGGCGGTGCGTGATGACACGGTATTCGTCTCGATTATGCTTGTGAACAACGAAACTGGGGCAATTTCTCCGATTAGAGAAATTGTTAAAGCAGTTAGGGAAAAAGCCCCGAACGCGTTAATACACACTGATGCAGTGCAGGCATACCTGAAAATACCGCTTTCTCTCAGAACTCTTGGAGTTGACCTTGCAACTGTCAGCTCTCATAAGATTCACGGTCCAAAAGGTGTCGGGGCGCTTTATATTAAAAAGGGTTTAAGATTGACGCCAATGCTTACTGGCGGAGGCCAGGAGAAAGGGATGCGTCCGGGAACTGAAAATGTTCCAGCTATAGCAGGGTTTGGAGCTGCAACTGATGTTGGCTTTAAGGGATTTAAAGAATTTGAGGCGCATATGCGGGACATTCGCACATATACTCTTAAGCTGCTACGGGATAGAATAGAGGAAGTGGTCGAAATAGGTTCAGGGGATGCCCCACAGATATTGAACGTGTCATTTCCAGGATACGGAAGTGAGGTTGTTATGAATGTTTTGGATGCGGCAGGTATTAGTGTTGCCAAAAGTTCAGCATGTAAAAAAGGTGCCAGAAGCCATGTACTGGAGGCTATGAGACTTCCCAAAAATGTAGTTGATAGTGCGATCAGAGTGAGTTTTTCCCGCTATAGTACGTATGAAGAAGCGGAGTATTTTGCTGAGACAGTCTCAGGTGCCATTAAAAAATTGCGCCGCAGGTAAATATTGTTCCATTAAGTAATTAACTGCTGCTACTTCGCTTTGTTTGCAATTCACCAATTTTATGAATTCTTTGTTTTGAAATGTCTGATATAGTTGATGTATAAAGCAGGCCGAGTCTGTAATAAAAAACAGCTCACGGCCTGCTTATATTTATGGTTTTATTCTTCTTATCCTTTCAAAGGGAACCGACGTCCAATGGTATGTTAAATCGACAAAAGCTCCATCCACAAATATCTCAATACCGGTTAGGCGCTTTTCCGGATATTGGAGCCTCGCGCGTTCAATATATGCGTCGACTTCTTTATAGTCAACTGGTCCGCCAGAGACTATTATGTTAATGTTTGTCATTGGTACCTCCGGAAACTGCAAATGTCTTAAATGTACGGTTTATCAATATTTATCACACAGGCATAGTTTGGATGGCGCTTCGTTACCGCATCAGACAGCTGATTTTTCACTTGTTCATCAGACAGATTAAATTCAAATGGGACGACAGCATCAAAAATAATATTTGTATGTGTTGGCCCGTCAACAATACGCAAATCATGAATCGTTATCCGTGGGTCAATAGCTTGTGCAAGGCCTGAAATTTCATTCCTTATTTCTGAACACTTACTGTCGTCAAATGTAAGCGGGTCCATATGTATGACAGATACACAATGAAATTTTTGGTTTAATTCGTTTTCAATCCTGTCAATTGCATCGTGCAAAACATTAATATTACCGTCTCCAGATACTTCACCGTGAAGGGAAATCATCATACGACCCGGACCGTAATCATGTACTACTAAATCGTGAATACCGATTATTTCATCGTGGGCCATAACGGTTTTTTCTATTTCTTTTACAAGCTCTGGTGAGGGAGGCTGTCCCAAAAGTGGCGAAATGGTATCTTTTGCGGCTTTTAAGCCAGTGTAAAGAATAAATACGGCGACCGCGGCTCCGCACCAGCCATCGATATTAATGCCCAATGCCATTGTACAAATAGTTGAGAGCAAGACAACAAAAGTAGAGATACAGTCGCTAAGGCTGTCTGCTGCTGTAGCCTCCATAGTTGGTGAACCGATTTTTTTGCCAATAGACTTGTTATAAAAAAACATATAGAGCTTTACAAGTATTGAACCGATAAGTACTGATATGGAAAGAACACTTGCTTGGATTTCCTCTGGAGATATTATTTTTTCGATTGAGGTTTTAGCCAGTTCTACGCCCATAACGATTATAAGCAGAGATACGCAAAAACCAGATATATATTCGATACGACCATGCCCAAAAGGATGCTCAGTATCTGGGGCAGCACCAGCGGCTTTAAATCCGATGAGCGTTATAAGTGATGACCCCGCGTCAGAAAGATTATTAAATGCATCGGCAGATATGGCTATAGATCCGGAAATAGTGCCGGCTACCATCTTAAATGCAAATAGTACGGCATTAAGAAAGATGCCGATAATTCCGCAAAGCATGCCGTATGCCCGCCTTATAACGGGATTTTTGACATCACTACTATTTTTTATAAATAGTTTTGCTAAGACTGAAACCAAGTCGTATCGCTGCCTTTCGGTATATAAATATGTGACAATTAAACAATTATTATAGGCTTAAATATGTCCAACATAATAAACCTAAATGAACTGCAGGTCAAGGAGTAATAATATAAGTCCCTTTTCAAGATAAGTAGCGATGGACCAAACTCCGTCAGTTTCACCAAAACAAATTTAAAAAGAGTGTCAGGACTTGAAATAAGCGTACCGACATTTTAAGATAACGATATAAAAAATTGACAAAAAGCAACCCCTGATTGCGGAAGTTTTAATCGCAGTTGATAGTATGTAACCATATATTGCGGCATAGTGTATCTAACGAGGTAAAGCAAATGTTGTCTGAAAGAATAAATAAGTTCAGACGAAAGAGTGGACTTTCTCAAGAGCAACTTGCAGAAAAGACAGGAGTTTACAGACAAGCCATCTCTAAATGGGAGAGCGGAACATCAACGCCTGAATTAGAAAAACTGTTGGCTATAAGTGAGTGCTTCCATATTACTATTGGTGAACTTGTGAAGGAAGAACCGTCAATCAGAGTACAAATGAAATGCCACAGAAAATAGAAGGAACCAAAATTCCAAAAGACATAGAACTGAAGGTGGGTATCAGTCTTTGTTTGGTTGGTGCCATCTGTCTGATCCTGTCTGGAATCATGATGGTTGCAAGTCCAAGTGCAACAGAACAGCTTAATGCCGCTTCCATGATCACGCTGAATGGTTCTGGTGTAATCCTGATCCTTTGTATTCTTTCGATGGTGATAGGCCTGGTACTAATACTGCAGAAGAAATGAACTGGAGGAAAAGCATATGAAAAAGATAAGCTATCTATTTATCGTTCTCGCAATCCTGCTCTCTGACATTATGTGTGCAGTGGTTGCATATAATTACTGTGCCTTACAGTGGGGCGG
>CALWYO010000112.1 GCA_944385785.1 uncultured Oscillospiraceae bacterium | reverse complement strand
CTGCCAGTGGAGAAAGCGCAGTTTTTCAAGTATAAAACTTCATGCGGCATAGGGCGTACCATAAAAGAAGGCAAAAAACGCGACGCATGAAGTTTCACACATGTGGACCGCGTCAGCCCACGCGCTTTAATTTGAAGGCCGTGCCGCCGAAAGCGGCACATGGCCTTTTTTTGCTATGCTTTTGCATAGCAAAAAAGCCGCTTCCATCTGACAAAAAAATAATAACAGATGAAAACGGCCTTTGTTTTGAGGTTTTATTCTGAAATTTTTGAGTTATTTATTCAGAAATCTTACGATTTTCTTACGGCAGGTGAATAGAAAATATTATAGTGTCATTGCTGCTTTCAGCCTTTATAACACCTCCATGGAGTTCCACTATTTCTTTAGCTATGGCAAGTCCCAAACCGGCTCCACCAGTTCTGGTACCGCGGGAATCATCAAGGCGGAAGAACTGATCAAAAATTCTTGTCAATTTTTCTGGAGGGATAGTGTGCCCTCTGTTTTGAAAGGAGATTGAAAGACCATCGGAGCCTTGTGAAAAAGTGATATCTATTTGGGAATTTTCAAAGCTGTAATAGACTGCATTTCTGAGCAGATTATCAAATACACGGGCCAGCTTGTCCGGGTCACAGGCATAGATCAGCTTGTCCGGACCATGGAGCTGACAAGCAAGAGAACGCTCCTGAAGCATTGGCTCGAACTCACTTATGAGCTGGCGGAGCATAAGCGATATATCCACTGATTCTCTGTTAAGCTGAAGCTGCGAAAGATTGAATCTGGTTATTTCAAAAAACTCATTAATAAGCTCCTCCAGACGCAGGGCTTTGTCCAGGGCGATGCCAGTATAGCGGGACCGTGTCTGCGCCGATATATCGGGTTCATCCTTCAAAAGCGTGAGATACCCGATGACACTTGTTAAGGGAGTCTTTAAATCATGAGCCAGATAGACTATAAGATCGTTCTTTCGCTGCTCGGCGTCCCGAGCAGCGCGAGCGTCCCTTAGGGCACGCTCGCGAATAAGGTTTAATTCGTCCTGTACATTTTTCATCGGGTCGGGCAGACTTATGGGAACTTCGTCAGGAGTGGCTAAATGTTCTGAAGCGTCTATTATGCCGTCTAAATACCGGAGCGGCCTTCTTATGAAAAAAAGTGAGATTATAAGCCATCCTGATAGAAGTACGAAACCTATGACGAGTACGATATAATCGAGCACCCATTGAAGCAGTCTGTAGAGCAGCTCATCTCCATACCAGGTTATACTTGTGCAGACCCACCAGCCAATTACAAGGGTCAATACTACAACGGTTGCATAAGCCGCAAGAGATACGATGTACTGAAGAAATATGCGGCGGGTTATCTGGCTGCGGCTGACGGCGTGCCGGCTGGAGCCGTTATCATTTTTCAATTGTGTAACCTACCCCCCAGACGGTTTTAATAAACTTTGGTTTACGAGGCGCCTCGTGCATTTTCTCCCGAAGCCGCGCTATATGCGTCATTACAGTATTGCTGCTGTCAATATATCTCTCGCCCCAGACTGCCTCGAAGAGCTCTTCACTGGAAACCACGCGCCCCCTGTGTTCACACAGGTACCATAGAATTGAAAACTCCAGAGGAGTAAGCTGCAGCTCTTTGCCAAAGAGAAAACAGCGATGAGTGGAACGGCTTATTTGCAGTCCGCGGAAATCATACTCATCGATCTCTTCGGAAAGACGTGGGAATGTATTATATCGCGTATACCGGCGCAGCTGTGTTTTCACACGAGCTACTAATTCCAGGGGATTAAAAGGCTTTGTTATATAATCATCCGCACCAAGCGTAAGACCCATAATTTTGTCCATATCCTCTATTTTGGCAGTGAGCATGATTATTGGGAAAAAATGGCGCTCCCGTATTCTCTGACATAGGGTAAAGCCGTCCATGTCTGGAAGCATAACGTCAAGAACTGCTAAATCTAATTCGTTTTTCTCTGTGCAACGCAGTGCTGGTTGGGCGTTGTAGAACTTGAATACATTCCAGCCTTCATTTTTAAGATAGACCTCCACAAGGTCGGCGATGGCAGTTTCGTCGTCGACTATCATTATATTGCTCATATTTCCTCCAAAAGTGTATTTACACGATATATTATAACAGCGGTCAGGCGGCATGTCACGGAAAAAGGTGGGTGTATAGATATATGCAAAAATAGAGTCTGAACAGGAATGACAATTTGAAGGATAGATTTTTGGCGCGGCTTGTTAATACGCGGCTTTTGCTATCCAATATGATTAAAAAATGTTGAATCTTGAAGGAAAACCATGATAATATATAGACAGAGAAGAAGGGAGGAGAAAACTATGAAAAAAGTTGTTTTAGCCGGTTTCCTTTTATGCCTTGTAGGGATATACCTTGCAGTCACTGCCGATGCAATTGGTGGAGAGATGACAATAATCAGTGGGGTGGCATTTCTGGCCGGTCTCATCATCTCTATGATAGGGATAGTGAATATAGATACAGATAAGAAAGAGTAGATGTTAAACGTCTATTTCTTTATATCCTTTGGCATAAATACTTACAATTAAT
Organism: uncultured Oscillospiraceae bacterium; assembly: GCA_944385785.1. GTDB lineage: Bacteria > Bacillota > Clostridia > Oscillospirales > Oscillospiraceae > RUG626. Next base: position 1,126 of record CALWYO010000112.1, on the reverse strand, counting down.
AAAATTATGCCGGAATGGTCTTGGTGACTATTCCGGCATATATTCATTTTTTGAAGCTGTCTTTCAGGGCGACTGAGCGATTAAAGACAAGGTGTTCAGGCGAGGAATCGCGGCTGTCCGGAGTAAAGTAACCGATTCTCAGGAACTGATAACCTTCTCCTGGAACAGCTTTGCTCAATGAGCTTTCAAGACGACTGCCTTTTATTATGGTAAGAGACGTGGGATTTAAGCATTCAATAAAGTCTTTATCGCCTGCATCCGGCTCAGGGTCAGAAAAAAGGTTGTCGTAAAGTCTGATCTCCGCTTCGATTGAATCCGAGGCGTCGACCCAGTGCAATGTTGCGCCTTTCACTTTCCGTCCGTCAGCAGGATCCCCACCACGTGAATCAGGATCGTATTCGCATAATATTTCAGTAACGCTTCCGTCAGCGCCGGTATTATAGCCTGTACATTTTATCAGGTATGCGCCTTTCAAACGGCACTCAGGGCCATTAGGATAAAGCCGTTTAAATTTTGGAACTGGCTCTGTGAGGAAGTCATCAGCTTCGACATAGAGATACTTTGAAAAGGATACCTGACGTGTTCCGGCTTCAGGGACGTTTGGATTATTTTCCACTTCTACCAACTCATGCTTATCCTCTGGATAATTTGTGATGGTTAACTTCACCGGATGGAGAACGGCCATGCGCCTAAGAGCGTGGGTATTAAGATCGTCTCTTAAACATGATTCCAAAAAGGCATACTCAACAACGCTTGGATTTTTAGCAACGCCTACACGGTCGGTAAAATTTCTTATTGATGCGGGAGTGTAACCGCGGCGGCGAAGTCCGCAGAGAGTTGGCATCCGTGGGTCATCCCATCCTGAAACATAGCCTTCTTCCACCAGCTTGCGTAATTTCCGTTTGCTCATAACAGTGTGATCTATGTTGAGGCGCGCAAACTCTATCTGGCGTGGCTTTGACGGCACGTCGGTATGCTCTATGACCCAATCGTAAAGCGGACGGTGATCTTCATATTCAAGGGAGCACAGTGAGTGGGTAATCCCCTCAAGAGCGTCCTGGATAGGATGGGCAAAATCATACATGGGGAATATGCACCATTTTGTGCCCTGACGATGGTGTTCAAT
>CALWYO010000111.1 GCA_944385785.1 uncultured Oscillospiraceae bacterium | reverse complement strand
TCAGATGTCCAGGCTTTTTTCCACAAAATGAACCTCCGTCCCAGAAAGTGCCTTGCTTGGCGTTCCACAATTGAGTGTTGCACTTAATTTGACTTTTCACCTATCCGTTTTTTGGACGGGAGTGTACCGGCCAAAAAACACAGGGAGACTGAGAGTGTGCCCGAAGGACACGTGGGTCAGCCGCATTTCTGCGTATCGGCTTTTGCCGACACGCAGAAATGCCGCGGAAAAACTCCGCGGCATTATACATGTATTTGAATTTTTATTTTGCGCTCTCAGATAGATGCTCGCCAACTTTATATATATCTCCGGCACCGACGGTGAGTATCATATCACCGTCCTGAGCTTCGGCTTTAAGTGCATCTTCAAGTTGTTGGAAAGTGGGAAAGAAAACGGCGCCTGGAATAAGAGCAGCCAAATCTTTTGAAGATATTCCTACTGTATTTTTTTCTCTTGCGGCAAAAATTTCTGCAAGGAAAACCTTATCTGCAGAGGAGAGCTCACGTACAAAATCTTCAAAAAGTGCTTTGGTCCGTGAAAAAGTATGAGGCTGAAAAGCGACCAATATTCTATGAGGGTTAAGGGAACGGGCAGCCTCAATCAGAGAATGAAGCTCCTGAGGATGGTGGGCATAGTCATCATATATCCTGGCTCCGTTTATTGTACCCTTATATTCAAACCTTCTGGCAGCGCCTCTGAAAGCATCTAAGCCGTCGGCAATGGCCTTGGCAGGAATATGAAGAGCGATTGCTGACGCCGCCGCTGCAAGAGCGTTTTTGACATTGTGCATGCCGGGGACGTGGAGCTTAATATGGGTGAGGACACGCTGGTTATAAATAATGTCAAATTCAGATACACCGTTTGAAATGCGGATATCAGATGCGCGTACGTCCGCCTTCTCGCTCATGCCAAAAGTCATTATCGGCCTCTTGATATCCTTTATGGCACTCATTGTGTTTTCGTCATCAAGATTTGCAATTACCAACCCGCTGTCAGCAGGTACAAGCTGTGCAAATGTGCGAAACGACTTCTTTATATCGTTGAGGTCTTTGAAAAAATCTAAATGATCCGTGTCCACATCAAGTATAACGGCTATAGTAGGAGAAAAACTGAGGAATGAATTGTAATACTCACATGATTCCAGGACAATAATATCCCCGTGACCAACACGGTGACTGTCCTGAAGAAGAGGCAGTGTACCGCCAATCATCACAGTTGGATCGGCACCAGCAGACATAAGAATATGAGTACACATGGAAGTAGTTGTTGTTTTACCGTGTGTTCCGGAGATACACAGGGCGTTTTTATAGTTTCGCATTATGCATCCCCAGGCTTCAGCGCGTTCAAAAACAGGGATTCCATGAGTACGGGCGTAGGCTATTTCCACATTGTCGTCGTGAGCTGCGGCAGTTCGGATTATAAAGTCCGCACCGACGGCATTTTCAGCCTTATGGCCGATGTGAACAGGTATTCCCATTTGTCGCAATTCGCCAATAATAGTGCTGTCTCTCATGTCAGAACCTGTTATTGGCAAGCCCTGACGGTGCAGAACTTTTGCCAGAGGTGACATGGAAACTCCCCCGATGCCTACAAGATGGCACTTGGCATTACTCTTTATATACTTTTCAAGTTCGGCGATTCTGTCCATAAATGCTCCGATAAATATAGTAATTATAGCAGTTGATATTAAAATGCCAAATTATTATAATACTGTTTAGATGATATTACAACAAGATTTTTGTCAACAGGTTTAATTTTTAGCTATGGGTATGTGTAATGTTGAAAGTGGCGGCATGAACAATTGCTGTGACTTTATGCCGGCATATGTAGTTAAAGTTATAACTGTGCTCCGTGACGCTGGATTTCAGGCTTATGCTGTGGGCGGATGCATCAGGGATACAGTCATTGGCAAAAAACCGTCGGACTGGGATGTATCTACATCGGCAAAACCTGAAGACATGTTGGAATTGTTTGAAAAGACAATTCCAACTGGTATTCATTATGGTACAGTGACAGTTATTATTGATAAGCAGTCTGTAGAAGTAACTACCTTCAGGCTTGACGGGGAATACAAAGACGGTAGGAAACCTGATTCAGTCGTTTTTGTTTCAGATATCATCCAGGATCTGTCCAGAAGAGACTTTACAATGAATGCAATGGCAATGGGACCTGACGGAGAAGTAATAGACCCATATGGAGGCAGAAGAGATATTTCCTTGCGTATTATCAGATGCGTAGGAGACCCTGATGTCAGATTTTCTGAGGATGCGCTGCGTATGCTCAGAGCGTTGAGGTTTGCAGCAGTTTTAAATTTTGATATACATGCAGACATTTTAAAATCAATAGAGAAACTGGCTCCGCTGGCAGAACAACTTTCGCCGGAACGTGTAAGAGATGAGCTTGAGAAAGTCCTGATGAGCCGAAAACCTGAACTGGCAGAGGATATGATAAATTATCGATTGCTTTCAAAATACATTTTACCCGGAAAGGTGGAACTTAGTCCAATAGCTTCACTTCCGCAGGATAATGAGATTAGATGGTGTGCCTTTTCATTTCTTGTCAGTTCAGCAGGACAGACGCGTTTTTCTGTTGAGAGCCTGTTGAGAGAGCTGAGACTGCCGGGAAAAATAGTTCAAAATGCAAATCTGGCGGCTAAAATAGCTGAGCAGATGCCGTGTGATGGTATGGGAATCAGGATGCTTATTGCAATGTATGGTGAAAAATGCGTCGAGTTGGCTGCGTGGTGTGCTGAAGCTTCAGGAAAAAAGGGGACAATGAAGAATGTAAGAAAAGAGATATCTCTGAGGCTTGCGGTATCTGTTCAAGACCTGGACATAGATGGCAATTTAATAAAAAATTTAGGTTTTTCTGGCAAAGAGATCGGAATGGTTTTGAAATGGCTGTCCAGTGAAGCTACATTGGGGAAGGTTAAGAATAACAGAGGAGACCTGCTGGCTAAGGCTGAAACGCTTACAAGGCGGGAGAAAAATGGGGAGGGAATAGGATGAATCTGCTCCATCTTAAATATGCTGTCGAGGTGGCTAAGACAAGATCGATAAGCAAGGCTGCGGAAAATTTATTTATGGGACAGCCAAATCTGAGCAGGGCAATAAAAGAATTAGAGTCCGATTTAGGCATAACTATTTTTAAAAGGACTACAAAGGGTATTTCAGTTACTTCTGAAGGGGAGGAATTTCTGGAACGTGCAAGACGCATTGTGCTGCAGGTAGATGAAATAGAGCGTATGTATAAAAACGGCGGTCAGGAGGAACAGAGACTTTCTGTGTGCGCTCCAAGAGCCAGCTATATTTCACATGCAATGGCGGAATTCGCATCGGGTCTCAGAACGGATATACCTGCTGAAATATTTTATAAGGAAACTAATTCGAGTAAGGCTATGGAGTGTGTTTCCAACGGAGAATATAATCTTGGCATAATACGTTATCAACAAAAATTCGGAAGGTATTTTGACTCTGTTTTTCAGGAAAAGAGGCTTACTGCAGAGACGATGACCGAGTTTACTTACGTACTTCTGATGTCTAAAAATAGTGAGCTCAGCCAATTGGCAGAAATTAGGCTGTCGGATTTGCGGGATAAAATTGAGATTACTCATAGCGATCCATATGTTCCATCGATACCTATGGTTGATGTCAGAAGATCTGAGCTTATGGAGACGGTGGACAAGCGTATATTCGTTTTTGAGCGGGGCAGCCAGTTTGAGCTCCTTGAAAAAGTACCGATGTCATTTATGTGGGTGTCTCCAGTCTCGCCGGAACTATGTAAAAAATATGGACTGGTCCAGCGTTTCTGTCGGGAGAATACAAAAAGATACAAAGATGTACTTATATATCGAAATGACTATAGATTGAGTTCTCTTGACAATCGCTTCTTAGATGAAGTGAGGAAATCGGCAGACAGATATCTGGTAAATAAATGACATGCATTTACAAAAAACTGTTTGCTGCTTAATGGTTTTAAGGATTTCGTCAAAGCGATATGTGTTACGACAATATATCAGTATGTTTTTATTGATAATAACATATCGATAAAAACATACTGATATGCTATTAAAACATTTCTCAACTGCCCGATATTTTGTTAAAATTTTATCAAACAGAGGGGGTTGAACCCCAAATAACAAAATATATTCGGAGGTCATTACTATGAGCAGGTTTACATTGCCGAGAGATATTTATCATGGGAAGGGCTCTCTTGAGGCTCTGAAGACACTTGAAGGAAAGCGCGCCATGGTTTGCGTTGGAGGCGGCTCAATGAAGAGAGGCGGCTTCCTTGACAGGGCTATTGAATATTTAAAAGAAGCGGGTATGGAAGTTGAGCTTATTGAGGGAATTGAGTCTGATCCTTCGGTTACTACCGTTATGAAAGGCGCTGAAGCCATGAGCAAGTTCCAGCCAGACTGGATTGTAGCCATGGGCGGCGGTTCGCCAATTGATGCCGCAAAAGCAATGTGGATTAAGTATGAGTATCCCGAGACAACTTTTGAGGATATGTGCAAGGTGTTTGGACTGCCAAAGCTCCGGACAAAGGCTCGTTTCTGCGCTATTCCGTCCACTTCCGGAACTGCTACTGAGGTTACCGCATTCTCCATAATTACCGATTATGATAAGGGTGTTAAGTATCCTATCGCAGACTTCGAGATTACTCCTGACGTTGCCATCGTCGATCCGGATCTGACAGTTACAATGCCTGTTAAACTGGTTGCACACACAGGTATGGATGCAATAACCCACGCTATCGAGGCTTATGTATCTACAGCACATTGCGAGTACACTGATCCGCTTGCCCTTCACGCTATTGAGATGATTAAGGACAACCTGGTTAAATCATATAATGGCGATATGGATGCCCGCGCTGCTATGCATGATGCTCAGTGCCTGGCCGGAATGGCGTTTTCAAATGCTCTTCTGGGTATTGTACACTCTATGGCTCACAAAACTGGCGCAGCTTTCTCACACGGCAATCAGGGTCACATTATTCACGGCGCAGCCAATGCCATGTACCTGCCTAAAGTTATTAAGTATAACTCAAAAGATGCCACTGCCCTTAAACGCTATGGACAGATTGCTGACTTCATTAAACTTGGCGGTTCCAGCGATGAGGAGAAGACTGAGCGTCTTATCGAGATGCTCCGCAAGATGAATGACGATCTCAACATCCCGCACTGCATAAAGAACTATGGCGAGGGCGGCGCTATTGTTGAGGACGGCAATTCCGTTGCTCCTGAGAGCGAATTTCTTGCTAAACTTCCTGAAATAGCAACTCTGGCTATAGGTGATGCATGCACAGGATCTAATCCGCGTCAGCCCAGCCAGCAGGAAATGGAGCAGCTGCTTAAGTGCTGCTATTATGATCTTGAAGTTGATTTCTGATCTTACTTATTTAAAAATAATGCCGGTCCAGGACCGGCATTGTTTTTAAGAGATTCAGCGGAATAAAATGGTGACATATAATAAATTGCTATATTTATATCGATAAAAATATACCGATATATATTATAAGCATTTCACATCAGAATGTATTTATGGTATACTGAATTTACAGTGAGATGGACAGAAGACTGAAGAGAAATTATCTTCAGTAGACATAACAGGAGGTTTGCTTGTGAGCGTGTCGATAAGCGTAATGCGGCGGCTTCCGGCATACCTGCACTATCTCAAACAGCTTCCGCCGGATGTGGAAAACATATCTGCAACGACGATAGCCGCCCAACTGGATTTGGGCGATGTGCTGGTGAGAAAGGATCTTAACTGTATAAGCGGTGCCGGAAAACCGAGGACTGGTTATAGTGTCAAAGGACTAATAGACGATCTGGAGCGGGTTTTAGGATATAAAAATAAGAATCTTGCGGTTATTGTTGGCGCTGGCAAGCTGGGGTGTGCAATGCTTGAGCACAGTGGTTTTGAGGAATATGGACTGCATATCCTGGCAGCGTTTGACGTTGATTCCAACAAAATAGGAATTACGGATTCGGGCAAATATATTTATCCGCTCAGTGATTTTGAGGAATTCTGCAGTCAGGCTGATGTCAGACTTGGAGTAATAACTACGCCGGCGTGTGCGGCTCAAGAGATATGTGATCTCATGTGCCGAAGCGGCATAAGGGCCATTTGGAACTTTGCCCCAATACATCTTACGGCGGGGAAAGATATTTTGATACAAAATGAAAATATGGCGGCGTCTCTTGCGCTTCTTTCCGCGCATTTAGCAGAGATGGGCTGCTGAAGAAAATAAGGAGTGAGTGCAATGGAAAAGAAAAAGACCAGGGAAGTAGTCGACAGTGTTGAAAAGCTGGAGAAAACCCTAGCCAATGTGCGAAAAGCACAGGAGAAGTTTGCGACGTACACTCAAGAGCAGGTGGACAAGATATTTTTATCAGCAGCTCTTGCCGCAAACAAAATGCGTATACCCCTTGCAAAGATGGCAGTGGAAGAGACAGGAATGGGCGTAGTGGAGGACAAGGTCATAAAGAATCACTATGCGGCAGAGTATATCTATAATGCTTACAAAGACACGAAGACTTGCGGCGTTATTGAGGAGGATAAGGCGTTTGGTATTAAGAAGATTGCAGAGCCAATAGGCGTTATTGCTGCTGTTATTCCCACTACCAACCCGACGTCTACGGCAATTTTTAAGACTCTGCTTGCCCTGAAGACGAGAAACGGCATTGTTATCAGCCCTCATCCCCGTGCTAAAAAATGTACTAATGAGGCTGCACGCATTGTCCTTGAGGCGGCTGTCGCGGCAGGGGCACCTGAAGGAATTATTGATTGGATAGATATTCCATCCCTGGATATGACAAACCTCCTTATGAAGGAGGCCGACATAATTCTGGCGACGGGTGGACCCGGTATGGTAAAATCGGCCTATTCAAGTGGAAAACCTGCGGTGGGCGTGGGTGCGGGAAATACTCCTGCAATAATTGATGATTCTGCTGATATTGTACTTGCCGTTAACTCTATTATACACTCGAAAACTTTTGACAACGGTATGATTTGCGCCTCTGAGCAGTCTGTTATAGTTCTTGACAAGGTGTATAAAGCGGTAAAAAAAGAGTTTGCAGACAGAGGCTGCTACTTCCTGTCACCTGAGGAGACTGAAAAAGTCCGTAAGACCATAATAATTAACGGTTCGGTAAACGCCAAGATAGTCGGACAGAAAGCTCCAAAGATTGCCGCCATGGCGGGAGTCACTGTACCGGAGTATACAAAGATACTTATAGGCGAGGTTGAGTCTGTAGATATCTCCGAGGAATTTGCCCATGAAAAACTCTCCCCAGTTCTGGCTATGTATAAAGCTAAAGATCTGCAGGACGCCTTCTCAAAGGCCGAGCGCCTTGTAGCTGACGGCGGATACGGGCACACGTCATCCATATACCTTGACGTTGACAGCGGTCAGGAGAAGCTGGCGGAGTTTGCTGAGCGTATGAAGACCTGCCGCATTCTTGTGAATACTCCATCCTCTCAAGGAGGAATTGGAGACCTTTACAACTTTAAACTTGCACCTTCACTTACACTGGGCTGCGGTTCATGGGGCGGCAACTCTGTATCTGAAAATGTTGGGGTCAAGCATCTACTGAATGTCAAGACTGTAGCCGAAAGGAGAGAGAATATGCTCTGGTTCCGCGCGCCTGAAAAGGTTTATTTCAAGAAAGGCAGCCTGCCGGTAGCCCTTGATGAGCTGGGCAATGTAATGCACAAAAAGAAAGCATTCGTAGTTACAGACAGCTTCCTTTATCAGAGCGGACATACTAAGCCGATCACAGATAAACTCGATCAGCTGGGCATAACTCACACTACTTTCTACAATGTTGAGCCAGATCCCACTCTTGCCTGTGCAAAGGCTGGCGCCGAAGAGATGACAGCATTCCAGCCTGATGTTATTATCGCTATTGGTGGCGGCTCTGCGATGGATGCTGCAAAGATAATGTGGGTTCTCTATGAGCATCCTGAAGTCGACTTCCTTGATATGGCGATGCGCTTTATGGATATCCGCAAGAGAGTTTATACTTTCCCCAAGATGGGCGAGAAGGCTTATTTCATAGCTATCCCGACTTCAGCTGGTACAGGATCTGAGGTGACTCCGTTTGCCGTTATTACTGACGAAAGCACTGGAGTAAAGTACCCACTGGCTGACTATGAGCTGTTGCCAAACATGGCGATAATTGATGCAGATCTCCACATGACAGCGCCAAAGGGACTTACTGCTGCATCAGGTATCGATGCTGTTACCCACAATCTTGAGGCATACGCCTCCATGATGGCAACTGACTTTACTGACGGTATAGCTCTCAGATCTTTGAAGATGATTTTTGAGTATCTCCCAAGGGCTTATGATAACGGAGCGCACGATCCGGTAGCCAGAGAGAAGATGGCCAATGCGGCAACAATGGCAGGTATGGCTTTTGCCAATGCTTTCCTCGGTGTCTGCCACTCCATGGCGCATAAACTGGGTGCTTTCCATCATATTGCTCATGGCGTAGCAAATGCACTTATGATTGATGAAGTATTGCGCTTTAATGCTGCTGAAGTTCCCCCGAAGATGGGTACTTTCCCACAGTATGACCATCCCCACACTCTTGCCCGTTATGCAGAAGTTGCAGATTATCTTGGCATCAAGGGCAAAGACGATAACGAAAAACTTGAGAACTTCATTAAGGCTCTTGACGATCTTAAAGAGAGAGTTGGAATTAAGAAGACCATAAGAGATTACGTGCCTGATGAAAAAGCCTTTCTGTCCACACTTGACGAGATGGTAGAGCAGGCGTTTGACGACCAGTGCACAGGAGCCAACCCGCGCTATCCGCTTATGAGCGAAATCAAGCAGATGTATCTCAACGCATACTATGGCAAACACGAAAAAGTGTAAGGAGGCAGTGAGTAATGGATCTAAGTAGGGTAATAGCTGTACGTACCAATAAAACCGTCTACAGGGACGGGGACAAGACAATCAAGGTCTTTGACAAAGACTATTCCAAAGCTGATATACTCAATGAAGCTCTGAACCAGGCCAGAATAGAAGAGACCGGGCTTGATATACCAAAGCTCCTTGAGGTAACGACGGTAGATGGGAAATGGGCCATAATCAATGAGTACATACCTGGGAAGACTCTTGAAAGACTCATGCAGGAGAATCCTGAGAAAAAGGATGAATATCTCGAGCTGTTTGTGGATTTACAGTTGAAAGTCCACAGCATGAAAGCCCCACTCCTCAACAGACTTAGAGATAAGATGAACAGAAAGATATCCCAGGCTGACCTGGATGCAACTACCCGCTATGACCTGCACACCCGCCTTGAGGCCATGCCGCAGCATTATAAAGTTTGTCATGGCGACTTTAACCCATCAAATATTATTGTTAGAGAGAACGACGGCACGCCTTTTATACTTGACTGGTCGCATGTTACCCAGGGAAATGCTTCGGCTGATGTTGCAAGGACATATCTTCTGTTTTGCCTGTCTGGCGATAAAGAAATGGCAGAAAACTATCTGAATCTCTTCTGCAAGAAAAGCGATACAGCCAAACAGTATGTTCAGAAATGGATGCCCATTGTTGCCGCATCGCAGTCTGTAAAGTCAAAACCTGAGGAGAGAGAGTTCCTCCTTTCCTGGGTGGATGTGGTGGATTACGAGTAAGGAGGAAGCCCGCTGTGAAAATAGTCGTGTGTATCGGCAGCTCCTGCCACTTAAAAGGATCTAAAGACGTAGTTGAAAAGATTCATGCTCTTGTTGAGGAAAATGGTCTACAGGACAAAATTGAGTTAGGAGGAACCTTCTGCATGGGCAAATGTCAGCAGGGCGTCTGCGTTACTTGCGATGGCAAATTTTACTCTGTGTCCCCAGATACGGTTGACGACTTCTTCCAGAAGACCGTTCTGCCTGGTATAGCATGATGATAGTACAAGTGTGTGTGGGTAGCTCCTGCCATCTGAAAGGTTCCGCAGAAATTGTGGAATTGATGCAGAAGGCTATTGAGAGAGACCACCTGGAGAGCGAGATAACACTGGCCGGGAGCTTTTGCACCGGCCAGTGCAACCGTGTAGGAGTGACGATTACAGTAGATGACCAGGTGTTTACTGGAGTTACAAAAGATAGTTTTTCGGAATTTTACAGGGAGCATATTATCGAAAAATTAAAACGGGAGGGGAGCATATAGGATGGCTGATGTTTTGACCTTAAAGAAGTCAAACTGCAAGAACTGCTATAAATGTATCAGGCACTGCCCAGTTAAATCAATAAGGTTCTCTGGCAACCAGGCTCATATTGTCCCCGATGAGTGTATTCTGTGTGGACAGTGCGTTGTTGTGTGTCCCCAGAATGCCAAACAAGTGACGGATGAAACTGAGAAAGTGCGCGTGATGATTCAGAGCGGCGATCCGGTTATTGTAAGTATAGCTCCGTCCTTTGTGGCAAACTATGATGGCGTCGGCATAGAAAGTATGCGAGAAGCTCTCATGAAATTAGGATTTGCAGACGCAGAAGAGACTGCTATCGGAGCGACAATAGTTAAGAAGGAATATGAGCGGATGATAAGGGAGGACAATAGAGATATTATCATATCCTCATGTTGCCACTCTGTTAACCTGCTTATTCAGAAATATTTTCCCCAAGAGCTTGCATATTTAGCTGATGTGCTCTCCCCAATGCAGGCTCACAGTATGGACATAAAGCGTAGGATACCCAATGCAAAGACTGTCTTTATCGGCCCTTGCGTCGCCAAAAAAGATGAGGCGGCGCAGTATGAGGGTATTGTAGATGCTGTTTTGACCTTCGAGCAGCTTACACAGTGGTTTGAATCAGAAAACATTGTCCTTAAAAAGGACAGAGATTCCAATGAAAAAAGCAGAGCCAGGTTTTTCCCAACTTCTGGTGGTATACTTAAGACCATGGAGAAGACGATGCAGGAAGAGCAGGGTTATACTTATCTCGTTGTTGATGGCACTGAAAACTGCATTGCTGCCCTCAGAGATATTGAAAAAGGTCATCTTACAAAATGCTTTATTGAGATGTCTGCCTGTTCAGGAAGCTGCATCGGCGGCCCGATAATGGAAAAGTTCCACCGTTCGCCGGTTAGAGATTATATATCTGTATCAAGCTATGCGGGTAAAGAAGACTTCCAAGTAAGTCAGCCGACGCCTGAAGAGCTTATAAAGAGTATGCCGTATATCGAGCGCAAGGCTAAAATGCCTTCAGAATATGAAATTGCGGCTGCATTGAGACAGATGGGAAAAACGAGGCCGGAAGACGAACTAAACTGCGGCTCCTGCGGATATGATACCTGCCGTGAGAAGGCCATTGCAATTGTTCAGGGAAAAGCCGATGTAACGATGTGCTTGCCATTTCTTAAAGAACGCGCTGAGAATTTCTCAGACAATATCATTAAAAATACTCCCAATGGAATACTTGTTCTCAATGAGAGTCTGGAAGTGCAGCAGATTAATAAGGCGGCTTTGAAAATAATGAACATCGCCAGAGCTTCTGACGTTATTGGCGAGCCAGTTGTGCGAATTCTGGATCCAGCTGTTTTTCTTGAAGTGCTTAATACGGGAAATAGCGTAAGAGATCAACGTCGTTTTTTAGCGGAATATAAAAGGTATGTGGAGCAGACAGTTATTTATGACCATGAATACCATGTGCTTATATGCCTGATGAGAGATATAACTGATGAGGAAACCGAACGAGAGAAAAAGGAGACCATAAGTCGGCAAACTGTAGAAGTAGCTGATAAAGTCGTTGATAAGCAGATGCGGATAGTTCAGGAAATTGCCTCGCTTCTCGGCGAGACTGCGGCAGAAACAAAGATAGCCCTCACTAAGCTGAAGGAGACTATATCTAATGAATGACTTATGCGCTGATATTGGATACCGCAGTATAAACCACTATGGAGAAGAGCTGTGCGGCGACCATGTGGATATCCTGGAGCAGGAGAAAGATAACTCCACAGTGGTGGTCCTTGCTGATGGCCTCGGCAGCGGCGTTAAAGCCAGCATACTGTCAACCCTTACGTCTAAGATTATTTCTACGATGATAAATGAGGGACTTTCTGTGGAGGACTGCGTTGAAACCGTCGCTGCAACACTGCCGATATGTTCTGTCAGAGGAGTTGCTTATTCCACATTTACCATTATAAGGATAATTGACAATACATACGCTGAGTTTATCCAGTTTGATAATCCCCTCATAATTATGTACCGTGACGGAGTGAATTACGATTATCCCAGGACGGAGACAACCATGGGAGGCAAGAAAATATTCATGTCACGTATAAAACTCCAGGAGAACGATACATTTATCGCCATGAGTGACGGATGCCCCCATGCAGGGATCGGCATTGCTTATAATTTTGGCTGGAAAAGGGAAGACATAATCTCCTATATGGAGCCGCTTATTGATGTGGGATATACAGCCAAGACACTTTCCACAATTCTGATGGACGAGGTTGACAACCTGTATGGTCACAAACCTGGCGACGACGCCACTGTATGCACAGTCCGGATACAAAAACGCGAGCCCATGAACCTTATGTTCGGGCCGCCGTCCAATAGAGACGACGCCAATAAAATGATGGCACTGTTCTTCTCAAAAGAGGGAAAGCATATTGTGTGCGGAGGCACCACATCTTCAATAGCAGCCAAATACCTTGGCAAACCGCTTGTACCCAGTCTGGAGTTTGTTGATCCTCAGATCCCGCCGATTGCTACATTAGAAGGTGTCGACCTGGTTACGGAAGGCGTAATTACAATGGACCGTGTTCTTAAATACGCCAAAGACTACCTGCAGGACAATGAGTCTTATTCCCAGTGGAGCAGCAAGAGGGATGGAGCGTCGCTTATATGCAGACTTCTGTTTGAGGAAGCGACAGATATTAATTTCTTCGTTGGAAGAGCAATTAATCCTGCACATCAGAATCCTGATCTTCCCATTAACTTCAGCATAAAAATGCAGATTGTTGAGGAACTTTCCGAGTGCCTTAAAAAAATGGGAAAGCGTGTAAAAGTCAGCTACTTTTAAGGGAGGACGTATAAATGAGGAAATTTGATACAAAAGTACAAAATCTCAAGTATCAAGTGTTACGTGAGGTCGCCAGGTACTCCTGGACAGATCAACTCCTGGAGAAGGAGCTTGACATTCCTATGACTATTGTTCCAGGGCGCACGGCTACAATGCGCTGCTGTGTGTATAAGGAGCGAGCCATACTTGGAGAGCGTATTAAACTGGCAAAAGGCGGAAACAAAGATAATCCCAATGTTATTGAGGTAATAGATATCGCCTGCGATGAATGTCCCGTAGGTGGTTATGAGGTTACTAATGCATGCCGCGGCTGTCTTGCACATAGGTGTGAGGATGTCTGCAGAAAAGATGCTATTACTTTTGATAGCTACCAGAAAGCCCATATCGATAAAACAAAATGTATTGAATGTGGGCAGTGTGCAAAGGTATGCCCATATGGGGCCATAGCTCATATAGAACGTCCTTGTCAACGGGCATGCAAGATTAAAGCCATCTCGGTGGGTCCAAACAGTGTGGCGCAGATAGACGACGAGAAATGTATCGCATGCGGCGCCTGTGTGTATCAATGCCCCTTTGGCGCTATTATGGACAAATCATACATACTCGATGTTATCGATATGATTAAAAAAAGCAATAATAATCAGGACTATCGAGTGTATGCAATAATAGCGCCATCCATATCCAGCCAGTTCTCCTACGCCAAACTGGGCCAGGTAATCTCAGGTATAAAAGCTCTCGGCTTTTTCACGGTGGTAGAAGTAGCTCTTGGAGCTGATATGGTTGCATACTCTGAGGCAAAGGAGCTTGCAGAGAAGGGATTCCTTACAAGTTCCTGTTGCCCAGCTTTCGTGGATTATGTGAAAAAACAATTTCCAGATCTTGCGCCGCATATATCACATAATCTTTCACCGATGGGAGCCCTTGCCAAGTATATAAAGGATAACGAACCCAACTGCAAAGTGGTGTTCATAGGCCCCTGTACGGCAAAGAAGATGGAGATAAAACTCGACAAGGTAAAACCTTATGTTGACAGTGTTTTAACTTTTGAAGAGCTTCAGGCGCTGTTTGATAGTAAAGACCTGGACATCGCATCTATGGAAGAAGATGTACTTGATAACGCCTCTTATTATGGTAGAATTTTTGCCAGGAGTGGAGGCGTGTCTGACGCCGTGGCGCAAGCTCTGAAAGAGCAGGGGATCGATAATTTTGATCTGAAAGCTGTTCCGTGCGATGGAATAGAGGCCTGTCGAGTAGCCCTTTTAAAGGCGTCTAAACGTGTGCTTGATGGAAACTTTATCGAGGGTATGGCCTGCCTTGGCGGCTGTATCGGAGGAGCCGGATGCCTTACTCACGGGGAGAAAAATAAACGTGAGGTGGATAGATACGGTATGGAAGCCCTGGAGAAGACCATAACGGGTGCCATATCCATGTTGGATAAAGTGAACAATTAAGTTTTATATTTTTGAATTTAGGATTTTATAAGTGAAAAACATGAAATGAGGCCTGGCGTTAATTTTAACTGCCAGGCCTCATTTCCGTGTAAAAGGACAAATATGATGAAAAGTTAAATTAATTATAAAGTATAAAAATTCTTGTGTCAATACACTAGCACGCTAATTAGATAAATTAATTGATTTGAATAATATATAATTTGGATGATAACAGGTAAGATGATAACGAGGGTGGAATAACTTTGACCATTCCACCCTCGTTACAGTTATAAAAATACTACTATTGTTTAAAATCAGATTGCCCAGCTCTCAAGATATTTTTTCTGTTCCTCTGTTAAAGTATCAATTTCCATGCCGCAGGCCAGAAGTTTCCTACGGGCAACGTCGTAATCTATATGGTCCGGTATTGGAATTACGGCTGCGGGAAGCTGGCCTCTGTTTTCAGCCAGATATTTTGCTGATAGAGCCTGTATGGCGAAACTCATGTCCATGATTTCCACAGGATGGCCGTCGCCGGATGCCAGGTTGACAAGCCTGCCTTCTGCAAGGACAAAGAGGGTTTTACCATTTTTTAAAGTATAACCTTTTGTCACAGAAGTGCGGCCCTCAGAAGTTGATACAGCGTTGTTTTCCAGCCAGTCAACATCAACTTCCACATTGAAATGGCCGCCATTGCAAAGAATAGCTCCATCCCGCATTTTGTGAAAATGATGTTCAGTTATAACTTTCATACAACCGGTAGCGGTAATGAATATATCCCCATAGGAGGAAGCCTGTTCCATAGTTTTCACATCAAATCCATCCATCATGGCCTCCAGGGCTTTAACAGGATCAATTTCTGTGACTGTAACTCGTGCGCCCAGGCCTTTAGCCCGCATTGCAATTCCGCGACCACACCAACCGTATCCTGCAACGATGACATTCTTTCCGGCGACCACCAGATTAGTGGCTCTGTTTATGCCATCCCAGACTGACTGCCCCGTGCCATAGCGGTTGTCAAAGAAATGCTTGCATTTTGCATCATTTACAGTGAGCATGGGGAACTTTAAAACGCCTTCGCGTTCCATAGCCCGAAGCCGTATGATTCCCGTAGTTGTCTCCTCACAGCCGCCGATGACGTTTGAGATAAGCTCCGGCATTTCTAAATGCAGCATACTTACAAGATCGCCGCCGTCATCGATTATGATATTGGGTCCAAATTCCAGGGCGCATTTTAGATGCCGAGTGTATTCTTCAGGTGTGCAGTCATACCAGGAGTATACATCGGCACCATTTTGAACCAGAGCTGCAACAACGTCGTCTTGCGTGGAAAGAGGATTACATCCAGTGACGCGAAGATCGGCACCGCCGTCAATAAGCACGCGGCAAAGATACGCTGACTTGGCCTCTAAATGAAGTGAGGCGGCTATTTTTAAACCACGAAAAGGCTTTTCTCTAATAAAATCTTTTTGAATTCCCTGAAGAAGAGGCATATATTTAGATGCCCACTGTATTTTCTTTTCGCCGGAAGGAGCTAATGTGATATCTCTTATCTCACTCATCTGTATTTTCTCCCAGATTTATCTTGATGACTCCAGCATCCTTTAGAAAGGCAAACAGGAAAAAAATTGCTGAAAGCGTATACGCCAGCTTGGTGATAAATCCAAGGATTGTTTTGCCACTTGACCAGATTGCCATAATCAGGCATGACAGAGCTAAGGTGGGAGTTAAAGTTTTCCTATCCATATTGACCCTCCAGATATTTCGATTTTTATAATCATAACACTGAAAGTCTGCCATTTCAAGGCCGCATTACTAAAGATTAAAATTGCGCTGCAAATGTTGAAAGAAACGCAATGTTATGGCATAATCTATGTAAAACCGTTGAGTAAAAGGGGTGTAAAGCACATGATGACAAATTATCAGGATTATAAAGACGGCGCTGATTTTATCCTTGATAAATTCGGCGCAGCCCCGGAAATCGGCGTGATTCTGGGCTCAGGACTTGGGCATTTCTCAGAGAAGATTGAAAATCCTGTGGAGATAGATTATAAGGATATACCTGGCTTTCTTGTATCAACAGCAGTGGGACATGCGGGGAAGATGATATTTGGAACTGTGGCAGGGAAGAAAGTTGTATGTATGTCCGGCAGATTCCACTATTATGAGGGGTATGAATTTGAGGAACTTGCAATACCAGTTAGAGTTTTAAAGCTCTTGGGAATACGTGCGCTTATTTTAACAAATGCCGCAGGAGCTGTGAATACGGATTATAATGTCGGAGATATTATGATCATACGTGATCACATAAAACTTATGGGTTCAAGCCCTATGCGAGGCACTAATATTAATGAGTTCGGTCCGAGATTTTTCGATATGACAAAGGTGTACTCCAGGGAATTTCGGGATATTGCCAGAGAATGTGCGGCAAAATCCAGCCTTAATGTACACGAGGGAGTATACTTTTTTACCCCTGGACCGCAATATGAGACACCTGCAGAGATAAAAGCGATAAGACTACTTGGCGGTGATGCTGTAGGGATGAGCACAGTAACCGAAGTGCTTACTGCAGCACATTGCTCTCTTCCCGTGCTGGCTATCTCCGTTATGACGAATATGGCTGCAGGAGTTTTGGAACAACCTCTTACAATGGAAGAGGTGATAGAGACAGCCAACTCCATTGAGGAGCCGTTTTCAGAATTTATAGAAGACATTATATCGCATTTATAAGGAGTAACATATGAGGAGACTCTTATCGAATTGTGGAATACTTTCCGACGGTGACACTGAATACAGATATATAAAAAAAGGTTATCTTGCGATAGATGGGGATACGATAACGTATATTGGCGAATCGAAACCTGATGGCGAGTTTGACCAGATAAAAGACATGACTGGCAAACTGCTGATACCCGGGTTAGTAAATACGCATACACACTCTCCCATGTGTCTTTTGAGAGGAATAGGCAGCGATCTCCCGCTGCAGAATTGGCTGTTTGATAAGGTATTTCCAATTGAAGACAGGATGACAAAAGAAGATATATTGGCAGGAAGCCAACTGGCTATATTAGAAATGCTTGCCTGTGGGACGACATCCTTTTCGGACATGTATATGGAGCCGGAAATGACTGTAGGAGCAGTAAGTAAAGCTGGGATGAAGGCAAATATATGCCGTCCTGTACAGGAATTTGACGGCGATGAACGTCCACAGGATAATTACAGGGTAAAGGAATCTTTGGAATTATTTGATAAGCTAAATGGTGCCGATAACGACCGAATACGAGTAGATTTTTGCATACATGCGGAGTACACATGCACAGAGGCGGTAGCGCGTTATTATGGCCAGCTATGCCGAGAGCATGGCGGGAATATGCACATACACCTATCGGAGACACAAAAGGAACACCAGGAATGTATTGAAAAATATGGGAAGACCCCTGCTAAGTGGTTTGCCGATGCCGGTGTGTTTGAATCAAGAACAATGGCCGCACATTGCGTATGGGTTACCAGAGATGATATGGAGCTTTTAAAAGAAAAAGGTGTCTCTGTAATACATAATCCGACAAGTAACATGAAATTAGGCAGCGGCTTTGCCCATGTACAGGAGATGATGGATATGGGAATTCTCCTGGGACTTGGGACAGACGGCGCAGCTTCAAATAACAATTTAAATATGTTTGAAGAGATGCATCTGGCATCAATACTCCATAATGGGTATACAGGCGATCCTACGATTATGCGGCCAGCGGATGTATTTAGGATGGCAACTTTAAACGGAGCCAAAATACAGGGAAGAGTTAACACAGGGAAACTTCAGGTGGGTATGCGCGCGGATATCGCTGCTATTAATCTTGATGCGCCCCATCTCTATCCAGCGTTGGACGTCTTGGCCCTAATTTGTTACAGTGCCCAGGGATCAGATGTTTGTATGACAATGGTAGACGGACAGATACTCTATGAAAACGGAGAGTATTTTACTATTGACAGAGAGCAGGTTATGGCTGAAGCAAAAGCAGCTGTTAAGAGACTCTATGGGATATAGAAATACAGAGCGGGAAATCTGCAATGCTTTTCCCGCTCTGTATTTAATAACGTGGTTTTGCTGTACAGACCAGATGCTTTATAGTTGTGCGCCTATTTTTATAAGAAGAAGACTTATAAAAGCCTGCAAAATGGATATTGACGGAGCCGTCAGTAGCGGCCACACAATAAAATGTCTTGGGAGCGCAAGTTTTACGAGCCATTGCCCTGATTTATACCCGATATGTTCCTGAGTTCCGCTGAGTATAATGCGGCGGCGGAACTTTTGTTGTAAAAATATATCCTGAATAATAAAATCGGATAGACTAACAGCTATCCATTGGATGTATGCCGCAAAGAACAGCTGCCAAAAACCTATGCAACCGGAGCTGGCATTGCAACCGGCTCCATAAAATATGGGTATAATCAGCATGGCACTTCGGCACTTTTTGTACACAGACCGCTCTTTTGCAGTCTGAGGCTGGGCTGATTTCAGTATATCTTTTGGATAGTATGACATCATATACCTGGGGTTAAGAATGAGTACAACGAGAGCGAATAAATTGAAATAAAGGGCCATAACTGCTCCGTTCAGAAGAATATTTGACCAGTCCATCAGAGAAGCTCCTTTTGAATTTTATTTATCTATATTGTGGCAATGTATTCAGTCGGTGATTGAGCGATTTATATATTTTAGAAATTTTCATACTAAAGAGAATCAGACATAACAGGAGGTTAATAGCATGTCTAATATCTGGCATGATATGGATCCAAAGCGAATAACGCCGGAAGATTTTATTGCCGTTGTGGAGATATCAAAGGGCAGTAAAAAGAAGTATGAGTTGGACAAGACAACGGGCCTAATAATACTTGACAGGGTTTTGTACACTTCTACCCATTACCCTGCTAATTACGGGTTTATTCCCAGGACTTACGGGGATGATGGAGATCCTCTTGATGTGCTGATACTGTGTTCAGAAGAACTTGACCCTATGACTCTTGTGCGATGCTACCCGATAGGCTATATAAGTATGCTGGACGGCGGTAAGAACGATGAGAAGATTATTGCCATACCTTTTACAGATCCGACGTATAACAGCTATAGGGAACTTACAGAATTACCAGCACATGTTTTTGATGAAATGACCCATTTTTTCACGGTATATAAAAATCTTGAGCAAAAGGAGACCGTAGCGGGAGATATTAATGGGCGAGCTGCTGCAGTAAAAGTTATACAAAGTGCAATAGACCATTATGTTGAGACTTTTTGCAGATAGATTGGATAATAGTTTTTGCATGATCTGCTTTTTAATTATTGCAATTTGAAATCTAAAGGATATTGGAAATGGCATCGCGGCCAGCGATGCCATTTCCAATAAATAAGAAGTAAAGAGTGGAAAAGACAAAATATATAGTTAACTCTTATGTTCCTTACGGAAACACAGGAACCAATCAAGACAGTACTGATCCTCGGACTGGTTTTCCATACGTTCTTTTGCTGTTCCGCATGAACCGGCGGTAGGTACAATAACATCATCCCCTGGTCGCCAGTCGGCCGGAGTGGCGCAGTTATCGGCATCAGCTTTCTGAAGAGCCAGAATTATGCGTTTTATCTCATCAAAATTACGGCCGGTAGACAGAGGATAATAAAGAATTGTGCGTATTTTACCTGTTGGATCTATAACAAATACCGCGCGGACAGCCTGGGTATTTGAAGTGCTGGGCTGAATCATGCCGTATTTGTTGGCGATTTCCATACGTATATCCTCGATGAGAGGGAAAGTAACTTCAATGTTTTTCTTACCGTTCCATTCCAGTTCCTGAATCTTTCTTAGCCAGGCGATGTGAGAGTACAGGGAATCTACAGATAGACCCACAAGCTCGGTATTTATTGCACGAAACTCTTCAATCATTGAGCCAAACGTCATAAATTCGGTTGTGCAGACAGGCGTAAAGTCGGCAGGATGAGAAAAAAGAATAACCCATTTACCACTGTAATCCTGAGGAAAATGTATTGGCCCCTGTGTAGTAACAGCCTCGAATTCCGGCGCATCATCGCCAATAAGAGGCATACGGTTAGTAGTGCAATTGTCCATTTGATTTCCTCCTTTTGAGTCAGATATTAGGGACTTGTGCAGTTTGCTTTTTTACTTTATTAATTTTTCCGATATTAGAGCTTTATCACCTAAATAATAGTGACCTTGTTGGGACCATATAGTCATTTAACTCGTAGATGATCGAAATGCCGGTGGGTATGTCAAGTTCAAGAATAGCTTCTTCAGTCATATTGTCCAGGTACATCATAAGAGCCCTGAGAGAATTGCCGTGAGCTGCAATGAGAACATTTTTTCCATAGGTAATTAAAGGTAGAATGCTCTCTTTGTAGTAAGGCATTACCCTTTTTATTGTGTCGGAAAGGCTCTCGACAAGAGGAAGTGGTGCGCTCATGGCGCATGAAGTTTTATGGCCGGTATCCATTCTTCGTCCAGCTGTTGCAGAACCAAATGAGCAGTATGTATAGCGCGTTTCAGATAAGAAGTAAAGCACATGTCAAAAGTGAAGCCTGCGTTTTTTAACAACTGACCGCCTATCGTAGCTTTGCGTACACCCTTTTCGGATAAATCAATATCTGTCCATCCAGTGAAGAGATTTTTTCTGTTCAATACACTTTCACCATGACGTATGAGAACGAGGTTGCGGCTCATATAGCCCACCATGGTATCATTGAATTAGTTAGCTATAGCTAACTAATTCAATGATACCATATTTTTATAAAAAATCAACAGTAAATTTTAATTATTCAGCTAAAAATTTGAAGATTTAAATAAATCATTAAAATGGGACTTGAAAATACCCTATGGGGGTATTATAATGGGCCTATAAAGATACCCTGTGGGGGTATTTAGGGAGGATTATATGGATAACATAAATGATAATATGACAATCCCTGCATGCGGAAGAGATTTATGCTGTTGCAGACATAAGGCTACTCCACGGGATGAAAGAGAGCAAAAGCAGCTTCAAAACCGATTGAAGCGGATGATTGGTCAGCTTAACGGCATAAGTAAGATGCTGGATGATAATAGGTACTGCGGGGATATACTGATGCAGGTTGCCGCTGTTGAAAGTGCTCTTCAGGCTTTTGGTTATCTTGTACTGCAAGATCATCTGGAGACCTGCGTGGTTGAAGAGGTCCAGAAGGGGAATACTCAAATTGTTGACGAAGCAATGGAACTTATCAGAAAACTAAAATAGGAGGGAGGGACAGGCGATGAAAACTGAGAAATACGATGTCACAGGAATGACCTGCGCCGCCTGTCAG
Source organism: uncultured Oscillospiraceae bacterium (assembly GCA_944385785.1). Classification (GTDB taxonomy): domain Bacteria; phylum Bacillota; class Clostridia; order Oscillospirales; family Oscillospiraceae; genus RUG626. Next base: position 601 of record CALWYO010000111.1, on the reverse strand, counting down.
GCTAATGTCACCAGGTGCGTATTAAAGCTGAATGGAGTCCAGGATGTAAACGTCAGTCTTCTTGCAAACCAGATGACCGTTTCCTATGACGATAATAAGCTCAGCCCTGAGCAGATAGTGGAAGCTGTAGAGGAAATTGGATATGGTGCGGCTCCTGTGTCCGTAGCTGGAAAGAACCAGGAGAATAGTTTTAGAAGTGAATGGCAGACACGCCAGGCGCGTACCCAGGAAGAGCAGAAAAAGATGAGAAATAGGCTTTTATCATCAATAATTCTGCTTATACCGCTTATGTATATAGCCATGGGCGGAATGCTGTCGCTGCCGATGCCGTCCTTTTTCCAGGGAACGGAAAATGTTCTTGTGTCTGCTTTAGCCCAGCTGTGTATAACAGTTCCCATTATTTTTATCAACTTCCACTTTTACAGTACGGGCTTTAAGGCCCTGCTGCACAGGGCTCCCAATATGGACTCTCTGGTTGCCATTGGTTCAGGTGCCTCGCTGGTATATGGGCTATTTGCAATGTTTAGGATGGCCTATGGGTTTGGCCACAACGACATGGAATTAGTCCACGAGTATTCTCACGCCCTATATTTCGAATCGG
>CALWYO010000110.1 GCA_944385785.1 uncultured Oscillospiraceae bacterium | reverse complement strand
ATTCCCTGCGGTCCAGTTGGACCTGTCGGACCGGTGGGTCCGGTGGGACCTGTCGAGCCAACTGCGCCAATCGGCCCCTGCGGTCCTACTGGTCCCTGAGGTCCAGTGGGACCTTGCGGACCTGGAGGCCCTGGCATTGTACAATACTGTACGCAAGGCGGTGGGCATGGCGGACACGGTGTGATAGGCGCGCTGGGTGCCGGACAACAGCCCCGCTGTCTGTCGTTTGGCCGGTAAATATTCATATAAGACACCAAGCTCCTTTTGCTTAGAATTGGCGGGACCTGCTGGCAGCTGTCCCGCGCAAAACGTGCATTTCACGTCACTCCATGATATGCCTCTCAATACGACTGTGTCACTGGCCGTGTCAAATCCGGACTCAATGATGGAAAAAAATAATATGCCATTTTGATGCAGTTATGATGTATTATAGATATGAAATATTCCCATACAGGAGATGTTCTCAATGATACGCGTCTTGATAGTAGAGGATGAAAAGCCTATCTCCAATCTTATACGCATGAGTCTTAAAAAAGCTGGATACATGTGTACATGCGTCTACGACGGAATCGCCGCTGCCGATATTTTGGATCGGGAAAAATTTGATCTTGTACTGCTGGACGTAATGCTCCCGGGAGCAGATGGTTTTGAGCTGATGGATTATATACGTCCTCTTCAGATACCGGTTATTTTTCTCACCGCCAAAGGTTCAGTAGACGACCGTGTCCGCGGTCTCCGTATGGGCGCAGAAGACTATATTGTAAAACCTTTTGAAGTGGTTGAGCTTCTGGCTCGTGTCGAGGTTGTGCTCCGCCGCTATAATAAGTTGGCAACGGTAATCGAGATTGGCGGTCTTTCCATAGATACACGTTCAATGGTCGTCCGGCGTGACGGTGTCGAAATCACTCTCACAAATAAAGAATATGAGCTTCTCCTGCTGTTTGCACAAAATCCCGGCGCCGCTCTTTACCGGGAGACGATATATGAGCGCGTCTGGGGCGGCGAATACACATGCGGCAGCAGAACAGTGGATCTTCACGTTCAAAGAATGCGTAAAAAGGTAGGTTGGGAAAACAAACTGGTGGCTGTACATAAAGTCGGCTATCGGCTGGAGGCATAACATGAAGCTCCGAGTCAAACTGGCGCTGGCGATAGTCTTTCTTCTCTCTCTTGTTTTCGGTCTTGGAGGAAGTCTGCTCGTCTCCGTCTCTTTCTCTTCTACCCTGGAAAATGAACGTCAGTCTGCGCTCCGGTCATATATGGCCACGCAGAACGCCCTGCTGCTTGCCAACAGCATAAGCCAACAGTCTGACTACAACGACATCGTGGATACAATAAGCCAGCTTAACGGCCAGAGTCAGGCGTTATGGTCAGGTGTAAGGCTTTCAAATGGTTCACAGTTATTATTTATCAGCGGGACTATTCCCACTGCACCTGAAATTCCCGTAGAGAATGGATTTTGCAGTGTAAGCATGTTTTCAGATCAGGCAGAAAAATATATCATTGTCTCTGGCCTGATACGCGTTAACAACGACTATCTGCGTCTGGATATCAGCAGCGATGTCACTACAGCGTACATAATGCGCCGCACACAGTTGGGCATATATCACTGGCTCCTTCTGGCTGTTGTGGCTCTGGGAGCTGCCGGTTCATGGATCATTGCGTCTGTTTTAACAGGGCCTATTATGCGCCTTTCCAAAACCTCGCGTTCCATAGCCGACGGGGACCTTGATGCCAGAGCCAATATCGCTTCTGGAGACGAGGTGGAAGCTCTGGCTAACGACTTTAACGCAATGGCCTCCAGACTTCAGGAGAATATCAATGAACTTCAGGATTCCATGCGCCGTCAGGAGGAATTTATGGGCAGTTTTGCCCATGAGCTGAAAACTCCAATGACCTCAATCATCGGATATTCTGATCTGCTCCGCAGCTGTTCCCTTGACGACGAGGAGAGGCAGGAGGCGGCAAATTACATTTTCTCTGAGAGCCGCCGCCTTGAAAGTCTGTCAATAAAACTTCTGGATCTTTTAGTCTTAAAACGTCAGGATATGGAGCTCAGTGAGGCTTCCCCTTCCGCCATTATCTCAGGGATAATACGAAATATGAAGTCTGTTCTGGCAAAGCAGGATATCGTTATCAAATACAGATGCGAAAGTGGTTCCTGCCTCCTGGAAGCCGACCTTGTAAAGTCTCTTCTTATAAACCTCATCGACAATTCCAGGAAAGGGATGGACGGTCCTGGAGTAATATACATATTGTCTACAATGACTGACACCGGTTGCACAATTCAAGTAGTGGATAACGGCCGCGGAATCCCCGAAAAAGAGCTTGATAGGATAACGGAAGCGTTTTATAGAGTCGACAAATCCCGTTCAAGAGCACAGGGCGGCGCAGGATTGGGACTTGCTCTGTGCCGTGAGATAGCGCTCTTGCACAACGGTGACATCCGCATAAAGAGTATTCTGGGAAAAGGTACAAGTGTGATGGTTGAATTAAATGGTGGACGAATATGACTCACTCAAATCGTATTAAAAACCTTATTTTGCTTATCTCTGCCGCCTCTGTTGTTATAATCAGTTTTTTCCTGCCCCAGCTTATACTCACTCTCCAGGATAAAAATTACTCCAGAGGATATGAACAAGTACAGGTTGACGATATCGGTCTTAGTCTCATATCTGATCTCTCTCCTATCGAGAAGCTCAGTTTTGCGGCGCAGCCTGCATCTACCGTAGAATTAGAAACCGGACGTTATTTAGATGCTGACTCAGCAGACCAGATAGTCTTATCTTTTTTTGAAGTAATTGGACTTTACAGCGGTCTTTGGGACTCCACATCAATTTATTATGATGGCAGTTTTTTTCTTGAATCCTCTTTTGTTGGATTAAATATGGATTCGCAGGGACGGTCAATGATAATATGGGAGCTGTCATATTCCTTTGACTACGGGTCTTTTCAAATAAGGCTCGATGATGAAACGGGCCTTATCCTTGGCTGTTCCGGCACATTTTCAGATGACCTTTGGACGGCTTATGGAACATTACAAGACACTTTTTTTGAACTTGTTTTTTATGCATACGCCGATAGTTACCTGTATTACACAGGGAACCTCAACTATTATGAGATAATTTCAGTCGACGAAAACACCGCATATATCTCTCTAACCGACGGTTCGGAAACATATGATATTCCGGTATACATGGATCATACTTTTTTTGAAATAAATTAGCATGTTTTCTGTTTTGATGCAAAATCTTTGCAAATGCGTTGCCCAACCATGGTAGTCTGATGGCACTTTCCGAAAGAGGTGCTATTAAACATGAAACAAAATAGAAAGTCGAACAGGCGCTATAATAATCTTATTTTCCTATTGCTGCTGATTTGTCTTTCTGTCACCACAGCCGTACTGCTTTCTGGGCATTACAAATCCAGCGCGTCAGGTTTACCCGACACACCGGATACTGACAAAAATACTCTGCAAAGTTCCGACTATCCTGAAAACGAGTCTGAGATTGACATATCTGACTATCCGGAAAAGCTCCAGGAACTTTACTGGAAAAACCCAGATGCCCGTCAATTTGTAATGGATTACTTCAAAAATTTAGGCAAGGAACACAACATAGATCTCAGCGGAGAAGTTGAAAGCGGTACAGTTCCGCTGCTTATGCAGTGGGATCAGCGTTGGGGATACAGTAACTATTCTGGGAACCTCATGGGTCTGTCCGGCTGCGGTCCTACATGCCTTTCAATGGCCGCAATATATCTGCTTGACGACCCGTCACTGCACCCTCTGGCCATGGCTGAATTTTCCACGGAAAAAGGTTGTTCTACAGACGGTGATGGAACATCATGGTCACTTTTTTCAGACGCCTGCACAGATCTGGGTCTCACCAGCCGGGAGCTGCCTCTGAATCGCGGCGATATAGATGCAGCCCTTCAGGACGGTCAGCTGGTTGTGTGTATACTTGGACCCGGCGATTTTACTGATTCCGGCCACTACATACTTCTAACCGGAATATCAGATGGCGATTACACTGTAAACGACCCCAACAGTTATGAGCGTTCGGCAAAAACATGGGGTTTTGAAGAATTATCGCCTCAAATAAGGAACCTCTGGGCCCTGGGAGTATAACCCGCAGTTGGTTCCAGGGCCAGGCTTTAACAATTTTCCAGTCAGCTTTATATTTACCGTCGGGCACCCTGCCCTGGTGATCATTGCGTTAATATAGAAATGCGGCGCTGCCTTTGTGCAGCGCCGCGCAGCTTGTCGCAAAAGGCCTGGCAGCCTTTTGCGACAAATGACTGCATAGCGGACGGGGCTCAATTTTTTATAAAAATGTCGTCACGTCCGCCATGAGAAGTGTCATTTCCGAGGCGCATGTCCCCAGAAATGACGGAATTTCATTTTCTTCCTGCGGCTGCGGCCGCAGGAACTCTGCGAGGCTTTTCTGCGGGAAAGTTTTTCGACAGCCTCTGCGGCGCTGCCTTTGTGCAGCGCCGCGTCAATTATTCTTTTTAGAAATATTTCATCTACAGACTTTCTAACGTATAATATATCCAGATTTTTCGATGCACTTTATTCAAAATACTCCCGCAGCAACTCTCCAGATCGATTAAATGGAAGCCTGCGTTCAACATTGCCTGCAGGAATCGACATGACTATCGGCGCCGGTTTTTTATCCGCCAATCTGTACTCTCTGGCTGTGCACCCAAGCATCTTTTCAAACATCCGGTTTAGATATCTGGTGCTGGAAAAGCCCGATTCCATACACACATCCAGCAGGGACAAATTTGTAGAGTCCATAAGCCGCAGCGCATGCTCAAATCTCGTCAAGTTGATATACTCCTGCAGAGATATACCCACCATGCCGGTGAAAAAGTGAGACGCATGGTATGGACTTATATGTTCCTTTGCGGCGATATCTTCAAGCGAAACGCGTTCGGCATAGTGTTCTGAAATGTACGCCGTCATCCTGTTAAGTCGGAGTATGTTGTTCTGAGCGGCTGCCGTCGCCTGCTCGCTGGAGATTGTACACCTGGAACTGGTCAAAAGTTGGTGCAGAACGTCTAAAATAATTGACGCGCATTTTATCTCTCTGTATTCGTCTTGTGAGAAAAAAGCGTTGGCGCATAAAATCAGCCCGCTCCTTACAGAGTCGTAAAGAGCGCCGCCGCGGATAATATTCTCCTCCACTTTTAAATAGTCCAGTTTGGGATGTATCTTTCTATACAGGTCTCTGTGCACCTGAAAGGCCAACAGCAGATTCTCCTGTCCCACACTGAGAAATGAATGCACCTGGCACCTGTTAATTATGTAAATATCCCCTGGGTGCAGCGCCCGCCGCCGCTGGTCTGTAAACAGCGCCATTGAGCCTTTTAGAAGGATTCCTATCTCCAGATCCTCATGTCCGTGGGGGCTTCTTGAAGATATCTCCACAAGAAAAATTTCCAACAAACTCATATTCGTGTGCTGGACAATCTCAAATTCGCTTCTCTTTTCCATACCATCTCCTCCAATGATATTACAATACCACTATATACGCAAAAATGCACTTAAAAAATCGCAAGATAATCATTTGTTTCCACCTTTCTTCGCGTACAATATAGGCATAAGAAAAAAATTTGGAAGAGAGGTACAGCAAAAATGTCAAAATTCAGATTTTCGGTAGGTCCCTGGAATGTACATTCAGGAGCAGATTCATACGGCCCGCCTGTCAGGGCGGAAATTCCCGCAGTAGAGAAGTACAAAAAGTTTGCGGAGCTGGGCTTCTCTGCCGTACAGTTCCACGACGATGACGTTGTCCCAGATATAAACAGCTATTCCACCGAGGAGATAAAGGCAAAGGCCAGAGAAGTGAAAAGTCAGCTGGATCAGTTTGGCCTGAAGGCCGAGTTTGTCGCCCCCAGGCTCTGGATGGATGGGCACACAATTGACGGCGGCTTCATGAGCACAAGTTCGGAAGATCGTGAGTACGCCATGTGGAGAGCTTACCGCTCCATTGATATAGCCAGAGAACTGGACTGCGACCTTATCGTCCTGTGGCTGGCAAGAGAGGGCACGGTCTGCGCCGAATCAAAGTCCCCAGTATGGGCCACCAAGATGTTAATAGAGTCCATTAATAAAATGCTAAAATACGACTCCTCCATACGTATTTGTATAGAGCCAAAGCCCAATGAACCAATTGACAGGAGCATATGCGGCACCATGGGGCATGTGATGGCTATATCAGCGGCTACTATAGATCCTTCCAGAGTCGGCGGAAACCTTGAGAGCGCCCACGCAATACTTGCGGGGCTGGATCCAGCGCATGAGATAGGCTTTGCTTTGGCTATGGGTAAATTGATGACTGTACACCTTAACGATCAAAACAGCATCCGTTACGACCAGGATAAGTCCTTTGGAGTTGAAAATCTCAGAGCAGCCTTTAATCAGGTAAAGGTGCTGAAAGAAAACGGTTATGGTGATCACGGAGAGTATGTGGGACTTGACGTCAAGGCCATGAGGACTACTAAAGATCAGGACAGTTATAAGCACTTGGAGAACAGCCTTAAAATTTTCAAGGCATTAGAGGATAAAGTCGACAGATTCGATTACGAATTCCAGAAAAA
>CALWYO010000109.1 GCA_944385785.1 uncultured Oscillospiraceae bacterium | reverse complement strand
TTACTATGTGACGAAAGATTTTGACATGGATAAAATCTTGGAGGCAATGGATAGTCAGTAGATAAGATTAGATAAGTGAATGGATGGATAAAAAGCAGGGCGGTGCAATTTAGCAGCATTGCCCTGCTTTTTGACTGTGTTTAATTATAAGAGTACTCTTTTAATACCAATTACTGGTTTAATTTTAAAAAGAAAATATTGAAAAAAACGTACGTTTTTGCTATAATATTATAACGTATTTTTGTATAATTCTGTTTTGTGTGCATAGTTATACATTAATAAAGTGATTCAACTGAAAAACTTTTAGATGGATTGACACATATGGGACATATAGCCAGCCAACTTTACCAGATAAATGGTCAAGTAAGTGAGGGAGACAAGATATGAAAATTATAGTAGATGCCATGGGAGGAGACAACGCTCCTCTGGAAATAATCAAAGGTGCAGTAATGGCCGCAGAGGATTTTTCCACAGAGGTAATACTTGTTGGGCGTGGAGAGGATATTCTCAGAAGTTTCCAGCAGCTTGGCTATAAGGACTTGCCTTCAAAAATTGAGGTTGCCAATGCGACTCAGGTTGTAGATATGGAAGATGACCCGTCTACTGTTACAAAAGTTAAAACGGACTCGTCAATGACGGTTGGCCTGAAGCTCCTCCATGACGGAGGGGGCGATGCCATGGTCTCTGCGGGGTCAACAGGTGCTCTTCTATCTGGTGCCACACTTATTGTGCGAAGGATACGCGGTATACGCAGAGCGGCTCTTGCGCCAGTGCTGCCAAGCGGTGAAAACGGAGGGACGCTCTTAGTTGATTGCGGAGCCAATGCAGAGTGTACGCCGGAATATTTGCTGCAGTTTGCTTTTATGGGCTATTATTATGCTAAAACGCATTTTGAAATTGACGCTCCGAGGGTAGGGCTTCTTAATATTGGGACCGAAGAGACTAAGGGCAGCGAACTTTATAAAGAGGCACATAAACTCCTAAAACAGGCTGGCGATGAAGGAAGAATAAATTTTATCGGCAATGTCGAATCCAGGAGCGTTATGGACGGTGTTTGCGAGGTACTTGTTTGCGATGGCTTCGCTGGGAACATCCTTTTAAAAGGACTGGAGGGCATGGGCAGCTTTTTAATGGCCGAATTAAAAAATATATTTACCAGAAACGCTAAAACTAAAATAGCTGCCGCTGCAATTCGCGACGATCTTCAGAAATTACGTACCAGAATGGATTCCTCAGAGATTGGGGGAGTGGCGATGCTGGGAATTTCCAAGCCTGTTATCAAAGCACATGGATCATCTGACGCCAAGGCAATAAGAGGCGCAATTCGGCAGGCCATTTTAACAGTAGAGAAAGATGTTTGCGGCGATATAGCGAATAACGTGCAGTTTATGCGCGTTACAAATCATCCAGATCAGAACGGTGGATAATCATGATCCAACTTATGGAACACATAGGATATATTTTTAAAAACGATGAGTTATTGAAAACTGCTGTTACGCATAGTTCATATGCTAATGAAAATCGAGGAGAGGGTACTGCATGTAATGAGCGGTTAGAGTTTCTTGGAGATGCGGTTCTTGGACTTTTAGTTGCACAGTACCTGTATGGACGGTTTCCTGATATGCCGGAAGGAAAAATGACCAGGCTACGGTCGGAGCTTGTATGTGAAAAGAACCTCAGCCGTGTAGCAGAGGAACTACACCTTGGAGAGAATCTCCGACTTGGAAAGGGCGAAGAGAAAAACGGCGGAGGCAGCCGTCCGTCTATACTGGCAGATGCTGTGGAGGCTATTTTGGCAGCGATATATTTAGACGGAGGCAAAGCTGAAGCTGAGACGTTTGTATCGCGATTTATAATCAACCCGTTTGAGGCTGGTGGTCAGTATGAAGGCGATTATAAAACCGAGCTTCAGGAACTGATACAGCGTCAAAGCGGACAGACGTTGACTTATGAATTGGTAAATTCCAGTGGTCCTGATCATGACAAGGTTTTTACGGTTCAAGCTCTTTTAAACGGCTGTGTAATTTCCACTGGCAGCGGACATAGTAAAAAAGATGCCGAACAGGCTGCGGCGGAAAAAGCGCTGGAGGCATTAAAATGCGACCAAAAAGAGCAATAATACCTGTTTTTGTGCCTCATTTGGGATGCCCCAATATGTGTGTGTTTTGTAATCAGCGACGGATTTCGGGCTCTCCGATTCCTGCGGACGCTACGAAGGTGCGTTGCGATATCATCAGCGGACTTTCTAAAATATCTGATGGGATAGATGTATCAGTGGCCTTTTATGGCGGCAGCTTTACTGCGATACCAGCAGAACAACAGGAGGAACTCCTTCAGGCTGCACAGCCTTTCCTGCAATCAGAGGCAGTTACGTCACTGCGGATTTCTACAAGGCCGGATGCAATAAATGGCGAAATTGTTGATCGCCTTCTGCGCTATGGCGTCAAAACTGTCGAATTAGGAGTACAGTCTATGTGCGATGACGTTTTGCGCGCCTCAAAGAGAGGTCATACGCCTGAGGATGCCAGATGCGCCGCAAAACTTTTGAAAGATTCAGGATTTGAACTGGTGCTGCAGATGATGACTGGCTTGCCGGGAGATACACCTGAAAAATCTGAATATACCGCACGAGAGTTTATTAGCATGAAACCTGACGGAGTGAGGATTTACCCAACGGTCATTATAAAAGAAACTGAGCTCTATGACTTGTGGACTCAGGGCAGGTATAAAGAACACACATTGGAAGATGCCATAGAGCTGTGCTCAAAACTCATGGAGCTTTTTGAAGATGCCGATATTCCTGTCATACGCCTTGGACTAAATCCAACAGACGAACTCTCCGGAGGGGACGCTGTTGCCGGTGCATACCATCCGGCTCTGGGAGAGCTTGTGATGAACAGAAGATACCTTAAAAGAGAACTGGCTCTTGTAACTGAGGCCGATAGAGGCCAACGAGTTACTTTCGGCATTGCGCCAGGCAGAGTGTCTGCGGCAGTGGGACAGAGGAAATGCAATGTCAGGACGATTGAGTCCAGATACGGAATATCAAGAGTTACTTTCAGAGAAGTGGAAGACGTTCATGGAATGGACGTTGTGAGAGTGAAAAGCTGATATTATCAGGTAGATGCAATATTCTACCTGATATTTTTATGATGAGAGTTTTCACCTATTTGCTCCATTGTGTATTGCAAAAACGAAGAAAAGCCATTATACTTAAATAGTTTGCGATAATCACGCTTATACGGCATAATGCCTAACTTATTATTTTTCCTGTGACAGATATGCTGGAGTCTCTGATAGAATAACAGGAAGACTATCTTGGAACAGGTGGAAAAATATGAGAAGAAACGACAGAGAAATTACTGATGTAGGACAGATTTTTGAGATAATCGATAAATGTAGCGTTGTGCACTTGGGAATGGTGGATAATGGTATGCCATATGTCGTCCCTTTAAATTTCGGATATGAGCGGGTTGAAGATTCGCTTGTATTATACTTTCACAGCGCGTCAGAGGGGCGGAAAATAGATATTTTAAAGAAAAACCCTCATGTTTTTTTCCAGATGGAGTATTCTTATGGGCTTAAAGAAGGAAGCCCCGACAAACCGTGTACATATTCCTGGAAATATGAGTGTCTTATGGGCAGGGGTGAAGCCGAGTTCATTGACGATATTGCGGAAAAAAAGCGCGCTTTGAATCTTATACTAAACCACTTAACCGGAACAGAGGGCGGCTATAATTATCCTGATGAGATGCTTGGCAGAACATGCGTATACAGGGTGCGCTCATCTGATTTTTCGGGGAAGATGAACGGCTGACTTCCTTCTGACGCTGTAAATTATACATTATTGATATAAATAACTATGATACGATTTATCAAGATTCTCTACGGGGTTACCTAAGCATTTGGGCATATGACCCCTGTGGATGTGGGGTACAGTTGTCTATAAAAAGAAAGAGGTATGCTTATGTACCTGAAGGCGCTTGAACTTTATGGGTTTAAATCTTTTCCAGAGAAAACCCTTTTAACATTTGAAAAGCCGGTAACAGCCATTGTCGGACCAAACGGCAGTGGAAAGTCAAATATATCCGATGCTCTTCAGTGGGTGATGGGAGAACAGTCTACAAAGGCTCTTCGCGGCGGTAAGATGGAAGATGTAATATTCAGCGGGACTGAGCGGCGCGGACAGGTTGGGTTTGCCCAGGTAACCCTGACTCTGGATAACTCCGACGGCGTACTGCCAATAGAGGCGGCAGAGGTCCAGGTCACTCGCAGGTACTACAGGTCAGGTGAGAGCGAGTATTTCATCAATAAAAAACTGGCCAGGCTACGCGACGTAAATGAACTGTTTATGGATACCGGTCTTGGCCGCGATGGATACAGTATTATTGGCCAGGGAAAGATAGATGCTATTCTCTCAGCAAAGAGTACGGACCGAAGGGAAATATTTGAAGAAGCCGCCGGTATATCTCGTTTTAGATACAGAAAAGAAGAATCAGAGAGAAAGCTGCAAAGAGCAGAGGATGACCTTTTGCGTGTCAACGACAAAATATCTGAATTGGAGCTGCATGTGGAGCCGCTTCGGCAGCAGTCTGAAGTTGCGAAGAAATACCTGCTTTTGCGTGATGAACTAAGAGGGCTGGAAATCTCATTGTGGATGTCCGATCTGGAGGGTATAGCTGAGAGGATTACTCAGTTTGAACAAAATGCTCTGAGTGCTAAATCTGATGTAGAACGTGCACGGGGAGAACTTGAATCTGCCTATGACGCTTTAAGCGAACTGGCTGAAAGGATGCGCCAAAAGGACGTAGAGTCAGAAAAGATACGTGATCTTGTTTCTCAGACGGAACTATCCATATCCCGTGAGGAGTCAGACATAGCCGTATTAAGGGCCAATATGGCTCACGCACGCCAGGATATCGAGAGAATTAAAGAGGAACTGGAAAAGCAGAAAGGTCAGGATTCCGGTATTCAGGCTCAAATAGCAGAGCGATACGATAGAATTGGCTCTATAGAGTCTGAAATATCAGAGCTTGACAAAAAGGCTGAGGGATTAAGAGAACGGCTTCAGGAGCTTTATAAAACAGAAAATAATGCTGAAAATGAGCTCTTGAATATTGCAAACTTGGTAAAAAAAGTCGATGACGACCTTGCAAATGAAAAAAACGTGCTTTCGTCTCTGGAGACATCTGAAGATGAACTTAATGCAAGACTTAAATCGCTGGAAAATGATATAAATACACAGAGAAGCACGCTTGATGAAGCTAAAGATGGTGCTGAGAAGAATATTGCAGAGTTATCCGTTGCTAAAGAGAAATGCGAGTCTTTAGAAAATGTAACAAAAGGTTATGAGATGAAAGTCGGCTCTGCTAAGGCTAAATTTGATAAACTTTTAGAAGAATACCGCAAAAATGAGATGGAGCTCTCATCTATGAACTCAAGAATAAAGATGCTTGGGGACATGGAGAAGGATTATGAAGGGTATTCAAAAGCAGTAAAGACGGTGATGCGTGAAGCTGACAGAGGCACACTTCAAGGGGTCCACGGGCCGGCCGGAGAGCTGCTGAACGTGCCAGATAAATATTCGATTGCTATTGAGACTGCCATGGGCGCGGCCATGCAGAATATAATTGTCGCCACTGATAATGACGGAAAAAATGTTATAAATATGCTTAAAAGGCGTGACGCCGGCAGAGTTACTTGCCGACCTATGTCTGTTATACGTGGACGGCGCCTTAATGAGCGGAAGCTGCTTGAAGAGGATGGATTTGAGGGAATTGCCTTTGAATTAGTATCTTTTGATCCGCAATACGAAAACATATATATGGATCTTCTTGGATATACGGTTGTAGTTGATACTCTTGACAGTGCGGTGCGTATTGCAAGAAGATATAACCACCGCTTCAGGATAGTTACACTTGACGGACAAGTGATTAATGCTGGAGGAAGTATGACTGGGGGCAGCCTGTCGCGCAATACAGGTATAATTAGCCGTGCAAACGAGCTGCAAAAGTTGAAAGCCGAGGCTGTAGAGGCCAAAGAGAGATTAGCTGATGTAAAAAACCGTGGTGAAGAGTCCAGGCGCGTTCTTGAGGCGTCAGAGTATGAGCTTCAGGTTGCATCCGACGAACTCAGAACAGCTCAGGATATGGAAGTAAAACTGGCAACGGAGAAAAGCCACTATGATATATTGATCCAGACACTCCAAAGCAGGGTTAAACAGTTGGAAAATGAGGTGCATGAAGTTGATCAACGGCTAAAAGGTGTACAGGGGCAGCGGAGTGCGGTTGAAGGAAAGATAAAGGATTTTGAGAGACAGGCCGAAGAACTGGAGGTACGTTTAGAACAGGCATCTGGTGGTAGAAATCAGTTGACAGAAGCAAAAAGAAGTATAGAATTGGAGGAATCTGAGCTTCGAACACAAAGGGCGTCGCTGGAAGCGGAGCTTAATACTCAGAGACAGGCGGCTTCTGAACTTGAGAAACTCAGATCTGAGCTCTCAGGAGATACACAATCGCAGATTGATGCGATGGAAATGCTTAAGATTAACTGCAGCAAGATAACAGCTGAAATTGAAAACAAAAAGAAATCTGCTGATGAACTCAGAAATGTTGCGTCGGGATATAGAAAGAGGATATCTGATCTATCAAATGAGAGGCTTTCGCTGGAGGGCGATAGAACAAAGATGGACAAGGATACCCAGGAGAAAAACAGGGAATTGCTGTCGCTTGAACGTGAATCCGGACGCTTAGAGCAGCGCATACAGGCGGCTCAGATGGAAGAAAAGCAGATAATTGATAAACTTTGGGATAACTATGAACTCTCACGCTCTGCAGCGATGGAGCAGAGAATGCACATTGAGGATATATCGGAGGCAAAGCGGCGCACCGGAGAGCTGCGCCGGAAGATGAGCTCTTTGGGCACGCCAAACCTCGGCGCGATTGAAGAGTTTGAAAGAGTAAATTCCAGATACGAGTACTTAACTGCACAGAGGGATGATATAGAGAACTCGCGACGTGAGCTTTTGAGAATAATCGGCGATATAACTCAGGAGATGAAAGGTATATTCCAAGAAGAATTCCAACGCATAAATGATAGCTTTAAAAATACTTTCCTGGAACTTTTCGGAGGAGGGAGAGCGTCTTTGGAATTAGAGGATCCTGAGGATGTGCTTGGATGTGGTATAGAGATAAAAGTACAACCTCCCGGCAAAACATTAAAAACAATTACTCTGCTCTCAGGAGGAGAGAAGGCGTTTGTTGCAATAGCTTTGTACTTTGCGATACTTAAAGTCCGGCCGACTCCCTTTGTGGTTATGGATGAGATTGAAGCCGCACTTGATGAGTCTAATGTCATCAGAGTGTCAAAATATGTGCGGCGCCTCGCTGACAATACCCAGTTCCTGATAATTACCCATAGACGCGGAACTATGGAGGAGGCCGATGTCCTCTACGGTGTTACAATGCAGGAGCAGGGAGTTTCCAAAGTCTTGAAAATGGATCTTGACGAGGCGGAGAAAACTATTAATAAACGGAGTAGATAATATGGGCTTTTTTGATAAGATTAAAAGCGGTCTTTCAAAGACGAAACAGAACATGGCGAATAAGCTCAATGGAGTAATTGCCTCATTTACTGGTGAAAATGAGGAGTTTTTCGACGAGCTTGAAGAGTTGCTTATACTGTCCGACGTTGGTGGAGAAGCGTCCATGGAAGCGGTGGACCGACTTCGCGATGAAGTTAAACGCAGGGGACTGAGAGGGTCTGACGAAGTGCGCGGGGCCCTTAAAGAGATCTTGGTGGAAATGCTTGAGGAAAACAGCGGATTAGAGCTTGAGACTAAACCGTCTGTCATCTTGGTTGTTGGTGTAAACGGAGTGGGAAAAACTACAACAATAGGTAAGCTGGCAATGGAGCTGGGCAGACAGGGAAAAAAAGTTCTGCTTGCTGCTGGCGATACTTTCAGAGCTGCAGCCGCCGAACAGCTTTCGATCTGGGCAGGGAGAGCAGGGGCCGATTTTGTGAGGCACGAGGAGGGCTCGGACCCAGCAGCGGTTGTATTTGACAGCATCGCCGCAGCAAAGGCAAGAGGCAGCGACGTTATAATTGTTGATACGGCCGGCAGACTCCATAACAAATCGAATCTTATGAATGAGCTTAACAAAATAAGCCGCGTAATCGATAGGGAACTCCCAGGCGCCTCAAGGGAGACGCTTCTTGTGCTGGATGCGACGACTGGGCAAAACGGTCTTATGCAGGCAGAGGAATTTAAAAAGTTTGCAGGACTCACTGGTATAGTTTTAACTAAACTTGATGGAACCGCGAAAGGAGGCATCGTTTTTGCGATTTCTTCTAAATTAGGTGTCCCTGTAAAATATGTGGGAGTTGGCGAGCAAGCAGATGACCTTATCCCATTTGATAGATATGAATTTACGGAGGCGCTGCTTTCATGAAACTGGTGCTGGCTTCAAACAATCAGGATAAACTCAGGGAAATACGCGAGATACTTGGGGAATTTGGTATTGAAATAATCTCACAAGGTGAAGCCGGGTGCAATATTGATGCCCAGGAGAATGGCTCCACATTTCAGGAAAATGCTCGCATTAAGGCGCTGGCGGCCATGAGAGCGACGGGCCTGCCGGCAGTCGCTGATGACTCGGGTCTTGAAGTTAATGCAATGGGCGGAGGCCCAGGGATATATTCTGCCAGATATGGCGGACGAGATCTGTCTTATGACATAAAAAACAGAATGATAATAGACAAAGTTGCCGGCTCAGACGACAGAGGAGCCAGGTTCGTGTGCTCGGCGGTATGTGTTTTCCCAAACGGAGATGAGATATGCGCTGACGGCGTCATTAATGGCAGTATTGGCACGGAACTCCAGGGAAACGGTGGGTTTGGATATGACCCAATATTTATACCAGACGGATATGAGTGCTCAATAGCATGCTTATCTGATGCGGAGAAAAACAGTATATCCCATCGGGGAAAGGCATTTAAGGATTTATCTGAGAAACTTTTCAGGTATATGGAGAAATGTGATACAAAGGAGCAGGGTAAATGACAAGCAAGGAGCGTGCGGTACTTAAGTCAATAGCATCGTCTCTTGACACAGTTATTATAGTAGGTAAGGGCGGAATTACGGAAAATGTCGTTTCAGAGACTTTGAACGCCTTGAGAACCCGAGAACTGATAAAGGGGAGAGTTTTGGAAAGTTCTCTCCTGACTGCTAAAGAAGCTTGTGAAGAATTAGCCAGTGCAACCGGAGCCGAAGCTGTTCAGTCTATTGGTTCTAAATTTGTCTTGTATAAGGAGAATCCAGATTTACCTTTGGAGAAAAGGGTTAATCTGAAGAGTAAGTGAGATTATGAGACTTGGAATTTATGGTGGTACTTTTGACCCGCCGCACAAAGGACATTCGACTGCTGCAACCGCGGCAATCCAGGAACTAAAACTCGACAAATTACTTATAATACCCGCGGCCCAACCGCCACATAAGAAACTGCCTGTGGATGAGCCAGGCGCTGATATGCGCTTTAAATTGACAAGGCTTGCAATGAATGATGTTGATAAGGCAATTGTGTCGAATATTGAAATTGCCCGCGGAGGAAGAAGCTATACTGTTGACACAGTGCAGAAAATTGCTGAGAAGTATCCTGATGCGGATTTGTATTTGCTTATGGGTACAGATATGCTTTTTAGCTTTGAATCTTGGAAAGACTTCCGCAAGATTATGGAGAAGACAACGCTGGCTGTTTTTTCTCGCAGGGATGGAGAGTATGAGAAATTAGTCTGGTTTGCTGGGGAAATAGCCAGAAAATATGGCGCTGAAGTAAAAGTTATTCCCAACGACGCGATTGAGGTATCGTCTACGGACCTAAGAGGACTTTTAAAACTCAGGAGAGGCAGAGAGTATTTAGAGGACTCAGTCTACGGCGAAATCATAAAGTATAGACTCTATGGTGCAAAGCCCGAATTTCAGTGGCTTCGGGAAAAGGCCTATGCAATGCTTAAGCCGTCGCGCATACCACATGTACAAGGCTGTGAGATGGAAGCAAGGTTCCTTGCGCGCAGGTGGGGAGAAGATCCGGATAGGGCTGGAGAGGCAGCAATATTACATGATGTAACAAAAAAAGAGAATTTGGATGTGCAGTTGCGGTTATGCAAAAAGTATGGTATTATTCCTGATAATATGGAACAGGGAGATACTAAACTTTTGCACTCAATTACCGGTGCCGCGGTTGCGCGCTATGAATTTGGATGCGACGATGATATATGCAGTGCTATCCGTTGGCACACCACAGGCAGAACTGGTATGACTCTTTTGGAAAAAATCATATATCTTGCTGACTATATTGAGCCTACCAGGGATTTCCCTGGAGTTGAGGAGCTGCGGAAGATTTCATATACAGACATTGACGATGCACTTGAAATGGGATTTTCCATGAGCCTTGATGAGATGAAGCGGGAAGGTATAACCCCGCATGTTAATACGTTTGAAGCACTTGAATGGATTAGAGATATAAAAAAGGATAAGGATTAAATGAAGCTTTTTGGAAGCAGTAGTCATTC
This sequence comes from uncultured Oscillospiraceae bacterium, assembly GCA_944385785.1. Classification (GTDB taxonomy): domain Bacteria; phylum Bacillota; class Clostridia; order Oscillospirales; family Oscillospiraceae; genus RUG626. The sequence continues at coordinate 9,777 of CALWYO010000109.1, read as the reverse complement.
GAGACACGCCCACAATGCTGTTGGTAGACGTGACGCATATGGCGAGCGTAGTGCTGTGGGCAAAAAGAGAACGAAAAAAAGAAGTAAGACTCTGCGAGTACTGATAATAATACTTGCTGTTATTTTGGCATTATCTCTGGCTGCCGTTGCATATTGGTTTACGGCTGTAAAGCCGCCTGCTGTGGTTACGCAGAAAAATGATGGTTCAGGTGGAGAACTGGACGTTGAAAAGGATCTGTCTGATGAGGGGCAGACAACAGGAGATAATCGAACAGGGCAGAAGTATACATTTTTGGCAGTAGGTATGGATGACGGCAATGGAAATACAGATACAATCATGCTGGCGACTTTTGATACTGCTGACTACACTCTGAATGTTGTGAGTATTCCAAGGGATACTCTGGTCAATGTCTCCTGGAGTGTAAAAAAGGTAAACTCTCTCTACGCGTATGGGGGAATTGACGGACTTATCAGTGGCATAGCGGATATCGTCGGATATGAGGTTGACTTTTACGGAATAATAGATCTTGACGCCTTTATAAAACTGATTGATGCTATTGGTGGGGTCGACTATTATGTTCCTCAGGATATGTATTATAACGATCCGGCGCAGAACCTCTACATTGACTTTAGTGAGGGCATGACGCATTTGTCCGGCGAGGATGCCATGAAAATCATGCGTTTCCGTTCAGGTTATGCAAATGCGGATATCGGGCGGATTGGCACTCAACAGGATTTTCTTATGACTGTGGCTGAACAGTTGCTATCAAATGTTGATGCTGTGCCAATCACAACATTGGCAGATATTTTCCTTAGTGATGTGGAGACAGATTTGTCATATGGAGAGATAATCTGGTTTGCAAAAGAACTGCTGAAGCTGGATACTGAGAACATTACGTTCCACACTCTCCCTGCAAATTATGGAGACAGTGTTTACGGCTCATCTTATGTCACTATTTATATAGATGAATGGCTTGACATGGTAAATGAATATCTAAATCCCTTTGATGAGGACATAGAATTAAGCAATCTAAATATACTGACTAGAAATCAGTCCACAGGGCAGATTTATTCTACAAGCGGAGTATATGCCGGTAGATCGTCATGGGGCAACGATGGAGGAGGCTCCAGCAGTTCCAGCAATTCAAGCAGCTCTGGCGGGTCATCAGAGCCCAGTACCGACAGTGAAACAGGCGGTGGAACCGGCACGGAGACAGGCGGCGGCTCCGGCAGTGAAACAGGCGGCGAAACCGGTACAGAGACCGGCGGCAGCTCCGGCAGTGAAACAGGCGGCGAAACCGGCACAGAGACCGGTGACAGCTCCGGCAGTGAAACAGGCGGAGGAACCGGCACAGAGAACGGCGGCAACTCCGGTAGTGAAACAGGCGGAGGAACCGGCACAGAGACCGGTGGCAACTCCGGTAGTGAAACAGACGGAGGAACCGGCACAGAGCCTGACGGCGGCTCCGGCAGTGAAGCAGGTGGAGAAACCGGTACAGAGCAGGGAAGCAGTACAGACAATCCGTCAGAAGATACTGGCGGCAACATTAGCGGTGAAACTGGTACTGATTTAGGCGTACCTGGAGAAAATGAGTCAATTGTAGTGCCGGAAGGATAAAATTTAAAGGAGGAAATAGATGCTGACACCTCTTGAAATTGCAAACGAAGCAGTTAAAACGCTTGATAGTAAAAAAGCACAGGATATAGTTGTACTTGAGACCCATGACGTCACGGTCCTGGCAGACTATTTTATTATATGTACGGCAAATTCATCTACACATATAAAAACACTTTCGGATGAGGTGGATAAGGCCCTCTCTGATAAGGGAGAACCAGCTCTGCGTACTGAGGGATACAGAGCCGGCGGATGGGTATTGGTAGATTTTGGATGTGTCGTAATACACATATTTACTGATGAGACTAGAAAATTCTACAATCTTGAGCATTTGTGGGCGGATGCCCCAAGGATGGATATAAGCTCACTTTTGACCTGAGGAGCAGCGGACAGAACTCAATAAAGAGTAAAGGCATAGGGGAGACTTGGAAGATGAAATATGATTTTCAAAATATAGAGAAGAAATGGCAGAAGGTCTGGGAAGAAAATAAGACATACAAAGCTATTACCGGTGACAGCCGGCCAAAGTTTTACGGTCTTATTGAATTTCCATATCCGTCTGGAGAAGGACTGCATGTGGGACATCCAAGGCCTTATACAGCAATGGATATAATTTGCCGGAAAAGGCGTATGCAGGGATATAATGTTCTCTTCCCGATAGGATTTGACGCATTCGGTCTGCCGACTGAAAACTATGCTATAAAGAATAAGGTCCATCCTGCTGAGGTCACAAAGCGAAATATTGCCAGGTTTACACAGCAGCTTAAAATGCTGGGGTTCTCCTTTGATTGGGACCGAGTTGTAAATACTACAGATCCGTCATACTATAAGTGGACTCAGTGGATTTTTATTCAGATGTTCAAAGCGGGACTTGCTTATAAGACAACGATGCCGGTAAACTGGTGTACTTCCTGCAAATGCGTACTTGCAAATGAAGAAGTTGTCAACGGAGTGTGCGAAAGATGCGGCAGCGAGGTAGTCCGAAGAGAAAAAAGTCAATGGATGCTGAAAATAACTGCCTACGCACAGAGACTCTTGGATGACCTTGACGATGTTGACTTTATTGAACGGGTAAAAACTCAACAGCGCAATTGGATTGGCCGTTCAACTGGTGCGGAGATTGACTTTGGAACTACAGAGGGAGATAAACTCCGTGTTTTCACCACGAGACCGGATACTATCTTCGGCGCTACCTATATGGTTATTTCTCCTGAGCATAAGATTCTGGAGAAGTGGATGCCTAAATGCTCCAATGCAGATGAGATAATAGCTTACCAGCAGGCCGCGGCCAGAAAGTCGGATTTTGAGCGCACAGAAGTGGCCAAGGAGAAGACAGGTGTTGAAATTAAAGGTGTTCGGGCAATAAATCCGGTTACAGGCAACGAAATACCCATCTTTATTTCTGATTATGTTTTAGCGACGTATGGTACTGGTGCGATTATGGCGGTACCTGGTCATGACGACAGGGACTGGGAATTTGCCCGAAAGTTCGGCCTTCCGATAATCGAGGTTGTAAAAGGCGGTGACGTTGATAAAGAGGCGTTTACTGACTGCGAGACGGGAATTATGGTGAACTCCGGATTCCTTAACGGGATGCCTGTTGAAGAAGCTAAAAAGAAAATAGTAGAGTGGCTGGAAGATAAAGGACTGGGTCAGGAGAAAGTGAACTTTAAACTCAGAGATTGGGTTTTCTCCCGTCAGAGATATTGGGGCGAACCTATTCCCATGGTGTATTGTGAAAAGTGCGGATGGGTGCCGCTGCCGGAAGAGCAGTTGCCGCTGACGCTTCCCGATGTGGAAAATTATGAGACAACTGATAATGGAGAGTCGCCGCTGGCGGCAATGACGGACTGGATCAACACTACTTGCCCGCACTGCGGAGGACCGGCAAAGAGGGAGACTGATACGATGCCGCAGTGGGCTGGCTCAAGTTGGTATTTCCTGAGATATATGGATCCGCACAACGATAAGGCGTTGGCTTCAAAAGATGCGCTTGATTATTGGTCCCCTGTCGACTGGTATAACGGCGGTATGGAGCACACTACGCTTCATCTGCTCTATTCAAGGTTCTGGCATAAATTTCTATACGATATTGGGGTTGTTCCAACTAAAGAGCCGTACCAGAAACGGACAAGCCACGGGATGATTCTGGGCGAAGGAAATGAAAAGATGTCAAAATCCAGGGGTAATGTAGTTAACCCCAATGATATTGTGGAGCAGTATGGAGCTGACACTTTAAGGCTCTATATAATGTTTATAGGTGATTTTGAGAAGGCAGCCCCGTGGTCCGCCAATGCTGTAAAAGGCTGTAAAAGATTTCTTGACAGAATATGGAACCTTGCAGAAAATAAACTCAGCGGGGACCAGCATTCTCCAGTCCATGAGGCAATAATTAACCGGACTATAAAAAAGGTTGGCGAAGATATTGAGACCATGAAGTTTAATACTGCCATTGCCAGCCTTATGGAACTTGTAAATGCTTACTATGACAGTGCTCCTTCGAGAGGCGATATTAAAACGCTTTTAATGCTTCTCTCACCATTTGCCCCACACATTACAGAGGAGCTGTGGCAAAAACAGGGATTTGATGGAATGGCTTGTGAGGCTGCTTGGCCTGAGTATGACGAAAGCAAGATGGTTGAAAGCGAAAAGGAGATAGCAGTGCAGATTAATGGTAAGTTCAGAGGCACTGTTATAGTACCTGCTGATTCAGATGAGGATACTGTTATTTCAATTGCTAAGTCTAATGAAAAAGTCGCAAGAGCCATGGAGGGAATGGAGATTTCAAGGTCAATTGTAGTCAAAAACAAATTAGTGAACCTTATTCTTCGCCCTGCGAAATAAAAGATGTTGACATTCACGAGCTTGCAAACTATAATGTGAGTTGTCGAGCAAAAGAACGACAGTTACACCCAGTTTTTTACTGGTGGAGCTATAATTGTAGAAAGCGCCATTGGCGCTTGCCGGAGGGAGGGGAAACAGATGTCAGAAGTCCATGTCAAGGAAAATGAGTCGCTGGATAGTGCGCTGAAGAGATTTAAGCGTAACTGTGCAAAGGCGGGCGTTCTCTCCGACCTTAGGAAAAAGGAATATTATCAGAGTCCTAGCGTCAAGCGCCGGAAAAAGTCCGAAGCGGCACGTAAAAACAAGAATAAACGGTATTATTAATACCAGTGTTCAATCCGGCCTTATTTTATAAGTCCGGATTGAACTATATGTGGGTACCTGCACCTTTTAGGTGTCAGAATCTTTTTGAGGTGAAGATCATGCCTGATAAGTATCAGATTGTAAAAAAGGATGTTCTCACACCGGATATATCCCGTATATCCGTATATGCTCCGCTTATTGCGAAGAAGGCTAAGGCAGGACAGTTTATAATCTTACGTGCTACAGAGGACGGCGAGAGAATACCACTGACTGTCTCAAGCTGTGAGGGCGATGAAGTAACAGTTATCTATCAAAAGGTTGGAGATTCTACCATGACCCTTGATGAGCTGGATGTGGGAGAATGCCTTGCTGACTTTGTAGGTCCCTTGGGAATGCCTACGGATATAGATGGATGTGACAATGTGGCTGTCATAGGTGGAGGGCTTGGATGTGCTATTGCTCTTCCAGTGGCTGCTGCATTACATAAAAAAGGTGTGCATGTAGATCTCATTGGAGGTTTTAGGACAAAGGATATTGTTATACTGGAAAAAGAGATGTCTGAAGCCAGTGATAATCTTTATATATGCACGGATGACGGTTCCTATGGATTTTCCGGCTTTGTTACGGGGAAACTTCAGGAGCTTCTGGATAGTGGCACAAAATACGACAGAGTATATGCTATTGGTCCTCTGCCGATGATGAAGTTTGTCTGCAAACTTACGGCTACAGCGGATATTCCAACCATAGTAAGTATGAATCCGATAATGATCGACGGCACCGGTATGTGCGGCTGCTGCAGGGTTACGGTGGATGGACAGGTGAAATTTGCTTGCGTTGACGGTCCTGACTTTGACGGACATAAGGTGGATTTTGACGAGACTATAGCCCGTGCTGCAACGTATAAAGAATTTGAAGCGATGCGTCGTGAGAATCACAAGTGCAGATTGGAGGGTATGGGCAATGGCTAATATGTCTCTTGAAAAGACCAAGATGAACGAGCAGTTACCAGATGTCCGTAATAAGAACTATTCAGAAGTTGCGCTGGGGTATACGCCCGAGCAGGCTTCTAATGAAGCCGCCAGGTGCCTCAATTGTAAAAATCCTGCTTGTGTAAGCGGTTGTCCAGTAAATGTTCCGATTCCCAGATTTATAAAGAAGATACAAGAAGGGGATATGCAGGGAGCTTATGATGAGCTGTCCAGTGCTAACGCACTTCCAGCTATATGCGGCCGCGTCTGTCCGCAGGAAAATCAGTGCGAGGGCAAATGCGTCAGAGGGATAAAGGGCGAGCCTGTAGGTATTGGCCGTCTTGAGCGTTTTGTTGCCGATTGGGCGCTGGAGAATAATGTTACCAGTACCAATGTGGCGCCCTCAAATGGAAAGAAAGTAGCTATTATTGGATCTGGGCCGGCAGGACTTACTTGTGCCGGAGAACTTGCAAAAAAAGGATACAGCGTTACAATATTTGAGGCCTTCCATGTGGCAGGTGGAGTGCTCAGCTATGGAATACCAGAGTTCAGGCTTCCAAAGGCTATTGTTCAGAAAGAAGTAGATAACCTTAAGAAACTTGGAGTGGATATAGAGCTCAATATGGTTATTGGCAAGATCCTCTCTATAGATGAGCTCTTTGAGATGGGCTATGAAGCGGTATTTATTGGAACAGGTGCGGGACTGCCAAACTTTATGAAAATACCCGGTGAAAGCCTTGTGGGCGTCTTTTCTGCAAATGAATATCTTACCCGTATTAATCTTATGAAGGCTTATAAGGAGAATAATCCGACGCCTGTTTATAAGAGCAAAAAAGTAGCTGTTCTCGGCGGCGGCAATGTTGCTATGGATGCGGCGCGCTGTGCAAAACGGCAGGGTGCTGAAGTACATATAGTGTATCGCCGCAGCGAAGCAGAACTGCCGGCAAGAGCCGAAGAGGTACATCATGCAAAAGAAGAGGGAATAATATTTGACCTTCTCTGTAACCCAATAATGATAGAAGGTGACGATCAGGGCAAGGTAAAGTCCATGAAACTTATAAGGATGGAGCTTGGAGAACCTGATGCCTCTGGACGCCGTAGGCCTGTACCTATTGAGGGCAGTGAATTTGAAATGGATGTTGACACAGTTATTGTGGCAATTGGCACATCACCGAACCCGCTTATCAGAAGTACGACGCCTGGTTTGGATACAAACAAATGGGGATGTATTACTACTGCAGAGGATGGATCAACATCGCGTGAAGGAGTTTTCGCAGGAGGAGATGCTTCTACGGGAGCTGCGACGGTGATTTTGGCCATGGGTGCTGGTAAGACTGCGGCCAAGTCTATTGATGAGTACCTTCAAAATAAGTAAATTTGTACAATTTTGCTGGTATTAGAAAGTATTTTGCAATATGGGGAGCTCAGTCCGCTGAGCTCCCCATATTTTTAGGCGGCATTTTCTAACATATCTTCAATTGAAACACCATAGCCCTTTTCAGGATTATTTATCAATACGTGAGTGACGGCTCCAATAAGTTTGCCATTTTGGATTATCGGACTTCCAGACATGCCCTGCACTATGCCGCCGGTAATATCGATAAGATCCTGATCTGTCACTTTTATCATCATACTTCTGCTGTCGCTGTCGTCATGATAAAGACGTGTGACTTCAATATCATATTCTTCGACTTGACCTGATACAGAAGACAAAATAACCGCATTGCCTACCTGTATTTCGTTTTCAGCCGCAACAGGGATGGGTTCACCCAAATTTCCATTATATTTCTGGATGATTACGCCGAAAATTCCGACAGAACAATTTTTGTCTATTTTTCCGCACACATCATCAAATTTGAATACGCCACCTAACTGACCTGGGACGCCTGCGTGCCCTTTTGTAACGCCAGTTATCTGAGCAGGCATTATATCTCCGTCTTGTAGAGGAATAATGAGCCCTGTAACAGGATCACTTATTGAATGGCCCAGTGCTCCAAAGGAATTTGTATCTGGGTCATAGTAAGTTATTGTGCCGATACCGCTCATAGAATCTCTGAGCCATACGCCGATAAAACTATCGTTGCCATCAGAGTATGGTTCAAGAGTTATTTGCTTTTTATCTCCATCTCTGAGAATTTGTATAGTTATCTTTTGATCTGCAGTTTTTAGTATCTTATCAATGTCTTCAGCGCAAGTAATCTCCTTGCCGTTTATAGCAGTTATGATATCGCCAGGTAGGATACCAGCGTCTTTAGCTGGAGATACTTTTCCTTCTGCAGTTTCTAACTCTGATATTTCCGAAACGATTACGCCTTTTGTTTTGATGTTAATGCCAATAGCATCACCGACAGGAATTAGTTTGTCCGGAATTTCGGCAGCGTAAGCGGCGATAGAAGTTCCTATAGCAGTTATGGCAAGAATCAAAGCTATTGACGTTTTTTTGATTTTTTTCCATATCAAAATACCATCTCTCCTTTCAAATTTTAAATTATTTTGCCTGCGCTTTTCTGCGCCGAAATTTAATATGTCCAAAGGTGCGCTAAAAAGCCGTTTGCCGTGATAACAATAAATATCGTTTTTGGCTTTAAATTTTTAATATTTGAGTGCCGCCAGTAGTTTAGCAGAGGCCTGATGGCTTTTTTAGGATGTAAAGTATTTTTTTAAAAGTTATTTCTGTCTGTTCGATGACAAAACTTTCTAATTAGCATACTATAGAGCATATCATATTTAATGGTAATAATAGATTTCAAGACTTAACTGGGGGTCAACATGTCTGAATTGAAACTGCTTAAATATGATTCAACCGGACCGTATGTTCAAATGCTGCAACTGGCGCTATATAGGTCTGGATTCTACCATGAGATGCCGGATGGTATTTTCGGAATAAAGACATTGGATGCCGTTAAAAACTTCCAAAAAATGTTTTCACTGACTGCCGACGGTATTGTAGGGGAGAAAACCTGGGATGCTCTGTTGCCGTGGCTTTTGGGTTATAGAAGGCACGTAATAAGAAACGGGGATACAATATATCGGCTTTCGCGCAACTACGCTACAACAGTCAGGGCAATAGAAGCGGCAAACCCAGGTATAGATCCATTTTCACTTGCTATAGGTAGCACAATCACAATACCGCTGGCGTTTTCGGTAGTTTCGGAGAATATAAATATGACGCCAGTTTATTTCAGCGTTTGCATCGATGGATTGTTAGCCAGATATCCGTTTATCAGACGTACATCAATTGGAACGAGCGTTATGGGGACTGAACTGGAAATGCTGGTTGTAGGTGAAGGGGATAATCACGTATTTTACAACGCCTCTCACCATGCAAACGAGTGGATAACATCTACTTTACTTATGAAATTTTTAGAAAATTATGCCATGGCAAAGGCGTTCTATGGCACTGTTTTTGGACAGAGCGCACAGACGCTTTTTGAACTTACAACACTGCATATAGCACCAATGGTAAATCCGGATGGTGTAGCGCTTGTTACGGGACAACTGACAGAAGGTGCGTTCTACGATGATGCTGTGCGTATTAGTAAAGACTATCCGCAGATCGAGTTTCCGTTGGGATGGAAAGCAAATATTCAGGGCGTTGATCCAAATCTGCAATATCCCGCTGGATGGAGCAGTGCACAGGAAATAAAATTTGCACAGGGATATGTTTCCCCAGCTCCTAGAGATTATGTAGGTGCAGCGCCTCTGGAAATACCGGAAAGCAGAGCAGTATATAATTACACTATTTCAAATGACTTTTCATCAACGCTTTCATATCATACTCAGGGAAAAGTGATATATTGGCGATATCTCAACTATCTCCCCGATAATTCCTATGAAATAGCTCAACAGTTTTCGGCCGTGAGTGGATATTCTGCAGAAATTACGCCTTCGGAGTCAGGATATGCCGGATATAAGGACTGGTTTATATCTGCCTACGATCGTCCTGGATCTACTATTGAAGCTGGAGAAGGTATCTCACCTCTTCCACTTGACCAGTTTACTGAGAGATATAAAGACAATGAGGGAATACTGACACTGGGGCTTTCA
>CALWYO010000108.1 GCA_944385785.1 uncultured Oscillospiraceae bacterium | reverse complement strand
TGGTTGGAACCTTTCTCAAACCATCTTGTGGTAGGAGGACACCACCAATCCGCTGCATCCCTTACAGTGTAGCACACAGCCCTTGCAGAGGGGCTCTAATAACTACTACTCTATTATACAAGGAGGATACAAATGCCAATGCTTGAGAGACTCGAAAAGCTGCGGGAATACCTCAACGGCAGTGAGAGCGAGCGTTTTATGAACTACTATGCGGCAAGGTTTTTTACCGGAAAAGTTACTATTCAAGAAGACGAAGAAATAGGAACACTTTGCTTAGAAAACGGACATGTGACAGATGTGAATCTAGGAAAGCCGAAGGATGGTATTGACCTGGCCATAGGGCTTACAAAGGAGATGTTTGACGCATTTCCAAAGTTCAAGCGTAGCAGTGTCAGGGCTGAACACAGGTTCGCTGGTAAACCGGGGTTTTACATTGAGGCGTGTGAACCTATTAGATGGCGGCAGTTCAACTGCATGGTCGCACAGATACTCCGTATCTACTCCTATATACGTGAGGACATGCCTCTATATTATGATATACCAGAGCGCGACCCAGAACCTGAGCCGCCGGCAAATTCAATAGACATAGTGCGAGGCTTTTATAAGGTCGTTAACGGTGTAAAAATATATTACGAAACAAACGATGCGCCAGAGGATCGCCCTGCTATCGTTTGTCTGCACACGGCTGGACGCGACAATAGACAGTATCATGGCATTATGCAGATTATTGGGCACAAGTATCGAGTCTATTCTATAGACATGCCTGCACACGGCAAGAGCTGGCCCTTGCCTGGGACGCCCGCTGTGATATCTGACTATAAAACTTATGGCAAATGGATATGGGATTGTATCACTGCTCTTGGGCTTGAGCACCCAATGGTTATAGGATGCTCCATGGCTGGAGGCATAGTATATCGCATAGCTCAAGAGTACACTCCATGCGCAGTAATATGTATGCAGGGTTCTCACAACACCAGGACAGCTGCAGGTGGTGATGACGATAATATGATGCAGGTCATGATGCATCCGGGAAACAATATAGCGATCACCCAAAGGGAGTTTTCAGACGCACTTATAGGAAGCAAAACCCCGCAGTCTCGTGTGGATTTCATTCGTTGGGGCGTGGAGACGGAGACAAGCGTTGTCAAATTCGGGGATTTTTCGGAATGCAATTCACTTGATCTAACTGATCGCATGGATGAGATAACTTGCCCCGTCCGCATAATCCAAGGACTTGATGATGTAGGATACACCATAGAAATGGCAGAAGCTAGTTATAAGCTTTTGACCAATTGCAAAAACAAGAAGCTCATTACAATAGAGGGCTACGGTCATTTCATAATAATTGAGAATCCCGAAAAAGTTTGTGAAGTGATTGATGAGCTGTTCGACAGCATGAAATAATTATGGCGGCGGCACAGGTGCCATACTATGTGTCGCCGCACTTTTTAATTTTGGAGGTATTATGAGAAGAGCTTATGTCGATATAGCAGAGGGCCAGATGCACTACCGTTATGCTGGAGAGGGAGAACCTGTAATTTTACTCCACATGTCTGGGAGTTCTTCCGATGAGTTTGAAAAAGTCGGTGATATCCTTGCGAAAGACCATCGCGTCTACGCGCCGGATCTCCTTGCTTTCGGATACTCTGACAGGCCACCTTGCGTATATACTATGCAGCAGCATGCCGAAACCATAATTGAGTTTATGGAATCACTTAATATTAAATCAGCATTCTTTGTTGGCAATCTGGTCGGAGCTAACATATCTGTACACGTCGCCCTGCTTTGCCCTGACCGTGTGAAAGGCATGTTCCTCTCTTCGTTCTGCTATGGACTAGACTACAAGGAGTATCAGAAGTTTGGGGATCTTCCGGTGTACCAACCGGTTGAGGTCAAGGATGATGGCAGTCATCTTATTGAACTGTGGAGACGTACACAGAGGTATAAGGAGTCAACAGGCGTGATAAGCGCGCGTACATTGTGTATGCATATGGCCGGAGACTGGAGCGAATCGCTGCATAAGGCACTTTTTACAGACAGAGATCTTACCGAGGAACTGAAAACTATTTCGATTCCTGTAAAACTCATCGTTGCCCCAAATGATGAGGCAAGCACCCGCCGCGTATCCGAGCTTCTGCAAAATGCCCAATACCAAGTGATTGAAAACCTAAATCCGTTCTTTGATCGTAAATATCCTGACATTTTTGCTAATATGGTGGAGGAGTGCCTTTAAAAATCGGCATAGAGGATAGCTATATATGAATATAGGTATGTTACTTGATATATCTACATACCTGTGAACCATGGTTTTGAGTCATTATATATGTCAGACCCGTTGTGCCAAAGCCATAATGTGAAATGTGATACTGTACTGTTGCTAAACAAAAATGTGCTCCGTCGTTCTCGGAGCACATTTTTATGCTGTCTTCGGTAAAATAAGAATAAAGAGAAAAAGCATGAGGACTGTAGAGGGGAAAAGCCATTCCCATAGCGGCCAGCTGGTAAAGCGCACTGGCCGGATAAGCAGTTATGTGGCAGTGAGCGTTACTTCTGAGACAGCAGAATGGTTGCTTTGTAAGAGCCGTTCAAACTCGCGCATTGTCCGCAGCGGCTGCAGCAGGGCTGGTATTCCCCCATATTCCTCCCACAATGTGGACAGTCAGGTAAGCCGGTAATGCGGAAGGACATCTCCCGCCCAATTGGCGAGGGGACAAGCAGGTCATTGGGCGTCAGTTCAAAACCAGCACAGAGTTTTTCCAAAGTCAGGATTGTCGGGGCAGTTTTGCCTCGGGCAATGTCGCCTAAGTATCTGGAACTGAGGCCGCATCGCTCCGAGGCGGCTTCATAACTGAGCTTGTGGGTATCGCATAATCTGAGGACGGAGGCGGATAAATTGTCTAAAAACATCTTAATTCCACTCTTTCTGTCGTAAGATGCTTTTAGCGTAAATGCAGTATCGTTCCCCAACAAGGAAGGATACTTCCTTAATTTCCCGCCAAAGATGCCAGGTGTTCTTTTACTACTCTGCCGTAGCAGTAAGGCAGAAGGCGTCAGCTTTGTCTTATTTGAAGTTTTATGCAGGTAAATCTGATGAACGGTGCGGGCGCAGTCCGGCGGGCATGAACGCCACGGGCGAAAGCGACCTCAAGAATTATTATGACTATGTCGACACTCTCCGTGAGTCCAAGCTCAGGCCTGCGCTCGAACAGCTCCTGCCCGTTATAGCCATGTCGGCGTGGGGCAGCGTGCCGGAGAATCTGGACATCAGCTTCCCGCCGCTTTGGACGCCAACGGCCTCGGAGACGGCGCAGATAGCCGAGCGCAAGGCGCTGGCCATCCGCGACATATTCCAGGCGGGGCTCATACAGGCCGACACGGCCCTGCGCGAGCTCAAGGGGCTGAGCGAGGAGACCGGCATGTTCGGCAACATCACCGACGAGGAGATAGCCGGGGCGCAGGGCAAGACGTATCAGGACGTGACGGCCATGCACGACATGTTCGCCGGGCTGGGCTATGACAGGGAGGAAGATACGGGCCCTTTTGAGGTCAGTGCGCAGGATGCGGCAGACAGGAAGTATATCCAACTGCCAAACGGGAAAATGAACGGCAGTTTACCCGGTAGTGAAAAAAACGACTGGACTGGCGGTAGCGGCGCTGGTAAAATAGGCAAAACAAAGTATGCGCCGTCGCCGCAGCGCAGCAAGCGTGGGATACAGCTCAAGCCTAAGACATACGCGCGGTTGACCGGAACGCTGAATACCAGGTATCCTGGCCTGCAGGCAGGGGAAATCCGGCGCATAAACGATGCCAAGTACATCTACAAGGTCCGGGCTGATGGGTATGGAGGTTTTGAATTGCTGTCTAAGCGGAAAATATAGGGGGTGTAAGTATGGGGAAATCCGTTGTAGATGAATTGTGGGAAGTGTTGAGGCCGTTTATTAAAGAATACCCGCTGAAAAAGGACACCGTTTTAGAGGAAGATGTTGAAATGCTGATAGGCGAGGCGATTGCGTTTCATATGGAGAAAGAACTTCTGAAAGAGGTCAAGGCCAATCCCACTGGCGTCTTTTGGGACTTCTTGAGCGACTTTCCCGAAGGTGTTCCGCCTGGGCAGGAGGACATTCTGGAGGATGACGAGGAGGACTGAGCATGGCAAAGGACGACTACTTTGTTCTGGCGTACCGGATACTGAAATATCTGTATGAGTGTTTCAAGGCCGGGGAGAGGGCGGACACGGACATGTTTGGCCCCGGCGCGCTGGGCATAAACAACGGCTACTGGGTGAATCTGCTGGAGAGCCTGCACAACGAGGGATACATCACAAGCGTAGAATTCCCGTCGGCTGTCGGCTCCATCAGAGGCGCGAAGATATATGACGCGCGAATTACGCAAAAGGGAATTGAATTCCTGGAGGACAACAGCCGCATGAAGAAAGCCGCCGAGTTCCTCCGGGCAGTCAAGGATACGATACCGGGCCTTTGAGCCATACAACAACCGAAAATTTGAAAAAAGAGCGAAAGCCGCCGTGCTTACCGCTCTTTTTTTATGCCCGGAGGTGAAACTCATGGAGATAGAACAGGTGTCCGGAATGGGCATAACCATCGACGGGGAGCGCCATGTGCTCCCGGAT
>CALWYO010000107.1 GCA_944385785.1 uncultured Oscillospiraceae bacterium | reverse complement strand
TACATGATACTCCCGACATAAAAGTTGCCGGTATCGCACACATTATCGAGTACCACCACTTATTCGCATTTTTTGCCAGATACATGGCACCTGCCCACAGTGTGATCCTGGCCAAAGTCTGGTTGCTCCATGAAAAATATCTCCACACAATGTCAAAATCAAGTTGAGTAAGTACCGCACCTACAGCCAGAAGCGGTATGGTTAATTGTCTCGTTCACATTATGTAAAACCATGCTCCCCTGGCTGTTCATATCTGGTCATGTATTGTACCCGTTACAGCGCCAACGTCCGCGCCGGAAAAATCCTGTAAAGTTTCAAACTTTGCGCTGACTGTGCCGCTGTCGGCCACCACCGCAACGATTCCGCCGGTGTAATTCGCCTGCGAGAAGTACATACTCTCCTCCCGCTCCTGGGTAACTGTAAAACCGGCTGCGCCGAAGTCATACCTGCCGCTTTCAATACCCAATACAAACGCGGTTGCATCGGCATCTTCAATCTGAAGTCCATAACCATATTCCTGGCAGAATCTGGTAGCAACATCCACATCATAGCCCACGGTATCATTATCTTTCACGTAGGCAAAAGGGGCAGAATCAATCTTTGTAATGAAGATCAGCGTGCCGTTTTCCGCCGGCAGCTGCGTCCAGTCCTGGACTGTTTTCGCATCCTCGTCTGTACCAAACCATATCTCCTCAATCTGTTCGAGAGTTCCGTCAGAACTTATCTTTGTCAAAAACTCATTCATCTGATCCCTAAGGCGCTCGCCGTCCTCATCCTTTGGAAAGGCAAAGGCGTAGCTGTCCTGGGTCAGATATTCGTCCAGATATCTTATTCCGTCGTTTTCCTGGCACAGCACTCTGGCCATAGGCTCATCTATAAGAAAAGCCGATATTTTTCCCTGCTTTACGGCAATAACCATATCCGCATAGGTGTTATAGTACTCTTTCGCCGCATCCTCAATAAACTCGTCTGTATATGTATCAAACACGGAGCCAGTCAGTACCCCAATGCTTTCGCTGGCCAATTGCTCCAGCTCAGTTATCTGTCCAGTATCCTCGGCATCATCAGCGCACCCTGCCAACGCCAAAATCAGGCAAATAGCAATTGCAAAAAATACAGCTCTTTTTAGAAAAGTTTTTTTCATTGTGCAAACTCCTCCCTAAACAGCAATGGGGCAGTCTCTCAATAACTTTTGAACTTTAGAAAAACACACCTGTCGATTATTACTCGTCTATCTGGCCATCCAGCCATTGAACAAATTCTTCCGTTGTATAAGTAAATTCAATCTCTCCGCCGCTTCCTGCGGGCACAAGGAATTCAGTCAGTCCATAATCTCCATCTCCGCTCCAGTCATATGTATATCCCAAACGTGTCCAGGGGTAATCGCTTTCAAAATAAGACCAGATTATATTTTCATCAAACCACTCCCTGTACTGCCCCTGGCCAACAGCCGAATAATCATTTATCATCTGGGCAGTCGGGTCCTTTACATATGCCGGTCTCAAAACCACATCCGTTGAAATCCAGAAAGCCGTAAATCTTGTATATCCCTCATCGGCATGCACGCCAAGTAACTGCGAGAAACGCAGCTCCCAATCATCGACGCTGCTGCTGTTATCTTCATACCACGAGATCATCTCTCCAAGGGACGTGGCCCATATGTCTCCAAGAGACGGATCCATAGTATCTCCTGCCTCACATTCCGCCTGATAATCGTGCCATGTGACAAGCAGCACTCTTCCCTCCTGATCCCATATTACATTTTCGTCGCCATCAACAAGGCACACCAGCTCATAAACCTCATCGTCTTCGCTTATCACCGCATCCTCCATGGCTCTCTCCCATAATTCCTCCTGTGAAATCTGCGAAGCACAGCCTGAAATACCAAGCAAAAGAACCATACATAAAACTACGGCGCCTACTCTCTGTACTCTTGAGAAAATTCCTGAGTTCTTCATGCGGTTGCGTGTGTATGTGTTCATGCTTTCAGTACGCCCCCTCCCATTGAACATGAATTTATCTACCTGAGCATATAGCATAAAAAAAGAAAAGCAGCATTTTTTCGTGAAATGCCGCTTTTCCTGCGTGAAATGTTATTCAGTTTATTATTTGCCGTGATTCTTAAATGTGTAATCCATATATGCCTCCCTAAAAGCCGAATATACTTTTCGGGATATCGGAACTCTTCTTCCATCAAACATAACCAGGTCCGTTGTTGTGAGCCCTTTAACGTATCCAAGATTGATAATATAGGCCCTGTGAGGCTGGAAAAAACAGTCCAGCGCACTAAGCTTTTCATACATTGCCGCCAGTGTCATAGCCGTAACTAAACTATCTCCATTGGCCATGGTTATTACCCGGCTATGGTCAAAGCTTTCAATCATGGCAATCTCCAGTATATGCACTCTGTTTACGCCCTGTTTTGTTTTTATAAGCATGGCTGGGCCGTTAGACGTGGCTGAAAATGCCTTTACGCATTCCTCAAGTTCCTTAAATAAATCCTCACGGCCGACCGGCTTTACCAGATAACCTGACGCTCTAACCCCAAATGCGTCAATCGCGTATTCCCTTGAAATCGTCAGGAAAATGATCTTTGCCCTATCATCTCTCTCCCGTATATGCCTGGCCAGTTCAATACCATCCATATTTGGCATCAGTATGTCAAATATATAAATGTCGTATCCTCCATCAGCATCTATCCTGTCAAGAAGTTCAAAGGGTGAAGCAAATGTATCAACGGTCATGTTGAGCTCAGGGCGGCAATCAGCAAAGTCACCGGCATAGCCAGCAAGATGCTTCAAATCTTCAGTTTTGTCGTCACATATGCAAGCTCGAATCAAAACACGCTACTCCTTATAGTCATCATTCCAAAGTGGTAAATCAGGATTTAGTATTGCCTTAAGCACCTGTGTTGGTATGGCAAACTCTGGTGAGCCCATACTCCCTGGGGCAACCTGGTATTCCCGAAATGTGATGGTCAACCTTCCCTTACTGTCAAAGTAATAGTCCTGGTCAGGTTCAATCTCATAAAAGCATTCCTCAGGCGGCCAGATTCCTCCCGGCAGAAAATAGTCGCCATTCCCCGACTCCATCTGCTCTCTCATCTGCTTTGCAATCTCTTCACTTATCACTTCTACATAATTGCTGTCAGGCAGAAAAAGTTCTGAAAGTTCCAGAATATTTCCGTCTGTTTTATCAAGAGTAAAACATTTCGAAAACTCCCCTGAACCGCCTGCGTTAAGAGTCGTATAAAATCTCACCGATAAAATATTCTCATCGTTGCATAAGACCTCATATTCGGTATCCATACCCACATATCCCTGATATCTTCTGGACATATACCAGTCAAACTCATCCCGCAGCTGCTCAATATACTTTTCAACATCCTCCTGAAACTCCTGAATAGTCTGAGTCCCATCACCGTCTGTTTCTGTCTCGACAAGCGGTATCTCGGCTTCAAACCGCGAATCCCCCCAGCCGGAGCTGATAGTCCCAGTTCGTATAGTAATACCGCCGACAGGCTTGCCTACTAATGACGCCATGGCCATACCTCCGTCCATAGCCAGAACATAAAGCACAAGCAGCGCAGCAACTACAAATATAAGTATAGCAATTAATGTGCCTCTCTTCCATCCCAATTTTTTTGACAATGTCTGCGCCATGTTGTCAGCAGCCATTCCATCAGACGTATCTAATTTATTGGAAAACAGCACGGCCTGAAAACAAAACTCTCCATTTTCGGCTTTACATTGGAATATCCCGTTATATTTCTGGGTAATAGCCCTGACGCTTCTCAGCCCTATGCCGTGTCCTTCACGGCGGCTAACCGGCAAGCCGTCTGCTCCAAAAATCACTTGTTTTAGGCATGGATTTTCTATCTGCACAGTCAGTTTGTCCATGTCGTTCATCTGTACTACCGTTTTAATAAATCTGTGTCCCTCGGCGATATCCATGCAGGCATTTAGCGCGTTTTCCAGTGCGTTAGCTATAAGTATGCATACATCAAGCTCGTCAAAAGGGAGCTGCTCCGGGAGTTCCACGACAGTCTCGAGTTTGCAACCTGCGTTACGCGCCCTGCCCAGAAGTCCACTGATAACGGCGTTAACCGGAAAGTTCCTGCAGTAGCTCATCTCTTCCGCAGACGACAATCTGCCGCCAAGAGCCTCAACATACTCAATTACTCCGCGGGCATCTTCCTGCCTTGCCAGCCCTTCCAAAATCATTAGATGGTGGCGCATATCGTGTCGGTATTCCCGTCCGGTTTCTAATGTTGAACGCATTTCTTCATATTCCCTGCGTTGAAGTTCCATCTGGCGTTCAACTTGTTTTTGCTCCTCTCTGAGAGTCGACAGAGAAGCAGATGAAGCTATAAGACGGATGATTATGGAAAACACAGATGTTGCTGTAAGAAATAAAAGCAAAATTGCCGCAGCATCCGTAGTACTATTCGCAAAATATGAAAACAGCAACATTATCATCAGGACGGGAAAACTTAAAACAAGCCAGTTGTGTCCCGAATCCAAATCGTTTACATATTTCCGAAAAGGCTTTCTCACATATACAAATATAACCGCAATTATACCCACTGCTGCCACTAAAATACATAAGGCAATTAGTAATTCACTCCAGGCGCCACGCAGTAAATTGCTGCTTATCAGGGTCTTTCGCAACAGGCTCAGTATTGAACTGGCCATGGCCCCGATACTCCAGGCAGCCGCAGTGGTAAAAAGCCTGTCTCCCGATATAATGTGAAGCAGAATTATGGAAGGCAAATACAAAGTGAACGGAAGAATAGTAAGAATCAGCGTGCTATCAGCACCCAAAAGCAGCGCAAGGCTGTGCGTTGCAGCAGCTACCAGTAGCCATCCTGCTGCCGTCATCAGCGAGGCCTTCTTTGATAGTCGGCTACTGACTAACAGTCCACACACCAGCAAAAATGTCAGGAAGGAAATCCCTTCGCATATGAACTTTTCCACATTGGCAGATAAAAGCACCCCTCCGCCTCCTTTCAAGTCACCACATCGATACTGATAAAAATAGAAGTACCTGATTACTCTGTCTGCTTTAATCTACAATATCAATATCATGGTTTTTGTCGGCGGACACAGTGTTTTACGTGAAAGCACACGTTTTTTACGTGAAATGCCCTGTCAAGGTCCATTTTATTTGCTATCAGCATCTTCGTCAAGAGCTTCAATGAGAAAGCTGACAGGCCTAAATCCATCATTACATGACAGCATAGCCGATTTGCTATTTTTCATCCATCCGTCATAAATATCCTCAGCTCCATGGGATAGTGCCAACACAAATGGAGATATTACATCCCAAGCACTTTGGCAAAATCCAAATGGTTTTTCCCAACCGTTTGCTATAAACATTTGTCCCAAGCTCATATCGCACGCATGTAATATCGGGTTTTCATACTGTTCCATTAAATCTTTATATTCAGTTATACGCATAACCGTTATACGACACTTTTTCAAACTTCTCGCCTCCTGCAGTTCGATTTTACCACACAAAATCTATTTACAGCAAGACGCCAAAAGACATATCTGTAATAGTGCGACAGCCCAATAGCTTTACACAGATTTGTACTTGGAATATATTTTAAAATCTGATACACTTGCTATACAAATATCCATGAGGAGGTGCACAAACGTGAAAACAGTCGCCATAATTTCCGACACTCATGGTTTGCTTCGGACCGAGGTAATACAGCATATTAAAGGAGTCGATGCAATTGTCCACGCTGGTGATATCAACACGCAGGCAATTGTCGATAAACTTCAATCCTACGCTCCCCTATATGTAGTGCGCGGCAACAATGATAAAGCATGGGCCGAGGGTCTTTCTCATCATCTTAATTTTTCCATAGACAACGTCAGGTTCTATTTGGTACACAACAAAAAGGACGTGCCAGCCGATATTCACAACATCGATGTAATAGTATATGGACACTCTCACAAATACTCTCTGGAAAGATCCGGCGGTATACTCTGGTTAAATCCTGGAAGCTGCGGCAGACGACGTTTTGATCAGGAGATAACCATGTGTAAAATGACCGTGGACGATGGACGTTATGCTGTAGAAAAGATATCTCTGTCAAATACGTAGTCTGTATTATACTGTAGTGAAAATCAGACTTTAATGTACAGCTTTTGCTACACAGTCATTACTTCTTCATCATATCTGTCACGAAGGTGTCACAAATGAAAAAGCCGGAATATTATGAATCTGATCTATTACTATACTTTGCAGGCCATAAAAGAGAGTTAGAGCTCTACATGGCCTTTGAATCAATTATGTGCAGACTCTTTCCGGACTCCAGTGTCAAAGTCCAGAAAACACAGATAAGTTTTTATGGAAAACACCTATTTGCCGCCGCCGCCATTCCTGTCCGCCGCAAACGCGGCTGGCCTAAAGAGTGCCTTATGATTACAATTGGTTTGCCTCAGCTGTTGTCATCTGACAGAATCGCAGTGGCAGTTGAACCATATCCTGGCAGATGGACACATCATATTTTAATTGAACACAAAGAGCAGCTGGATGAAGAAATTGAGTCGTGGCTTGTTGATGCCTGGAATTTTTCAGAATATAAATAACGTCAAAATATAATACGCATTATTAAAATAACAAGAAACGCCGCAGAGGCACTGCGGCGTTTCCTGTTATTTATTAATGTACAACAACAGTTGTTCCATTAGGAATATTATCATATATCCACTGCACATCCTCGTCATACATCCTGATACACCCATGGCTAACCGGATATCCAATTGCCGTACTTGTGAGATAGTTGTGTCCCGGATCATACAAACGCGAGTGGAAAGCATACCCGCTGCCAACTTTAAAGTTTACAACAGGCCGCACATTGTAAGTCGCAGTTGTCCAACCATATGGCGAACGTCCAAATACCGTGTACACACCCACAGGGGTAGGCGTGCTATCAGCGCCTGTGCCGACAATATACGTATGTATAAGTTCCCAATTCCCTTCACTGCCCTGGAACACATTGACCCTCTGGTAAGTGCGGTTTATCCATATAAGGTACTCCGTCGAACTTGAATATCCTTTGGCGTTCACCCAGGTGACCTTGTCCTCGTCTTCATAGTCGTGGTTCTCTGCCCACTCTAAAGTGTAGTCTCCAGCGTATTTGCTTGTAACCAGAGCGAGCACTTCCTCCTCGGTCTTCCTGTAATATTCATCTCCATAATTCTCCAGGGCAAGCTCAACGCTTTCAGAAGTATCTGTAGCTTCCCCCTCTTCATTCTCATATCTGAGCGTTAGAGTTACTATACTCTCAAGCTCCATATTTTTTGTATACTCATAATCATATGTAAATTCAAATTCGCTCTCCTGAGGGCCTATCTCCAGCTTTTCTTCTTTTACGTTTTCACCGTCGACATACCAGGTAGCAGACGCGGTAAGTTCGTATGGGTTATCTATCGTTGCCTTAACCGACAATGTCTCCCCTGCAGGCAATACGTCTGTCGTTTCAAGTTTAATCCTGGCTTCTTCCACACCAGTCACTCTGTTGTCAACAAGCTCTTTATGGTTTAAAGTAACCTCTCCTCTTGATGAAGTGACAGTGATAGTCTCGGCGTAGCCATATCCTGTGACGCTGTTGCCTGAACCTCCAACGGTAATTGACTTTGCCGTACTGCCGAAAGTCATATTATTATCCCGACTCTCCGATGTGAAGCGAACGCTTCCAAGATTATACCCCGGGTATACAGTCAAGCTGCAATCGGAGCCGGCAACAACCATCTCCTGCATCCAGGCGCTTATAGATATGTTAAGGCCGTCTCCAGTGACTTCAACTCTTTCCACGTTACCTCCGACTGATACATTAGAAGCATCGGCGTCTCCGATTATCAGAGTCCCAACCTTTGAAAGTCCAAGCGGCATAACACTGAGCCCTCCGCCTGTGCCTCCGGCTATAACCAGCCTGTCAATATTGGATGTGCCGGTAATAGTTATTGCGGAAACCTGGGAGCGGAACACAATCGTCTTGGCATTTACATTCCAAAGCGTAACATTTTCTGCAGAACAGTCTATCCATACTGGCTCTTCAAAAGTTTCATTCATTATATAGCCATTATCTGAAATAATAACTCCGCTTTGAATATTCTCAGGCAGCTCCTGTGCATTTGCAAAGACGCCCGCAATGCGGTAAAGTACAGTAACGAACTCTGCACGTGTTATTGGCGAATCTGGCGTGAGTTTTCCCTGGTACCCCTCTATGTATCCTCCTGAGACCATTGCAGCCATTGCCTTAGCCGCATCGTTTGAAAGGCCTTCAGTGTCGCTAAAATCATCAAGAGCAGATAAGTCTGACTCTGCAGGGACAAGTTGAAAAGCGTCGGCAATCAATTCAAACGCATCTGCCCTTGGCATCGTCGCCTCTTTCAGCATGTTTTTGTCAAAATCAACGCCCATGGCAGCTGCCAATACTGCCGAATCGGCATACCACTCATCACCGGAGAGGTTCAGCTCCGAATACTCCACCGTTTTCTGTGGGTTAAGCATTCTGCCAATAAGAGTCAGAATCTGAGCACATGTCACAGGATCGTTTGGATGCAGCAGGCCGTCATCATATCCCTCCAAAAGCCCGTCGTCTACCGCTCGCCGAAGTTCTTCCTGGGCCCAATGTCCGACTCCGTCAGAGAAATCATCAAAAGCTGCATTACCTGTCATTACCGTAAACGTCATACAAATGGCAATCGCTGTAGCAAATAATAATACTCTTTTAAACTTATACATTGTCTACCTATTCTCCGAAATCAGTTAGATAATTTTATAATAAGAAATAGTATGTGAATAACATGCAGTAGTCAACAACAAATTGGTAACACTTAGCACCAGCGCCTTTTTTGCTTTATTTTTCTCAAAATATGTTTCCAAAAGTTAGTCGCCAGTAAAGAAACAATAAAGTGATTGTAAAACATCTTTCATCAGATTGACACGTATTTATATGTAATGTAGACTGGAGACATCAACGCTTCCTGACAATAAATACTGGGAGGGATAAAATGATCTGTGAATTTCGATTTTCAACGGATAACAACATTACTCTTGCTGGAGCCCGTTCCGACATCAGTTCTCCCAAAGCAGTAGTGCAGATCATACATGGAGCAAAAGAGCATAAAGAGCGTTATTACGAATTTATGGATTGGCTTGCCGGCATTGGCTTCGCTTCAGTAATAACCGATAATCGTGGTCACGGCTCTTCCATTACTGAGGAATACTCTCTGGGATACATGGATGGCTGGGAAACTATTGTTTCAGATCAGGCACTGCTGACAGATTTTATTAGAAAAGAGTGGACAGACACGCCCGTATATCTGTTCGGGCACTCTTTTGGTTCTCTGTTAGCCAGATGTTATTTGGAAAAGCATGATTATATGATAGATAAGCTCATACTCTCCGGCACCGTAGGATATAGGCCGGAAAGTAGAATAGCTATCGCTTTAGCCGACATTATAATGCTCTTTAACGGAAAAAAAGGCCGCTGCCCCCTCCTAATAAAATTGGGTGACAACGACCAAGTTGAGTGGGTAAGTCACGATCCTGACGTCATGGCTGCCTACAAAGCCGACCCTTTATGTTGCGGCTATAAATACACAAATAATGCTATTGCCACAATATGGCGTGCGGACAGAGAGCTCTCCAGAATCAGGCGTTTCAAATGCCAGTCGCCTGCTCTTCCCATACTCAGCATCTCAGGAGAAGAAGATCCAGTCACCCGTGGCAGCCGCGGCCTTATCCGGTCGGAAAACCTTCTGCGACGAGCCGGATATACAGACATCAAATTTGTCTCTTTCCCTGGATTGCGGCACGAAATAATAAATTGCCGCGGCCGTGAACCCGTTCTCTCGGAAATCCGGCGGTTCCTTCAAAAATAATCACTCTATTTCTATGTTTTTAATACCGTGACTCAGTATAAGATTTATAAGCTCATTGCGGGAATATCCAGTTTCCGAGGCAAGTTTGTCTAATTCTGCCAACGTCTCTGTACGCAGTCTAACAGTTATGACTCTGCTTCCATCTTCTCCCCGTTTTTTTATTTTCAATGGTTCATTTCTCATTACAATCCGCCTTTCAATCTGTATTAATTATAGATTGACAAAACGGCTTATTATATTTTACAATACGATTGCTTTTTTAATATTAAATAGTATTACAAATATGGAGGAATTATGGAGTTAAAACTTTCCAATCTAGAAAAAAGTTTTGGGGAGAAAAAAGTCCTGCACGGTATAAGCCTCAAAGTAGAAAGCGGAAGTCCCTTCGGTTTCCTTGGTCGAAACGGCGCTGGGAAAACCACGTCAATAAGAATAATCATGGGAGTGCTGCTGGCTGATTCCGGTGAAGTAACCATAGATGGCAAGCCTATTGACAGGTCGAAAACGCGCATAGGCTATCTCCCCGAGGAAAGGGGTTTATATCCCAAGAAGGAGATAATGGAACAGCTAATATATTTTGGTGTTCTCAAGGGGATGTCCCGACGTGAAGCCGCAGAATCTGCTAAAAGTATTCTCCAACGGCTTGATATGGGCCAATATGCAAAAAGCCGTCTGGAAACTCTTTCCAAAGGTAATCAGCAAAAAATACAGCTTGCTGCTACGTTGGTGGCAAAACCTGATATTGTCATATTGGATGAGCCTTTTTCTGGCCTTGATCCTGTAAATGCTCTGCTTTTGAAAGACATAATTGAAGAGCTTGCCCTGCAGGGGAAGCTGGTACTTCTGTCCTCCCATCAGATGAACTATATAGAGGAGCTCTGTCCAGAAATCGCTATTCTGAATGGCGGCAATATTGTACTCTCTGGACGTATACGCGATATAAAGCGAAGTTATGACAGGCGCCGCATGGTTATAGATACGCCTGACCCGCAGTTGGTTGCCAACACCATTCCATGGAGGTCTGAGACATCAAACGGACAAGTATTAGTCGACCTGCCAGAATTGTCTGACAGGGAAGCTCTTCTAAAATACTTGTCGTCCATATCAACCAGTGTAGACTGCGTCAAAGTCTTTGAACCGACTTTAAACGACATATTCATCCAATATACGGAGGATCAGGTATAATGAAACAGTTCTTGAGTATTCTCAGATTTGAATACAGCGGCTACATTAAAAATAAAGTATTTATGGGTATCACCATATCCATAGTGCTTATTCTCGCAATATTATTGAGTCTTCCGCGTCTGACAGATCTTTCTAAAAGCGATGACAGCTCTGAGCCCATAAGTTCAAGCAGCGGTGAACTTATACTCATACGAGACGAGACAGGTGCCGGCGATATGTCATTGTCATATTTGTCCCCTGTTTTTCCTGAAGATACTTTGGAGCTGACAGATATGACTCAGGAGCAGCTTCAGGATTGTGTCTCTTCAGGTGAATGCAGCAGAGCAATTATAATTACCGGCGATCTCAGTTATACATATATAGTAGACAGTCTTGGGATATATGATTCTACTCAGCTTACTATCGAAGAAGCCCTTGCCTCCAGGTATCAGGCTCAGGCATTAACTTCTCTGGGGCTCACTGCAGCTGAGGCGGGCCAAGTAATTAACGCCGCTGTCACAGGTGAACTGGTACAGCTGGGAAAAGATCAGTCAAGTAATTTCATGTACACCTACATACTCATAATGCTGCTTTACATGGCCATTATGGTATACGGCCAACTGGTGGCAAACAGCGTCGCCATAGAAAAAGGTTCCAGAGCTATGGAGTTGTTAATTACCAGCGCAAGGCCCAGAAACCTCATGTTTGGAAAGGTCATAGGTTCTGGGCTCGCCGGACTCACTCAGCTTGGCCTTGTCCTTGGATCAGCTTTTCTGTTTTTTGAACTTAATCGCAACCAATGGGCAGGTAATGCTATTATCAATTCTATATTCAATATGCCCTTGCCCATACTCTTATACACAATATTGTTTTTTATTCTTGGATATTTTATATATGCCTTTCTCTTCGGCGCCGTGGGTTCCATGGCTTCAAAAGTTGAAGATATCAACACTACCAGCCTCCCTGTGATGTTTCTCATGATAGCCGTATTCTTACTGGTTGTCTACGCTTTAGCCGGCGGTACCCCTGACAGCACCATCATGGTCATTGCCTCTTTCATACCGGTGTCTTCCCCAATGGCAATGTTTGTCCGTATAGCCATGAGCCAGGTTCCCCTTTGGCAAGTTGCAACCTCTATTGGAATCTTGATATTGTCAACCTTTGGTATTGGTTATCTATCTGCAAAAATCTACCAGGTAGGCGTACTGCTCTACGGCAAGCCTCCTAAATTGGGCGAGATATTAAAAGCAATGAAAACTTCAAAGGCGTAAGAGATGAGAGCCCCTATTAAGGGGCTCTCATCTCTTACGCCTTTCCGCTCAGCCTTAAATATCTTTTTATTCTCTTCTATCACATTTACACAATGCAAGCAAAAAATATTAAAAGAAGTGTTGACATTTAATAAAATATCTGGTAATATATCTTTCGCGTTGATAGACGACTCATATGGGGGTATAGCTCAGCTGGGAGAGCGCTTGAATGGCATTCAAGAGGTCAGCGGTTCGATCCCGCTTATCTCCACCAATTTGTTTTTTATTGAAAAGATCGTTTTGGAAACAAAACGGTCTTTTTCTTAGCAAAAATTCTCTCGTATAATCATTTGTAAAAGCGAGCATCATATCTCAATTTACGATAAGTTGCATGAAACTGTTCAAACTATGCCGCTTTGTCATGTTTCCCAGTCATATATGCGATTCTATACTAAAGCAACCAAGTTTACCGCCATAATACATGGTTTGCTATTATTGCTTCTATTTATTTCCAAATGTTATTCTACTATATAATTATAAATAAACCTAATAAATGAGGATAAAATCATGTTTGTTGATAAAGCAAAAATACTCATACGCGCGGGAAAAGGCGGTAATGGAGCTGTCGCTTTCCACAGGGAAAAATATGTTGCATCTGGCGGACCAGACGGCGGTGACGGCGGCGACGGCGGAAATGTCGTCCTTGTGGCCGATCCTAATATGTCCACGCTAATGGATTTCCGTTATAAGAGAAAATATGTTGCTCAAAATGGTGCTGACGGTTCCGGCAAACGGTGCAGCGGCAAAAGGGGCGAAGATCTTATAATTAAAGTTCCCGTTGGTACAGTTGTTCGGGATGCCGAAACCGGATCCATAATGGCTGATATGTCGGCATCAAACAGCTTTGTTGCTGCAAAAGGCGGAAAAGGCGGATGGGGTAATTCTCATTTCGCTACTCCAACACGTCAGGCGCCACGTTTTGCCAAGGCGGGACTACCGGGTATTGAGAGAGAAATTGTGCTGGAGCTAAAGTTATTAGCTGATGTAGGGCTTGTTGGTTTCCCCAATGTAGGCAAATCCACTTTGCTCTCTGTTGTGTCAAAAGCTCGGCCTAAAATAGCAAATTATCATTTTACTACGCTCTCTCCCAATCTGGGCGTTGTATATGTTGGTGAAGGTTCCTCTTTTGTAATAGCTGACATACCAGGGATAATTGAAGGCGCTTCTCAGGGCGCAGGGTTGGGCCACGATTTCTTACGTCACATCGACAGATGTCGTCTCATTATACATCTTGTGGACGTGTCAGGCATGGAGGGCCGTGATCCTGTAGATGATTTTGACACAATTAACCGTGAACTTGCTGAATACAGTTCTGAGTTGGCGTCCCGTCCCATGATAGTAGCCGCGAACAAATGTGACATTGCGGATGAGGAACAGGTACTACGCCTTGCTCGGCATGTGTCAAATCAAAATATACCATTTTTCCGTATTTCCGCCGCCACTCACCAGGGCGTACAAGAACTGGTATCTGCCATAGCCCACCGTCTTTCTGAGCTGCCTCCTATCGTCACTTATGAGCCTGATTTTGTGGATACTTCCTATAATCAGGAACCCGGAGAGCCGGAAATAGTATTGGAAAACGGCTGCTGGTATATCTCAGAAGGCTGGGTAGAGCGACTTGTTGAAAATGTGAATTTTTCCGATTATGAATCCCGCATGTACTTTGACAGAGTGCTCCGGGAGCGCGGTATTTTTGACAGGCTGGAGGAGCTGGGCGTTCAGGAAGGCGATACTGTAGATGTATGTGGAATACAGTTTGAATACAGAAAATAATAACCAAATGAATAGATAAACGGATTTGCTTATTAAATACCTGCAAAGATAAAATAGGGCTGCCGGCTCAAATGCCGGTAGCCCTATTTATATTAATCTGACTGAAACAGTCACATATATGTCCCATCAAGGCATTCAGTAACTATCTAATTTGTGGCCACGCTCTTATCAAGCGTTCCCTGCTTAATTTTCTTTTTGACCACAAAGATATAGTAGAGAAACACAAACAGTGCGGAAAATCCCCAGCCTACAGGGAATCCGATAAACACATTAGTGACAGAGTAATTCACTTCCATGGATATTGCCAGCCACAGCTGTCTGCAGCCTATCATTCCCAGCAAAGACAGAATCATTACCATTCCTGACTTCCCAAAACCTCTGACCGCATTTGAATATATCTGATTAAGAGCCTGGAAATAATAGAAAGGCATCATCGTATGAATCATCGCTATGCCATAGACAATTGCCGATTCGTCGGTGGTAAAAATCTTTACAAAGGTCTCTGCAAAGAAATAAATAGGTGTTCCAAGAACTGCTACATAAATAGCGTTGATAATCAGACAGGCATGTATGCCTTTTATCGCCCTGTCTTGCCTTCCTGCTCCGTTATTCTGGCTGACAAACGTGGTAGTGGCAAGGCCAATGGACTGTGCTGCCATACCGGCAAATCTGTCGATCTTCTTTGCCGCTCCTATGCCAGCCATAGCCGATGAGCCAAAGCTGTTTATATAACGCTGCACAAACAGGTTGGATATTGAAACCAGACTGGCCTGTATTGCAGCCGGGATGCCAAGATTAATTACCTTAAGAAGAATATCTTTCTTTATTGTCAGATCTCTAAGCGAGACCTTATATACCTCTGTGGTCTTTATCATTTTCCTGAACACCAGGAAAACAGATAATCCCTGGGACATTACTGTAGCAATGGCAACACCTGCAACTCCCATCTTAACTACAGTTACAAATGCTATATCCAGGACAATATTCGTAATACTGGCCGCCACAAGATAATAAAACGGGCTTCTTGAATCTCCAACAGCTCTCAAAATGCCGGCGCCAATATTATATATAGCCGTAAAAAGTATACCCACAAAGTAAATACGCAGGTATATATCCGCCTCATAAAGCACATCCTCTGGGCAGTCAACCAGTCTTAAGAGCTGTGGCGAGAGAATAATCCCTATTGTCGCCATTATTACTCCAAGTATAATCGAGAAAGTCAACGCAGTATGTATTGAGTCGTGTAACTGCTGATGTTCTTTTGCGCCGAAGTGTTTTGCAAATAGCACACCGGCGCCCGTTGACAAACCCGTGAAAAAGCCAGTCAAGAGCATCGAAATATCGGCACCTGAAGTTACCGCCGCCAGTGCAGTTGTACCTACAAACTGGCCTACAACAATTGAGTCTACACTGTTATACAGATTCTGAAATATCTGTCCAACAAGTATAGGCAACGAGAATCTTATTATCAGAGAGTATATATTGCCCTCTGTCAGATCCATGGTCCTTTTCTTCATTTTCATTCTTCTTTCTGTCCAAATATATATTGCGACCGAGTTTTACCTTAGCAGTATGTGATCTGAAAAGCCGCAACTCAATCTAGCAGCATATACAGGTAACTTCTTCCTCCTCACTCCTTTCCACCGTCCTAGTACGTGCTGCAACTTCCCGCAGAGATTTATACATCTGAAAACTCTCCCAATGTGGTATTCTCTGCGTGTATTAACAATTACAATACTGGCATCAGATTAATATAATTGGTTATAGATTTTAGCTCCCATATATTCTCAATGAAAAATATAGCTATTTTTTATTGTATTGTCAGCATCAGCTAAATACTTCAGATACATTCATGCCGGCCTACCGGCGTACAAAACTGTCATATTTTTTATTGTTATCGTATCATCTGTAAAAAACTCATCAAGCATATCTTTTAGTTTGGCCGTATATATGTCGAACTCACGCGTCCCTGGATGCGGTGCATAAGATGATGACAAGCTCCTGGCGACAAAGTCCTCTTTCGTATAGAGAAGCGGAAAATCAAACATCTCTTCTACATAGCCGTTAGCAAAGAAGTTCGGCACGGTCTCTTTCATCATGTCATATCCGTGTGTTAGAGAAGTAAATCCCACGCCGTACTCTCTACACAGTTCATGCTGCTTTACTGTAAAATCGTCATAAACACGGACGTTATTCATAAGACACACACAGCCGGATCTGGTCAGTATACGATTGCACTCTATTCTAAACCTCTCAGTATCAAACCAGTGAAACGCAGAAGCTGCAGTAACCAGGGATATACTTCCGCTTTTAAGCCCTGTATCCTCCGCCGGTGCAGGTACCGAATGGAAGTTCTGATACTTTCCCAGAAGTTTTTCGGCAGTCGATCTCATTTTCTCATTAGGCTCAACGCAGTAAGTCTCAAATCCACGACTGACAAACTCTTTTGAGAGTATACCTGTCCCTGAACCGATATCTGCAACTATGCCTCCGTCAGTGAGAAGTCTTTCAAAAATATAGTCAATAGACTTCTGGGCATAAGACGGTCTACTTTTAGCGTATAAATCAGCTCTCTCAGAAAAAAGTTCCTCATTTGCCATATGATTCTCTCCAATCCAGAAGTATGAAAATTTTGTTTTAAATCGCACTAATAATACTTTCGGCTGTAAAAGGCCAGCTACTTAAGCTGGCCTGTGAAATTCTTTCTTTTAATATTATCTCTGAGATTAAGAAGGCAATTAGTATAGCTTCTCGAAGATACCGACAATTACCGGCATCGTCGCAACAGAGAGGACTGTACTCATAACAACTTCCTCCACAGCTGTTCTATAATCTCTATTATATAGCTGTGCGTAAACAGCCACATTTGCTCCAACTGGCGCGGAAGCTAAAATCAGAACAGCCAGTCTCACTGTAGACGAACCAAGAGGAATCGCCCACAGGGCAAGGGCAGTTATAAGAGGAATAATAATGAGTCTTACGATGGATACCCCATAAGCTGTAAATCTGGTCAGCATCTTTTTGATGGAAACCTGAGCGAAATAAGCTCCAATAGTAAACATTGCCATAGGGCCGTTCATACCAGACAGCGCAGAAAATATGTTGACAAAAAAATCCGGCAACTGAAAAGGCACGAAATAAATTATTATTCCAAAAATAAAGGCGATAACAGCCGGAAGAGTGGCAATTTTTTTGACAGATATAGCGGATTTATCACCTGTCATCATAAATATTCCGTAGGATAGCTGAAGTATGTTAAGCTGCGCCACAAATGCAGCTGCGTAACATACGGCTTCATCTCCTATAACCGACGTAACAAGGGGTATACCTATAAACCCTGCATTGGAAAAAGCGCATCCAAATTCTTCAATAGGACGTTTCCCCCTGTAAAACACCCGCGAAAGCACTACCGAGACTACAAGGCACACAGTGGCAAGCAGGAAAGAGATAACAAGCCCCCTTGTCATCTCCGCAGTCCTTTCCAATATGTACGAGCGAACAATCGCACTTGGCGCTATTACATATATCAATAGTTTTCCGATATCCTTGACGCCTTCATTCCTGATAAGTTTCATCTTAAAAAGTATGAACCCTATCGCAGCATATATGAGCATTGTCAATAGCTGCATCGCAATAGTTTGAGCCACTATCGTTCCTCCCACAACCGCAGGCAAAGACGCCGGCAAAGCAGAAAATCTATCATCTAAATTATAATTCAACCCCGCGCTAATGTCAATTCCCGCTGTAATATCATTAATTTATTATATTTTTTTAAACGCAATTTCTTGCTAATCGTTAGTTGTAACTTAGAAGACATCTCCCATTAACCGGAGTTTATTTTAAAGCACCTTTTCAAATACACCAATCACAACCGGCATAGTCAGCACAGATAAAAACATTGTCAATACCACCTCTTCCACGGCGGTCTTATAATCTTTGTCGTAAAGCTGCGCGAAAACCGATATACTGGAGCCAATTGGAGCCGCTGCCTGTATCAGAACGACTAATTTCATTGTCGATGAACCAATCGGTAAAATCCAGAGCAGCAGTCCGGTTAAAATTGGAATTATCAGAAGTCTGACGGCAGAAACCCAGTACACATCGGCCCTTGTCAGCATATCTTTAATCGACACCTGTGCAAAGTATACTCCAACAGTCAGCATACCTATCGGCGCGTTCATGTCCGAAACTGTAGACAATATCTCGGTAAAGAAGCTGGGTATTTCAAATGGTAAAAAATAAATTGCAACGCCAATGAGGAAACTTATCAGCACCGGCAGAGTAATAATCTTTTTCAGCGATATAACGCTTTTATTTCCCGTCATCAGGAATACTCCGTACGAAAACTGCAGTATACAGACTACTGTCACAAACGCCACGGAGAAGCACACCGCCTCCTCCCCAAGCACGGCTGTGACCAGCGGTATTCCAATAAATCCGGCGTTGGAAAATGCGGCTCCAAACTCTTCAATAGGTTTGCGTCCTCGATATATGATGCGGGCAATTATGACCGTCAAAGCGGCGCATATCACAGCCAGCAAAAAAGACAGAGCCAGTCCACGCGTTGTCTCTG
>CALWYO010000106.1 GCA_944385785.1 uncultured Oscillospiraceae bacterium | reverse complement strand
GACGGTGATCTTCATATTCAAGGGAGCACAGTGAGTGGGTAATCCCCTCAAGAGCGTCCTGGATAGGATGGGCAAAATCATACATGGGGAATATGCACCATTTTGTGCCCTGACGATGGTGTTCAATATAGCGGATACGGTAGATAACAGGATCACGCATATTGAAGTTTCCACTCTCCAAATCTATCTTTGCTCTGAGAGTGTAACGGCCTTCGGGAAACTCTCCAGCGCGCATTCTGCGGAAGAGATCCAGATTCTCGTCGATCGGCCTGTTGCGCCAGGGTGAGCGCGCAGGGGTTCGGGTATCTCCACGGTACTCACGGAACTGTTCAGGGGTTAATTCACACACGTATGCCAGACCCTTTTTGATTAGGCCCTCAGCCAGCTCATACGTCTGTTCAAAATAGTCTGAACCATAGAAGAACCTGTCGTCCCAATCAAAGCCGAGCCAATGTATGTCCTCCTTTATGGCGTCCACGTACTCCGTGTCCTCTTTGGCTGGATTTGTGTCATCCATACGCAGATTGCAAATTCCGCCAAACCGCTGGGCTGTGCCGAAATCTATACACAGCGCCTTGCAATGGCCAATGTGCAAGTATCCGTTTGGCTCGGGTGGAAATCTGGTATGCACCTGCATGCCCTCAAATCTTCCGCCGGGTCCTATATCTTCGGCGATAAACGTCTCAATAAAATTCCTGGTCTCATTAACAGCATCGCTAGCCATATCGCTGTTTCCTTTCATACATCTTCAATGTAATTACGCTATAAATAATAAACTAAATTATAGCAAATAGGTTATAGAAGTCAAGAAAAGCCTAAGAGATATAATTAAAGCATTACTCTGATAAGATATGCTTATAAAAACTGTATTGGTTTCGTATTGAAAGTATATGGATTTATATAGTATAATAAATAAAAAGTATGCTTAGTCGCTGGCGGGGAAGCATTAAAGCAATATTTATAAGTAATAGAGCTAAATAAGCTATACTTCGACGATTTAGACTATCTTGTGTAAGACTATTGGGCTTCGGTATAAAGATGCTGGGGTAGTTTATAACTGAATCCGGTACGGTATAGAGCGTATATAAAATTACAGAAATATTTTTACGCTAAGTGTATGTTATGAATGCACACAGATCCTCCGTAGAGAGTCCTGTGTGCCGTATTTTTTGTGGGAGATGATTATTTGAATCTACAGGAATTTTTTACTGTGAATCCAAAAACAGCGATTGCCTTTTCGGGTGGTGTAGACTCCGCTTATCTTTTGTACGCAGCAAAGAAGTATGGAGAGGATGTAAAAGCCTATTACGTTAAATCTCAGTTCCAACCAATGTTTGAGCTGGAGGATGCTAAGAGGTTAGCAAAGGAACTGGGTGCAGATATGAAGGTCATCGGACTGGATATACTTTCAATTCCAGAAGTAATAAAAAATCCGGAAAATCGTTGCTATTTTTGCAAAAAAGCTATTTTTTCAGCGATTTCCTCGATAGCTTTGGAGGATGGATATACCACAATCCTTGATGGGACTAATGCCTCTGACGATGCCGGAGACAGACCAGGCATGATAGCTCTTCAGGAAATGGCTGTGCTTTCTCCACTACGGGAATGCGGATTGACGAAGACGCAGATACGCAGCCTTTCAAAAAAGGCAGGGCTTTTTACATGGGACAAACCAGCTTACGCATGTCTGGCTACCAGGATACCCGCTGGACAGGTGATAACGGAGAAAAATTTGACGGCGGCAGAAGAGGCGGAAAAATATCTATTTAAACTGGGATTTACCGATTTTAGAGTCCGTTCTGACGATGGACATGCCAGGATACAACTGCCGTTATCACAATTTGGAAAGTTGCTGGAACTGAGAGAAAATGTGCTTAGAGAGCTGAAAAGATATTACAGGACTGTGTCACTGGATTTGGAGGCGAGAGGATGAGTCAGGACATACGACAGTTATTGGAAGAAGTCAAAAATGGCAGTGTTTCTGTAGAAGAAGCAGTATTAAAACTGAAAATTAAGCCTTTTGAAGATATCGGATACGCAAAAGTTGATATACACAGGCAATTGCGCCAAGGGGCTGCGGAGGTGATCTATGGCGCTGGAAAAACACCCCAGCATATTATAGGGATAGCCGACACCATGATTGCCAACGGTCAGAGGACAATACTTATCACACGACTGTCACCTGATGCCGCCGAGATTATAGAAACTTCTCACAAATTGAAATATTATCAGGAGGCCAGATGCGGAGTTATTGGTACAGTTCCAAAACCGGATGGAATCGGAAAAATAGTTGTCGCCACAGGGGGGACAAGCGATATACCGGTGGCAGAGGAAGCGGCGATAACTGCTGAAGTTTTGGGCAATGAAGTGGTACGCCTTTATGATGTTGGTGTGGCGGGACTTCACAGGACGTTGTCCCATCTTGAGGATATTATGAGCGCCACGGTAATAATAGCTATTGCCGGAATGGAGGGAGCACTTGCCAGTGTCATAGGCGGACTTTCCGATTGCCCCGTTATTGCTGTTCCAACCAGTGTAGGATATGGAGCCTCCTTTGGAGGACTGTCGGCGCTACTGTCTATGCTCAATTCCTGCGCCAGCGGTGTCTCCGTTGTAAATATTGACAACGGCTTTGGCGCAGGTTATCTTGCAAATATGATAAATCACGTAAGAGGAAAGGAAGATAAATAGATGAAGATACTATACCTGGACTGTAGTATGGGTGCCGCCGGAGATATGTTGGCGGCTGCTCTGCTTGAGCTCTTTCCTGATAGGGATAAGATAATAAGTGAACTTAACAGTCTGGGAATACCCGGAGTGCAGTTTTCGAAAGAGGAATCAATAAAATGCGGGATTACCGGAACACATATGACTATATCTGTGAATGGTGAAGAAGAGGAGAGCCATGATATACATGACCATGGACACCATGACGAGCATGGACATAGTCATCATCACCATGTCCATGATGAACATGACCATGACCACAAGGAGCACAGCCACCATCATCACCATAGCTCCTTACAGGACATTGAACATATTGTGCACGGACTGGCTATTCCTGAAAAGATAAAGGAAGACATAATGGCTGTATATCAGCTGATAGCCCAGGCTGAAAGCCACGCCCATGGCGTTCCGGTGGAAGAAATACATTTCCATGAGGTAGGAACCATGGATGCAGTTTCAGATATTGCAGCCGTATGCATACTTATGGACAAATTAAGCCCCGATCAGGTGATTGCCTCGCCGATTCATGTGGGTAGCGGTCAAGTGCGCTGTGCTCATGGTATATTGCCCGTACCAGCCCCTGCCACTGCGTACATACTGAGGGATGTACCAATTTATGGGGGTAATATAAAAGGTGAGCTCTGCACTCCAACAGGAGCGGCTTTGCTTAAACACTTTGTTTCACAATTTGGAAATATGCCGGTTATGAAAATCAAAAATATAGGGTACGGCATGGGAAAGAAAGACTTTCCCGCGGCTAACTGTGTCAGGGCTATGATGGGTGACGCGGAACGGATATCTGAGGAGATATGTGAGCTTTGCTGCAATGTTGATGATATGACTGGAGAAGCTGTGGGATTTGCGATGGATAAGCTCTTTGAGGCGGGGGCACTGGATGTCTACACTATTCCAATAGGAATGAAAAAGAGCAGACCCGGTCTGCTGCTGCACGTTATGTGCCGTGAGGCAGATAAATCCATTATACTTGAGACAGTTTTTAAGTATACAAGCACCATTGGTGTTCGGGAGAATAAGTTCCGCAGGCATGTACTGAAACGGCAGGTTGAAGAGCTTAGCACTCCATATGGCACCGTACGCTGTAAGGTGTCCTCCGGATATGGAGCGGTGAGAAGGAAATACGAGTATGATGACCTTGCCAGGATAGCCAGAGAGAGGGAGATTGGCATATCTGATGCTGCGGCCCTGGTTGACGCGGTTTCCGACTATGAGTAGTTAGAATATAAACCTATTGTGTCATACTGTCATCTGCTGAAACTGTAAAAATTGTGGACAATAGCCCCGCCTGATATCAGGCGGGGCTATTATGCTAATTGAGCTTTATGAACATTTGTGCAGGTCAAAATAGGATTATAAAACATAGAGGGAATTGCGAAATTTTCAGACAAATCGTATTTTTCGCCAGATGCGTCTAATGGTTTTGCCAAATAGCAGTTACAAACCTGCTGATAAAGTAAAGAAAAAGCGCAGCTGCTGAATAAAATCAGAGCTGCGCTTTTGGTGCCGGTGACCGGGATCGAACCGGTACGAGGTTGCCCTCACGGGATTTTAAGTCCCGGGCGTCTGCCAGTTCCGCCACACCGGCAAATATTACTACTTCTTTTGCTTGAGCTTTCTGCGTGTCCCATCTTCTTCAACTATATAGGTGTTTTCAAGCTGAGAAACGAGACTGCCTTTTATGGCATCGATATATTCTTGCCTCAAGCGGACACGCTCTTCAAGTTCTTCTTGAGTAAGCGAACGTACTCTGGATATTCTGGTGAGCTCGCTTATCCTGTCAATTTTTCTCTGGTCCATTCAATCGCCTCTGGACTATTTTATTTGCTTCGAAGCCATTTGTCAACAAGCAGACTAAAATTTCACCTCGTTATATAGAGGGGAATACTATGGATTGAAGCTAATTTACCGGAGGTGTGCTGTGTGGAATTTGCCATTATAGGTGGGGACATGCGACAAGCCAGAATGGCTGAAATGCTTGCATCTGATGGACATTTTGTGTCTGTGTCACTTATGGAAGAGACTGAAGTTCCGGGTGCGGAAGAGATGGATTGGCGGAGCGCAATGAGGGATGCAAAATATATTGTGCTGCCTTTGCCGGTGTCATCTGGCGGAGGAATTATTAATGCGCCTATGTCCCAGAAGCATGAAACTGTATACAATATATTAGAGGGTGTAAAACCTGATCAAACTGTCTTAGCAGGGATGGTAGACATAGATGTGCGTCATTTTACTGACGGACATGGAATACGGATTATAGATTATTTCCAAAGGGAAGAGCTTGCAATCACAAATGCTGCTGCCACTGCCGAGGGAGCGGTTCAAATACTTATGGAAGAATTGCCGGTCACTTTGCTTGGGGCGAAGATATTAGTAGTGGGCTTTGGTAGAATAGGTAAGCTGCTTGCAATTCGGCTTAAGGCCTTAGGGGCGGATGTAACTGTTTCTGCCAGAAATTTTGCCGATTTTTCCTGGATAGAAGCTCTGGGACTCGGGCGCGCCGACACAAGGCGGCTGGATGGAAACCTATCGGAGTATGATGCTGTAATTAATACAGTACCGTCGCGCATCCTCACGGAAAAATTGCTCAGGCAATTAAGGGATGGGTGCCTATGTCTGGATCTGGCTTCAAAACCTGGTGGCATAGATTTTGAAGCGGCCTCTCGCCTGGGTATTCACGCCATATGGGCGTTATCATTACCAGGAAAGGTAGCGCCTGTTACTTCAGGGTTGGCGATAAAAAACACCATATATAATATAATTTCAGAACTGGAGTGTACAGATTGAATAGATTAAAAGTGGGAGTAGCCATGTGCGGTTCGTATTGTACATATGCCAAGGCTATGGAAGCAATAGAGAGAATGTGTGGTGAGTATGAGGTCACCCCGATAATGTCAGAAAACTCAGCCACAACAGATTCAAGGTTTGGCATGGCAAAAGAATTTAGAAGACATCTTATGGAGATTACCGGCAAGGAGATAATTGATACAATAACCAGTGCAGAACCAATCGGACCTAAAGGACTTCTGGATGTGCTTGTTATACTTCCTTGCACAGGAAATACGATTGCAAAAATGGCAAATGGTATTACAGATAGTGCAGTTACAATGGCGGCAAAAGGACATCAGAGAAATAACAGACCTGTGATAGTATCTGTGTCAACGAATGACGGCCTCGGTGCAAATGCAAAAAATATAGGCGAGCTGATGTGTAGAAAGAATGTGTATTTCGTACCGTTTTATCAGGATGACCCAGATAACAAACCGTGTTCATTATTAGCAGACTTTGACAAAGTAGAAGACACAATAGAAAATGCACTGAAAGGCAAACAAATTCAACCAGTACTTATTTCAAAGAAATAGACACAAAATACAATAAAAAAACCTCAAGAAGCACGAATTTAGGCGGGTATGGCTGCAAATCGTGATCACCGTACCCGCCTTTAAAGGCAGGAAAATCGAACAATGGAAAAAAACTTTCCAAAAAATCAAAAAAAGTACTTGACACGGCAGGGTAAGAGGGTGTATATTAACTGAGCGCCTCGGGGGCGGGTCAGGGAAGAGAAAAAAGTACTTGACAAAGGGTTTTGGTTGTGGTAGACTAAAACTCCCGCAAATAACCGCGGGGAGCGAGA
>CALWYO010000105.1 GCA_944385785.1 uncultured Oscillospiraceae bacterium | reverse complement strand
TACTTGAGAAAGACGTTCCAGCGCATCTCCTTCGCTGATTAAAAAACCGTGCTTTGTTGCGTTTCCTATTGCCGCCATGATTGCCGTGGGTGTAGCGAGAACTAAAGAACATGGACAGAATACGACTAAAATAGTAACCGCCCGTATTATCTCATGGGTGACTAGCCACGTAATTGCCGCCGCAGTGAGTGCAATTACAACTATCCAAGTAGCCCATTTGTCTGCAAGACTTACAATTTTTGCTTTACCAGCATCTGCGGATTGAACCAGGCGCACCATCCTCTGCATTGAGCTGTCCTCGCCAACCCGATCTGCCACCATTGTAAAAGCGCCAAACTGGTTAACAGTTCCGCTGGAAACACTATCTCCAGGTCCCTTGTCTACAGGAAGCGATTCTCCAGTCATAACTGCCTGGTTAATTGATGTCTGACCGGAGATGATAGTACCGTCTACAGGTATGGTTTCTCCAGGAAGAACTCGTATTATATCTCCAACTGCAACTTTTTCCGCAGGTATTATAGTCTCGGAATCGTTTTCGATTAGACGCGCAGTCTGTGGAGTCATATGAATCAACTTTTCTATACCGGATCTGGCTTTTGCAACAGTCAAGTCTTCAAGTAATGCACCAAGCTGCATTATAAAAGCAACTTCGCCTGCAGCGAAATTTTCATTAGTTGCGATAGAAGCTATAAGAGCGATGGAAACTAGGACATCGGCCTTGATGTCGAAAGAAGTAATCAATCCTACTAACGCCTCTAAAATTATGGGAATTCCACAGAGTATAATTGCGATCCACGATGCGTCAAAAGGTAGATAAAAGATATCGAAAATACTGATTATAAGTGCAACGCCAGACAAGACAAGTAGAATTATTTCTTTCTTAATACCGCCAAACTCTAAAAACTTCTCAATATAGTGCATAGCTTACTCACTCCTTATATACCCATGGGGGTATGGCTATTATACCCCCATGGGTATACTGTGTCAACAATTGAGTAGAAAAATAATTTTAATTATATAACATTGGGTAAAATAAGATTTATTCTTAACTGTTTACCTTTTAAAGATATAAAAAACGGTATAGCTATTTTAGCTATACCGTTTAACATATAATGTTGGTCTATTTGAATATTGTATTCCACTGCATAATATTAAGTCATGTTAGCAAACCGCTCAACAGCCTTAGTAAAATTTTCAATGGTTTTATCCGCATCACCGTGCTCAATTCCATCCTTGACACAGTGCTTAATATGACCCTCCAAAACAACCTGACCTACGCGGTGCAGAGCAGATTTCGCTGCGTTGATTTGCGACAGTATATCTTCACAGGGAACGTCTTCATCTACCATTCTATCTATGGCCTGAACCTGACCGATTATTTTTCTGAGCCTCCTGTGCAAATTATCTGAATCCATGCACTGTATCATACTTTACCTCCTGAATAAATCTTTGAGATTCTCAATTTTTGTTTTACCGGATTTTTCTGGACGGTCAGCAGATAAAAGCTTCGAAGTTTCTTCTGCATTGGCACGATGCCTATCTTCAATCTCTTCAAAACTGTGGCCAGTAGATGCGCCTTCTCCACGCCTTAATTCTTCAATACGTTTGCGCGCCAGTATATCGGCGGCTTTTTTACGTTTACGACGATTTTTATTGTAAATAATTATAAATGCAATATAGAGGCCTAAAAGCAAAAAGAGAAGGATAATAAAAAGACGCACCCATGTATTTGATAATGTGCTGCTAATTTCATATTTTATGTATGCTAATTTGTCCAGAGTTACTGCCGTATTA
The DNA here is from genome assembly GCA_944385785.1 of uncultured Oscillospiraceae bacterium. Taxonomy (GTDB): domain Bacteria; phylum Bacillota; class Clostridia; order Oscillospirales; family Oscillospiraceae; genus RUG626. The sequence continues at coordinate 13,032 of CALWYO010000105.1, read as the reverse complement.
GCCACAAGATTTACAGAGCCATAGTCGACACCATCAAGGAACACCGAAACTGAACCAAGTACGGTGCCTTGATCTATTGGGGCAAAAAGCTCCTGGTTGTTTTCAACGCTGTATACAGTAGGAGTCAAAACAGCACTGTTTATGTCTACGTCATTGGCCAGCAGCGCACTTATACTTTCAGCAGGTCTGAGAACAACGCTGCTTCTCCCGCGGGCAAGCCGTACGGGGACTTCGGTGACAAGATTCATCGTGCTTAGTATTTCCTGATAGCTGAAGTTTTCAAAGCCCCAATCAAATAGCCTTATTGTCTCGGAAAAACTTTGTACTTGAGTAGTTCCGTCCTCAATGACTACTGAATTCGCCCCAAGAACGACTGAAATCATATGCCTGTCTTCATTAGATGCCGTACTGATTAAACAATATCCTGCGGCATCGGTGTGTCCGGTTTTGACACCGGAAGCATGTTCATAATAGTACCTGCTGTTAGGATTCAGAAGCATATTTGTACTGGTTAATTGACGAGCTTCAGAGAGATTAGTTGCAGGGACAGTATGACTGTGAACAGATACAATGTCCTCGAAAAGAGGAAGTGACATTGCATTGCGGGTAATTAGGTAAAGATCATACGCTGTGGAATAATGATTGTCATTGGGCATTCCATGGGTATTTACAAAATGGGTGCCGGTGCAGCCAAGCTCTGCAGCGCGCTGATTCATTCTGTCAACAAAGGAGTCAATATCTCCGGCCAGATATTCTGCTAATACATTACATGCTTCATTTGCAGATGGAAGCATTGCACAATATAAAAGTTCAAGAAATGACAGTTCCTCACCTTCCAACAGTCCCGCAGTGCTGCCGTCAGCAGTTATTCCAGCGTAGGCATTGCTGCTCACAGTTACAACGTCATCTAATGAGACGTCGCCAGCCGTATAAGACTCAATTGCAAGCATAACCGTCATAATTTTTGTAAGACTTGCAGGGGCCCTTCTGGCGTCAATATTTTTTTGATATAGAATTTGACCTGTAGTTGATTCTACCAGCAAAGCGGCCTCAGCCTGTATATCTGGATCCTCCAGGGCTGAGGCATAAGGGGTTGCAATAGAAAATAGTGAAAAAATAATGAGTAAAACAGAAATATGTATTAAGGCCCTACGGATAAAAATTTTCATTTAAATCTCCGAAAAATATGATATAATTACTTTATAGTTGCATAGAGATGCGCCGACTCAATACAGTAAGTTCAAGCCGGCAAATATCGACTATATATTCTTATTTTAATTTTTTTTTATTGTAAAATCAATATATTTATCGAAGTTTATATTCTTTTGTGGTTTTTAATATGAAACTTAAGAAATTTGAAGTATGTGTCATTGCTCTGACAGTTATTGCGATTGCTTTCTGTGCGGGATTTTATGTTGGACGCAGTTCAGACAGAAAAGTAATTGTTAACATGCTACCTGAAGATGCCGGAGATGTCAGAGAAATTGATGAGATGCCTGATGAACAAACAATAGAGGACATTCAAGAAGATGCTTCTGACGTAGTAAGTAAGATTAACATTAACACAGCTACGCAGGAGGAACTTATGGCTCTTCCGGGTATTGGCCCAGTATTAGCTGAAAGAATAATTGATTATAGGCATAGCAATGGTTCATTTGCTTATGAGGAACAGCTTTTGTCTGTGAAGGGTATAGGCGAACAGATTTTCAGTGAAATAGAGAACTACATTACCGTCTAAGACCACAAGAAGTAAGGAGAGCAAAGCGTGAAGATACTTGTCGTAGATGATGAAAGATTGCTTGTTAAAGGAATTAAATTCAATTTAGAGAATGAAGGATATCAGGTAGAAACGGCGTACGATGGGGAAGAAGGAGTCTCCCTTGCCAAAAGCGGTAATTTTGACTTGATAATACTTGATGTTATGATGCCGAAAATTAGCGGGTTGGAAGCGTGCATGAGAATTCGCGAGTTTTCTACTGTCCCAATAATTATGCTTACTGCAAAATCAGAAGATGTAGATAAGATAATAGGCTTTGAATACGGCGCTGACGATTATATTACAAAACCTTTTAATATCTTGGAATTGAAAGCGAGAATACGTGCGTTGCTAAGAAGATCTTCACTTACCAATCAGGCGGACAATCAGCAGATCATATCTTGCGGTGACATAACTATTGACAGCCCAAGGCACTCTGTGATGAAAAAAGGTGAACATATAGAACTGACCAGCCGTGAGTTTGAGCTAATCGAACTGCTAATGCGTAATAAAGGCCGTGTTTACAGCCGTGAGAATTTGCTGAATATTATCTGGGGATATGACTATCAGGGAGATATACGTACTGTTGACGTTCATGTCCATAGGCTCAGAGAAAAGCTGGAGACAAATCCTGCTGAGCCAGAACATATAATAACAAAATGGGGAGTTGGATACTATTTCAAAGGATAGTTCTTTGAAGGGGAGATTTGTCAGCATTAAGGCAAAGTTTTTGCTGACATATATTTCCCTGATAGCCGTTGTTATTGTTATTTTGAATACATACCCTGTGATTATATCAAGAGACCTGGTTTTTATTTCGAAAGAGAACACAATTGGCTCTCAAACAGTACAGATAAGCACATCGCTTGAGGCTTTAGACAGAATATCACCCGATACGGTTTCTAGGGTTATGAGTATGCTTGAATTAAGAGGTTTGTCCAGCGTAGTTATACTCAATGCTGATCATGACGAACTGTATAGAGTGGGCAGAAACGCTGAAGGGTATGACGAGAATATTTCCTATGAGCTTTTGGAACTGGCCATGGAGGGCAGAGATGAATTCCGCGCGCTGTTTTCTGACGGGGCGTTTAAAAGCTATGCAATAGCGCCTATAATGACAGACGATATGCTGAATGGATATGTGTGTGTATACGAATATGATGAAGCTGAAGGCAGTATAATTATCGGACTTCAGCGAGATTTGATGCAGATTTCTTGTGGAATAAGTATTCTTGCAGTAATACTTAGTTTTATCTATAGCGGTACTTTTACCAGGAGAATAACAAATATTTTAGACGCTATTGAAAGTGTGCGTGAAGGCGAATACAGTTATAGAATTAACGTGCGCGGACACGATGAACTTGCCAAATTAAGTGCTGAATTTAATAGTCTTACAGATAGACTTCAAAGCACTGAGGAGATCCGCCGAAGGTTTGTAGCTGATGCGTCACATGAACTTAAGACGCCGCTGGCGGCAATAAGGCTCTTAAGCGACAGCATACTGGAAAGCGACAATATTGACATAGAAACTGTGAAAGATTTTGTAAGTGATATAAGGGATGAGAGTGAACGCCTTGGCAGAACGACAGCACAGCTTCTGGATCTTACGAAACTTGATAATAACATTGTAACAGTTAGAAGCAGTGTCGATTGTTCAAAAGTTACAGAACGTGTAATCCGAGCTTTAAAGCCAATAGCTGGAGAAAAGAACGTCAGTATTATTAGCGATCTCCAGGACGATTGCTGCATACTGGCCACAGAGGACGAGCTTTATCAGATTGTTTTTAACTTAATAGAAAATGCCATTAAATATAATGTGGATGGTGGAAGAGTTACAACAGAAGTTAAGAAGGACAACGAACATATAACGATAGCTATATCAGATACAGGCGCCGGAATACCAGCGCAGGATCTGCCATATATATTTGACAGATTTTACAGAGTCGATAAATCTCGAGGACGTGAAGGTGGCGGCAGCGGTCTTGGGCTGTCCATAGTAAAGTCTACAGCTGAAAAACATGGCGGAGAAGTTGAAGCCGTACGTTTAGACGACGGTGGTATGTGTTTTACAGTCACTTTTCCAATTTTACTCTTTACTAATCAGGGAACCAAGTAGTATAATAGGCACTGCAATTAAGACAGCTTATTTTTAAACTATGCAGTACTAATGGTTTATATGCGCCTGTGATGGAATTGGTAGACATGCGAGATTTAGGTTCTCGTGCAGAGATGCGTGTGGGTTCGAGTCCCTTCAGGCGCACCATGTGGTCGTAAAGTCCGCTTTGCGACCACGTTTTTGTTATGCAAAAGCATAGCAAAAACGGCCATGTGCCGCTTTCGGCGGCAAGGCCATAAAATCAAAGCGCGTGGGCCGAGACGGCCCATATGCGCGAACTTCATGCGTCGCGTTCTTTTGCCTGTTATCGTGGTGCGCCCCATGACGCATAAAGTTTTATACCTGTTATAAGAAGTAAGACAGCATCAGCCGCTCCCGTGTTCCTCGCTTTCAAACAGAACTTGCTATCGCTGAGCTCTGGTTTGGGTCCATTGTTTTGCTTCGGCAATATTTTAATTTTAAAATAAATGACTCTTGACAATTTAAAAAGCGTATGTTATATTTTGCCCAGAATTTATAAACCGTTGATGCGGAGATAACGGCGATTATGCTCTTACAGAGAGTTCGGGGTGCTGGAAACCGGATAGAAAACAGGTCGTCAAATGGACCGCGGAGGGCGCGAGGAAAGGGACTACCCGAGTATTCCGCGACGTGTAGGCATACGTTAGTTGCCGGGAATATGTTAGTATTCCGCTGAGTGTGTGGCTTTTTGCCACAAATCAAGGTGGCACCGCGAGTTTTACAACCCGTCCTTGATAGAGAGATCTATCAAGGACGGGTTTTTGTTTTGACGGATTTCTCAGCCTTGAATCATGGTTCATAAGAGTACGTTAATGAGAAAGGAAGGATGATCCGCATGAGTAAGACAGAGCAAGCGTTTAAAAATGGTAAAGCGTTTATACCATTTTTAACTTGCGGCGATCCAGATTTGGAAACTACAGAAAAACTGGTGCGCGCTATGGCTTCAGCCGGTGCAGACCTTATAGAGCTTGGCATACCATTCTCAGATCCAACAGCGGAGGGCCCCGTTATACAAGCTGCAAATATAAGGGCTCTGGCAGGAGGAGTAACAACGGATAAGATTTTTGATATGGTCAGTAAACTTAGGAATGATATTACAATTCCTCTGGCATTTATGACATATGCTAACGTAGTATTTTCCTATGGAATTGACAGGTTTATGTCTATCTGCAGAGATATTGGAATAGATGCGATAATATTACCGGATGTTCCATATGAAGAGAAAAATGAGTTTGAATTGCCGGCTTTGAAAAATGGAATTGATTTTATATCTCTTATTGCTCCTACGTCGGAGGGTAGAATTGCAAAGATTTCTGAGGACGCATCAGGATTTATATACCTTGTATCCAGTATGGGCGTAACTGGAATGCGAGGGAAGATAGAGACTGACCTTTCGTCTATAGTTAACACAGTACGTCAGCATTCTAAAGTGCCGTGTGCAATTGGTTTCGGGATATCATCAACTGAACAGTGCAGGAATATGGCGGAGTTATCCGATGGTGCAATAGTGGGTTCTGCAATAGTAAATATAATTGCAAAATATGGGCGGGAGTCTGTGCCTTATGTAGAATCATATGTTAATCAGATGAAATACGCATTAAGCAATGTACAATAATAAGGAGAAAAACATGTATAAGGATATTTTGACAAAACTTACAACTCATCAAAGGCTTACAGAGAGTGAGATATTTGAGCTCATTGCCGCAATAAAAAGAGATGAGCTTACCGATGTGCAAATAGCCGGTTTTCAAGTGGCATTACTTATGAAAGGTACAGGGCTTGAGGAATTGGCCGCGTTTGCAAAGGCGATGCGTGCAAACTGTGTGCCTCTGAGGCCGAAAGTAAGTGAACAGCTGATGGACACTTGTGGTACCGGCGGAGGATTAAGTACGTTCAATATTTCTACAGCCACGGCTATTGTGGCCGCAGCAGCTGGAATACCTGTTGCAAAACACGGTAGTCGGTCAATTTCCAGCCTTTCCGGAAGTGCAGACGTATTAGAAGCCTTAGGTGTGAATATAGAGCTTTCGCCCGAGCAGGCGGAAAAAATTATAGAGGATATAGGCATAGCGTTTTTATATGCGCCAATATTTCATCCGGTGATGTGCAAGGTGTTGCCGCCTGAAGCAGAGCTTGGAATAAAGACTATATTTTACACGATAATAGGGCCGTTAATAAATCCTGCATTTGCTCCGCGCCATCTTCTTGGCGTCTATAGACCGGAACTATTGGATACTGTTACTTATGTTGCAAAAGAACTTGGATACACTAACGCCATGTTTGTACATGGACTTGACGGTATTGATGAAATTTCTCTTTTGGGAACTACGAGAATTAATTATCTTAGAAATGGAGAAGTAGAGAGTTTTGAGATAACTCCGGAAGACGCGGGATTACAAAGGTGCTCCATCGATGAGATAAAGACGGGAACCCCTGAAGAAAATGCTGCTGTTATAACTGGAGTGTTTAAAGGAGAGATAAGCGACGCCAGAAAAAACGCAATACTTCTCAATGCAGCGGGGGCACTTATTGTTGGAGGAAAAGCAGAGGGATTTAAAGAAGGTGTAAAAGTAGCTGGAGAGATTATAGACAGTGGCAAAGCACTGCGTAAATTGGAAGAACTTAAAGAGGCATCAAATAGTTTTAAAGTGGAGGCAGAGACGGCTTGAATGGATTTTTGGAGAGTCTTATGGCTGCAAAAAAGCGGGGACGAATACCTGTTATAACTGATTTTAAAGCAATATCACCTAAATCAGGGGAACTTTTCCGCAATAGGGACCCGATTGCATTTGCAAGAGAACTGGCAAACGTAAATGCACCGGCCATATCTGTTGTGACTGAACGGGAACACTTTGGCGGTTCTATTGAGCTGTTGCAGGAGATACACAAAAACATTGATCTGCCCATATTACGTAAAGACTTTATAAAATCTCGTGAAGACCTGCTTCAAACCTCCAACTCAGGCGCTGCCGCTGTATTGCTTATTTGCTCAAGCCTGACTCCGGAAAAGCTGAAAATCTTGTTCTTTGAGTCGTTGGAATTAGGTCTGGAGCCTCTCATTGAAGTTCACAATAAGAGAGAACTTGAACTTGCTATTTCACTAAAACCTAAGATGATTGGAATAAACAACAGAGATATAACAGAGCTCGAAAAAGATGATGGGACTATACTGACAACGGTTGAATTAGCGGCCGAAATCCCTGAAGATATATTTGTAATCAGCGAGAGTGGAATAATGAGATTGAATGACAGACAAATGGCGCTACTCAGCGGAGCGGATGCCATTTTGGTTGGAACGGCAATCTGGAATTCAAAAGATCCTCTTGGATTTTATTTGAGCTTAAGCGGCGAAGAGGTGAATTGAGATGTTACAACCTGTCTGGAAGGTATGTGGGAATACGAGCATACAGGACGTAACGATTTGTAGCAACTTTGGCGTAGACGTGCTGGGATTTGTCACAGAATATCCCGTTAAAGTACCATGGAACCTTTCAGCTAACGAGGCTTTAAAACTCATAAAGCATATGCCGTACAATGTGAAGAGCTGCGTTGTGACTGGGGGAAGTGTAGAGAAAGTTTACAGTTTGGCAGTAAATCTTAAGCCCGACTTTATCCAGCTCCACTATAATGAGACGCTGGAAGAAACGTCGGCATTATCACATATGCTTGCAGATCAGGGGATAAAGGTAATAAAAACAATTCCTCTTGTGCCAGAGAGAAGGAGGAGTCAGCTTGGAACGGAAGAACTTTGCGAATGTGTAAAGAGGCTTGAGCTATCTGGAGTCTACGCAATCCTCGTTGATGCGCGCTCTCCTGAGAATGCATCAAGGGAAGGGAGAACAGTTGACCTTAAGCTATTTGCAGAAATAAAGAATTATTCTTCCATACCAGTAATATTGGCTGGTGGGCTTACGGCGGATAATTTGAGAGGAACTTTAGATATTGCACAACCGAAATGGATTGATGTTATGACGGGAGTCGAGTGCTCGCCAGGAAAAAAAGACATCGGGAAAGTAAAAACTATGGCGAAAGTTCTCGGACGTATATAACAAAGCGGTCACTTTATAATAAGTGACCGCTTATTTTATTTAACTCTTTTCCTATAACGAACCATTCCGCTCCAACATTTTGGATAAAAGAGCAGAAGCATTGGAAAAAGTTCTAACCTTCCGGCGAGCATGTCGAACATCATAACATATTTGCTTAAATCTGAAAAAGCTCCAAAGTTACCTGTCGGTCCGGCCAACTCTAATCCAGGGCCAATATTGTTAAATGTTGCAGCGACAGCCGTCAGATTCGACACAGAGTCAAATCCGTCAAAACTTACGATAAAAACTGAAACTACGTATATTAACATATATGCTATGAAAAATACGTATGTACCGTGTAGAACTTCGCGTTCAACAGGTTTTCCGTCCATTTTTATTAGTTTTATGCTTTTAGGGAACACATACGATTGAAGCTCACGCAAAGCTGTTTTTACCATCATTATAACTCGAGATACTTTAATCCCGCCACCGGTACTGCCGGCGCATGAGCCTATAAACATAAGAAGTACCAGTGTAAAACGTGAGGTCTCTGGCCAGAGATTAAAATCTGCTGTTGCAAAGCCAGTTGTAGTAATTATCGAAGAAACCTGAAACGCAGAGTGACGGAGCAATTCGCCAAATGGAGCACTGCTGGGACCGATATTAATAATAATTATAGCTATTGCCGCCAATATGATTACAAAATATCCGCGTACTTCCTCCATCTTCAGAGCCTGCTTCCATCTGTGCATAAGAAGCAAATAGTAAAAGCTGAAATTTACGCCAAAGAGAGCCATGAATATGGCTACTACCCACTGAATGTAGGGTGAATAGCTCATCATACTGTCATTTTTTACACCAAAACCTCCGGTACCTGCCGTACCGAAACTAGTTGTTAGAGAATCAAATAACGACATTCCGCCTGCCAGCAGGAGAATGATCTCCATTACTGTCATAGACAGATAAATCAAATAGAGAATACGTGCTGTCTGGCGTAACTTCGGGCGCAGCTTACCGACAGTAGGGCCAGGACTTTCGGCTCTCATGAGATTCATGCCTGAACCGCCTGCCATCTGAATAACTGCCAGTAAAAATACAAGGACACCCATGCCACCTATCCAATGGGAGAAACTTCTCCAGAAAAGCATACTGTGTGACAGAGACTCCACATCTGAGAGGACACTGGCACCAGTAGTTGTAAAGCCGGAGATGATTTCAAACATCGCATCGGCAAAAGATGGAATTTCACCGCTTAAGCAAAAAGGAAGACAGCCAATTACGCTCATTACTATCCAGCTGAGGGCTGTAGTTACGCAGCCTTCACGAAGAAAGAAATCACGGCTTGCCGGCTTTTTACGCGACATAATTGCACCTAATACCAGGGAAAGCAGGGACACGTATAAAAACCAGAGGCCTGAGCTTTCAGAATAAATGAAACCGACTATCAAGGGTATGAGCATTAAGAGTCCTTCTACAATAAGTACCCATCCCAGTATATACCGTATAATAGGAAAATTCATGTGACGAACCCTCTATATCAAAATATCCTCTAATTCTCGCAGACCAGTGTGAGTTGTAACGATTATAACGAGATCACCTGCTTTTATACATTCATTACCGCTTGGTATGAGTGTTCTGCCATTTCGGCCAATACAGGCAATAAGAAGATGGTCTTTGGTGGATAGATCTTTTAAAGGTATGTCTACTACCGGTGAGTCGGAATCAGCGATAAATTCAATGGCCTCTCCACGGTTGTCAAAAAGTCTTACCAATGTTTCAATACTGCTGTTCTTGGAGGCTGATCTTGAGCGTACAAAGGCGACAATTGCATCTGTAGTCAGATATTTGGGACGAACTATACTGCCCAGATTGAGTCTTGAAATCGCCTCAGGGAACATAATCCTATCTATTTTGGTCACGAGTTTCGCATTGGAAATACCTTGAGCGTGTAAAGTCAGCATTATATTTTCTTCATCAATACCAGTCAAAGATACAACGGCATCCACGTTTTCTATTCTTGCTTCTTTCAGGACATCTTCGTTTGTGCCATCGCCGTTGATGATAATGGCTTTAGGCAGCAATGAACTTAATTCATCACATCTGGACTTGTCTATTTCAACAATTCTGACCTGAATCCCATAAGATATTAACTCTTCAGCAAGATAATAACTGGTTCTGCCACCGCCTACTATAAGGACGTCGCGTACCTGAGACGTTTTGAACCCGAAACGCTTTAAATAGGACAGAGATTTCTGGGACGGACATATGAAGTTGATTATGTCATTTTCCAAAAGAGTAAAAGAACCATCAGGTATAAACAATTCTTCACCGCGTTCAACCGCACATACAAGTACGTCTCCAGACATTACATCTTCAAGTTCACTGAGCTTTTTCCCAGGAAGAAGACTTGAACTTGGAATATTTACACGTATCATCTCGGCATGCCCGCGGGCAAAGGAGCTAACCCCAAGAGCAGTAGGTGTATGAAGAATCCGGGAAATTTCTTTTGCAGAGGCTTTCTCAGGATTTATTATCATTGCAAGGCCAAGTTGGTCTTTAAGGTATTGAGCTTCATTGCTGTAATCGGGGGTACGGACTCTGGCAATAGTCTCACAATTTGAAGCACGTTTTGCTACAATGCAGCAGAGAAGGTTCAACTCATCAGACTGTGTAACAGAGATAAGTATATCGGCATTAGGTACTTCCGCTTCCATTTGTACGCTGAAACTGGCTCCATTTCCAGCTATTCCGATAACGTCATATGAGTCAATAATGGAGCGTATTTTTTCAGGGTCTTTATCGATGACAGTTATATCATGGTTTTCACGGCTTAATTTTTCTACAAGAGATGTACCAACTTTTCCGCAGCCAATGATAACTATATTTAAACCTCGCTGCTTATCGGATTTAAGTGCCTTCATTGCTAAAACCCGCTTCCATGTTTGAAATAAATATGCCTTAAGACGGCAACAAACAGCGGAAAGCCGCTGTTGTATTTATAGACTATCACTTTGTATATATGTTTTCAAGTGGTTGCGATGTGATTACAAGATAATAAGACAATATAGATAAAAATTTGCAAAAATTATGGACATTATTGCAAAGCGGTGATATATTATATCAGCAATAAAAAAGCAGAGTAGGATGCCGTGCGTAAAGTGCTGTGTGGACGGGGAGTTGCCACACGGACGAAGAGTTTCTCGCGGTACGGCGTTCGCATCCCGCTGCTGCATAACAGGGGATACTTGCGCCTCCGATATGCAGCTATGCTGCTTATAAGGAGGTATTTTTTATGCAACAAAAGCGAGAAAAGACATGGACCGGCACACAAGTTCTGACACTTTCGGCAATGCTAACTGCCGTAGGTGTAGTTATAGGAATGCTGTGCAAAAATTTTATGACTTTTAATGTTTACTACAGATTCACACTGGAAAATTTGCCTGTGATTTTTGCCGGTCTGGTTTTTGGACCGGTTGTGGGCGGAGCAGTCGGAGTAAGTGCTGACGTAATAAGCTGTCTTTGCTCTACAAACCCCGCACTGAATCCCATGATATCAATTGGAGCTGCATTTGTTGGAATTTGTGCGGGAATTGTGCCTAAATTTATCGTTAAGCGCCGTGGAATGACACAGATCGTTGTTGCTGTGTCTTTAGCTCATCTTATAGGTCAAGTGGGAATAAAGTCTATTGGTAAAATCATATGGTTTGGGATGCCGTACTGGGGAGTATTTATTGGGCTGGGAGTTTCAATAGTTGCCGGGGCTATTGAATGTATTCTTATAAAAGCAGTAATGAACAGGCTTGGCATGACATCGACTGTAAGGAGGGCTGGAAATGACTTACGATGAAGCTCTTGAGTATATACACACTATAAGCTGGAGAGGATCAAAAAGAGGGCTTTCCCGCACTCAGGCCCTATTAAAGAAGCTTGGGTCGCCTGAAAAAAAACTTAAGTTTGTCCATGTGGCAGGTACAAATGGCAAAGGCTCTACATGTGCGATGATCGAGTCTGTATTGAGAGCGGCAGGATACAAGACAGGCCTATACACTTCACCATATATAGCCAGGTTCAATGAGCGCATCAGAGTGAACGGAGAGAATATCGGTGACGATGAACTGGCAAGATTGGTGGAATTTGTAAAACCATATGCAGAGGCGGAAGAGGACAAGCCCACAGAATTTGAGCTGATTACAGTATTGGGCTTTTTATATTTTGTGGAAAAGCAGTGCGATATAGTTGTGTTGGAAGTCGGCATGGGAGGAGAATTTGATTCAACAAATGTTATACCGGCTCCTGAAGCGGCAGTTATCACGGCTCTCGGACTTGATCATACAAAACATCTTGGACCTACTATTGCTGATATTGCACAGGCGAAAGCAGGAATCATCAAACACGGATGCAATGTTGTAGTTTACGGTGCAGAGTCTGATGCAATGGATGTTATTGAAGGTAAATGTGATCAGCAAAACGCAACATTGATTAGAACAGACTTTTCTAAACTTAACATTGTTAAACATGACCTTACTGGAAGCGTAATTGACTTTGGCGAGTTGAAAGGGATAAAATTGCCTCTTGCAGGGTGCTATCAGCCTTATAATGCGGCGTTGGCAATTACGACCTTGCTACTGCTTAGAAATAAAGGCTGGAAAATTGATGAACATGCGATTTTTTTGGGATTATCTGAGGTGCGATGGCCGGGGAGATTTGAGCTTTTGCGTACGGAGCCTGTGTTTCTTTTGGATGGTGCCCACAATCCACATGGTATCAAGGCAGCCGTAAAGAGCTTGGAAGAAAATACGCCGGGGAAGAAAGTTGTTTTTCTGACAGGCGTTATGGCTGATAAAGATGTTGGTGAAATGTTTCCGCTTTTGGCGCCGATCGCAGAGTGCTTTATAACTGTAACACCTGATAATCATCGTGCACTGCCAGCTGATGAATATGCAAAAATGATTAGCGAAAGTGGTTTAAGGGCTTGTGCAGCAGACTCAATACCTGATGGTGTAAAGCTTGCTATTGATACTGCTGGAAGTGATGGAGTTGTATGCGCCCTTGGCTCACTCTATTTTTCTCAAGATGTAAAAGAGGCTGTCCTGGCTCTTTCCGATAAGAAA